>JAFZME010000146.1 GCA_017553405.1 Bacteroidales bacterium
AAGGTGGAGAACTCCGTTGCCGTATCGGCAAGGACATCGATGTGGTCGAGTACCGCGGCAGCCACCTCATCGAACTTGTCCTGCCATCCGGGCTTGCCCGCGGCCTTCATACGGATGAGCATCTGCAACTTGAGCTTGATGGGGGTGAGCGGATTCTTTATCTCGTGGGCGACCTGACGGGCCATTGCACTCCAGGCATTGTTGCGCTCCGCCAGGGCCAGGGCCTCCGTCGAGGCGGAGAGGTCGCTTACCATCTTGTTGTAGGAACTCACAAGGGATGAGATCTCGTCGTCACGGTCGTACTGTATGTACTCCAGACTGTCCGCCGCCGAGACCTTCATCTTGCGGCTCATCTCGCTCAAGGGGCCGAACAGCTTGTCCACGACGGCTTCGATGCCGAACCTTGCAAGGAGGATAAGCATCAGGAACACCGTGATGACGGATATGAT
Source organism: Bacteroidales bacterium (assembly GCA_017553405.1). Classification (GTDB taxonomy): domain Bacteria; phylum Bacteroidota; class Bacteroidia; order Bacteroidales; family UBA932; genus Cryptobacteroides. The sequence goes on from JAFZME010000146.1 coordinate 450, forward strand.
GTGCTTGACCGCGTCGTACTCGAGACTTTCGTTCTGCTCGGTAAAAGGAGAACTCAGGATTGCGACCATATGGCCGTCCGCGGCGAAGACCGGAGCATACATCGTGTTGAAACGGCTCTCTCCGATCCTGTCGCGCGATATCACAAAGCGGTTGTGCCCCTCGACAATCTCCCTGTAGACGTCCTCATCCAGCCTGAAGCCGAGAATCATACGGTCGAAGACTTCCGGTGTCGTAGACATAAACGCCTTGCCTGAAGAGGAGTAGACGGTGATGTCGCTGCCAAGGGTGTTGGCCACCATTTCCAGGGTGCCGTGGAACTCCTGGTTCTGGAGTTCGCGATAGTCACGGGTATTCCTTGTAAAGCGCTGGACAAGTGCCGTAATGGAATCTATCTTGGACGACATTTCAATGCGGAGGTCCTGCTCATAGCGCCTGTAGACGAAGTAGACGCTGAAGATGGACATCGCGACAAGCGTGAGCGTCAGCGCTGAGAAAAGAATACCTTTGATCCGGTTGCGGAAATAGGTGTGCTCGCCTCCCCTTGCCGCGCCGCTTGCCGCCATCGCCGAGATTATAAGGAAGGAAAGCACCCAGAACAGAAGCAGCTCGATTATGTAGTTGAATCCGTCGCTTCTGTCGCGGGAAATGACGATTGTCTCGTCTTCGGAGACCTCGAAGCAGAAATGGATGTAGCCGCCGGTGAAAGTGTGGCCGGAGACGCGGCCGGTCTTCACGAAATCCTCGGGACACACCGTCGGGTACGGGTAGAATCCCTTGAACGTCATCAGGCGGCCCTCTGAATACTTCGCGTAGGAATACTGCGGAGGAATCGCGATGCGGCCCGGACCGGAGATGCCGAGAAGGGACAGATAGCCCCGGTCTTCCCTGTTGGACTTCGGGTCTATGCAGAGAATCATCGAAGAGTAGGTGCCGTCTTCGTGAGGATAGATGAAATAGCCGGTGTAGCGCCCCCTGCCGACGACGTCGCGCGAGAAGAAGAAATTGGACATCTCGGCTATGCGGGAAGCCCGCGCAATCCTGCTCTCGAAGAGCGCTCTCAGGTTGGGGTTGGTGGAAGTGTCGTCTGTGATGTAGACGGAGATGTCGTTCGACTGGGTAATGCGCCCAAGGTAGGCCTCAACCAGGCGGTTGTGGACAAGACCGCCGGTGCCGGAAACGGCGGACACCACCCTGATCACCTGGTCGGCCGCTATGCCCTGCTCTATGCCGAGAAGCTGGATTTCGAGTCCGATGTCCCTGTCCATCGAAAGACGGTTGCTCCATACTTCGATCTTGCTTTCCTCTTTCCTGAAGCCGAGGACGGAAGACGTGATCACGAAATAGACGGCGACAATCCCCGAGAATATGATTCTTCCGCGAAGCGAGAAAATATTCGTCCTGACTCCATTCCGATGGAGGAACGGCTCCATAAACCTCAGCAGCAGAGGAATGGTCATCGCGAGCGAGAGGAAAGACACATAGACCACTCCGGTGTAGATGCTGATGGACGGGGCCTTGAGCGGCTCCAGAGAGATGCTTGAGTGCATCACAATGCTCCTGAAGGAACGGACTATGTGGAAGATGACAATCCCGGACGACAACAGGGAAAGTCCCGCAAGAATGCCGATATTACGCCTGCTGCCGGCAACGAAGGAATAGATTGTCCTCCTCGCCATATATATAAATATGGAAAGGAGAGTCACATAGAGGTTGAGGAGGACTACGGCGCCGAGCGAATAAAGGAACTGGCGGTCGGCATAAAGCGTCGGAGAGAAAAGTCGGAACACATTGCCGAGACCACGGCCATAGAGGTAGACGAGAGTCATCACGGCCGTCAGCAGCACGGACGAGACGGCGAGGCCTGTCCAGCTGCGGGAGGAAGCCGCAAACAGGCAAAGGCCGGCAAGAAACAGCATCAGGGCCAGCCAGAACAGGACCGGATTGCTGTCAGCACCCTCGCTGGAGGGGTCGGACGTGATCTTGAAAACGGCAACGCCCGAAACAAACACGGGAGATCCGGTGCCGTATGAAAGCGTCTCGATGGAGAAGCGCTCCCCTACGACCTTCCTGCGGGACGGCCCCGACAGCTCGTCGTCCACTTCCAGGCCGGCTATGACCGTGCAGTCTCCGAGGGACTGCCTCTTGACTATGAACCATTTGGGACCATAGTTGACGAAGGACGGGACGTCCGTTATCTCGGACAGGGGGGAAACGATACGGCTGCGATAGGAAGAAAGCCTTTCGACGGTGGCGACGGACGAGATGTCGTCGTTGTGGAGGGGAAACTGGTTGCACCAGGACTGAAGGGTGTCGGCGCAATAGCGGTAGATGACGAAATCCGACGGAAAATCCTCGAAGGACATCCAGGACTGCCGGTCCTGAGTCAGGGCGGCATTCATATAGGCGTCGAGTTTCTCAACCCTGCGGTCGAGGATGCGTCCGGCACGGGCGGCGGCCTTGTCGGTGTTGGCTGGGCCCCTGCTCACGAAAACGGAGAGGACGGCGAGCACCACCGACAACGCCATCAGGGCGATGCCGGAGGATCTCTTTATGCGCATTGTTGCTGCCATTGCAGTTACGAATTACAAATATAAACCGATGGCTCGGATTTTGCAAGAAATGGGGACGATGAAACCAAAAGCAGCAATAGTATTCGCCCTTGCAGCCCTTCTTGTGGCCGCCGGCCCGTCGAAAGCCCAGGAAAGCGGCTATGACGTCTTCGTTCCGATAGCGAAATACATCTCTCAGGGGGACGCCTTGAAACTTTCAGCCTGGTTTGCGGACAATCTGGAAATAACCGTCATCTCTTCCACCAACGATTCCTCCAAGAATCAGGCCCGGCAAATCCTGAAATCTTTCTTTGACACCTACTCCCCCCGTTCCTTCGAAATCACCCACAAAGCATCCAGCGGCACCACCAAATATGCTCTCGGAGCCCTCAACGCTGGCGGGGAAGTTTTTCTGGTAACAATCTTCGTAGGGATAAAAAACGGGTCATACCAGATCCAGCAATTAAAAATTGAACGACAAAACCTTTGAACCGCCATTTGTGGCACAGCTCTTGCAAATGGGTGTTTCGGTTAGTTAAGGTTAATAATGGGTACAAAAAAGCCGCTGAAGACGTGATGTCACAGCGGCTTTTCCTTTTTGGTGCTTTGTCTTACACCCTCTGGCCGTAGGCACGGTCGGTTGTGTTGACGGTGATCACGTCGCCTGTATTGATGAACAGGGGGACCATAATCCTTGCACCGGTCTCGAGTTCGACCTCCTTGAGGGCGCTGGTAGAAGCGGTGTTGCCCTTGACGGCGGGCTCGCTGTAGGTGACCTCCAGAGTGACGTAGGTCGGGAGCTCGCAGGTGAGGCACCTTTCCTCAGGCTCGGTGACGAACATCATCTCCACGTGCTGGCCGGCCTTCATAAGGTCGGAGTTCTCGACCACGTCGTGGGGGAGATGGATCTGCTCGTAGGTCTCTTCGTGCATAAAGTTGAAACCGTCCTCATCGGCATAGAGGAACTGGTAGGGACGGCGCTCGACGGTGTTGGTGTCGATCTTGACGCCGGCCGTGAAGGTGTTCTCGAGGATACGTCCGTTCTCCAGGTTGCGGAGCTTCGCCTTGACGAAAGCGGGGCCCTTGCCGGGCTTCACGTGCTGGAACCAGACGATAACGCACGGTTTACCATTGTAATTAAGGTAAAGACCGTTCTTGAAATCTGCAGTTGTTGCCATAAAATATCGTTATTAGTTTGGTGGAAGATGGCGGATTCGAACCGTCGACCCCCTGCTTGTAAGGCAGGTGCTCTGAACCGACTGAGCTAATCTTCCGATCTATCGCACAAGGCCGACGCTCGGAAGATTAGGGTCTCAGACCCCTTTCCCTAAATCCCTTTCCCCAAGGAAAGGGACTTACTGTCGCACTTTGTGCTTTTAAATCAATGGACTGCAAAGGTAGTGAAAAAATTTTTTTCACAAAACCTTTGCAGTCACTTTAGATAAACCTACTCTGCGGCGATGGCGGCCTGGGCGGAGGCGAGGCGGGCGATGGGGACGCGGAACGGGGAGCAGGAGACGTAGTCGATGCCGATCGAGTTGAAGAACTTGATGGAGGCAGGGTCGCCGCCGTGCTCACCGCAGATGCCGCAGGTGAG
>JAFZME010000147.1 GCA_017553405.1 Bacteroidales bacterium
AGAGCATATGGGCTTCGTCGAAGAAGAACACAAGCTTAGGATAATCCATATCGCCGACCTCCGGAAGGGTGGCGTACAGCTCGGACATAAGCCAGAGCAGGAAGGTCGAATAGAGCTTCGGCTGGAGCATCAGCTTGTCGGCCGCCAGCACGTTCATAATGCCCTTGCCCATCTCGCACTGGAGAAGGTCGTAGATGTCGAAGGAGGGCTCCCCGAAGAACTTGTCGGCGCCCTGGCTCTCAAGGGCGAGAAGCGCCCTCTGGATGGCTCCGACGCTGGCCGCGGAGACCATTCCGTAGGAAGTCGTGAACTCGGAAGAGTGCTCGGCCACATAGTTGAGCATAGCGCGGAGGTCCTTCATATCGATCAGAAGGAGGCCCCTGTCGTCGGCGATGCGGAAAACGATGTGGAGCACGCCGGCCTGAGTCTCGTTGAGCTCCATAAGGCGGGCGAGGAGATCCGGGCCCATCTGGGAGACGGTCGCCCTCATCGGGTGGCCCTGCTCGCCGAATACGTCAAAGAAACGCACCGGGCAGCTCTGGAACTCCGGATTCTCGATTCCGAATTCGGGCATACGCTTCTCGATGAAGCCCGACAGGCGGCCCGGCTGGCTGATGCCGGAGAGGTCGCCTTTCATATCGGCCATAAAGCAGGGTACTCCGACCTGGCAGAAGCTTTCTGCAAGGACCTGGAGGGTGACGGTCTTACCGGTACCTGTGGCGCCGGCGACGAGTCCGTGGCGGTTGGCCATTTTCCCCAATATGGAGATCGGCCCGTTTTCGCAGTGGGCAATATAGAGCCCTCTTTCTTTGTCGTACATAAGTATTTTATTTTATATCAATTCAACTGCTTTGAAATATCGGCAGAGGGAGATTTCCTCCTCGGCCGTGACGGGAGTGCGGAATGAGATGGTGGAGACTTCGGGATTGAGCTGGAGGGATTTCATAGAAAGGAATATGAAATACTCCGCCGTCGTGAAGTCCGGAGCGTCGAAGACGTTGGCAAGACGAAGAGTCCTTCCCTGGGCTATGACCAGGAAAAGGTGGCCGTCGCGGAAGGAAGCGAGGATGCGGTTGTATTCCTTGCGCTCCTCGATGGCAAGGATGAGGTAGTAGAGCTCCGGGAGCACCGGCGCCTGGCTGCCGTCCCTGAGCAGCACCATCCTCGAGAGGACTCCGGAAAGCGTCTCCCCTATCGAAAGGGAATAGACGAGCGCCGCTCCGACCGAAGGGATCTCCACGTAGCTGACCTTATCCTCCGGTGCGAGCTCAGACACCTCGGCAAGCGCGCTGCGCCCTTTCTCCGGGTCGAAGAAATTGAGCGGGACGAGCGTACACTTCGGCGTAAGGAGCGATATCTCCACCGAATCATAAGGGCGGCTGAGCTCCTTTGAAGAGAAGATGCTCTCGGGAGAAAGCCACGGAGAACGCCTCCCCGACGGCCGGAGAGTAAAAGAATATCCACTCAAAGAGACTTGAATGGATATCTTTTCTGAAATCGCGGTCGGCATTGAGACTACTCCCAGTTGCCGGCGTTGTTGTTCGGAGCGGAGACGCTGCCGACCTGCAGGCCTTCGTACTTGTTCTGGTTTTCCCTGTCGGCCTTGAGGTTGACAATGAGCTGGCGGTCGAGACCCTTAAGGAGGTCGTCATACGGCATACGGGCTTCGAACAGAGGAACCTGAACACCGGAAACCATCTTTACGATTGCGTCGAACTCGACTTTCTTGCCTCCCGAGAAGGGGATGTAGATGATGGAGTCGATGACGAAATTCTCGCGGCTGGCGAAGAGGGTGTCCTTGATGGCAAGAGGAGTGGTGATCGAGAAGACGAGCGGGGTCCCCTGGTTGTAGAGCTCGAGGAGCTGCTCGTTGGTAATCTTACGGTTCTTCTTGCGGATGGCGGCGGTGTTGGCCATCGCGAGGGAGTCGTCGGCGGAACCGATCTGCATAACGACATCCATCTTGCCGGTGTTGTAGAAGAGAAGGAGGGAGTCGGGGTCGGCCGTGAAGTGGTTGGTCACGCTCTTGAAAGCGACTTCAAGTGTACGGATGTCCTTGAGGCGCTGGATGGCGACTTCTTCCCTTGCTGCTTTTTCCTTGTTGAAGTTGACGGGCTCCATAATGCTGGCGTAGATGAGCCAGACGAGGAGAACGGCCACGAGGGCGAGCACTACTTCAACGATAATCTTGACGATTTTGTTCATTATGGTTATTGTTTTTGTTTGTCTAAAACTAATTCGGACAAATTTAACAACAGTTTTGTAAAAAAACAAATCCCTCTAAGCCGAGGGTGGCAAGTTCCAAAAACGAGGCGAGTATTTTTTTATTTATACATCAAATTATGTATCTTTGTAGGATATGACTGAAGCGACCTGCATAACTAAAGAGAAAATTGACGCGCTGGAGGGGATTATCCGCCGGGCGAAAAAGATTGCCGTGCTGTCGCATATGAATCCCGACGGCGATGCGGTGGGCTCGTGCGCTGCAGTGGCGAGCTACCTTTCGGAAGCCTGCGGGAAGGACGTCAAGGTCGTGCTTCCCAACGCCCCGGGAGAGCCTCTCGCCTTCATCACGAAGCGCATCCCGCAAGACAGGCTCCTTATCCACGCGAAGTCCCCTGAAGCGGCGGAGAAGGCCATCGAAGACGCTGAAGCCATCCTTGTGCTCGACCTCAACCGGCTCGAAAGAGTCAGCAGCGAGGAAGCCGCCGTGCGCCGCGCGAAAGCCCCCAAGGTTCTCATAGATCACCACATCGGGCCCGAAGCCGAAGCGTTCGGCCTTGTGTTCTCGAAGACTGATGTCTCGTCCGCCTGCGAGCTTATCTACCAGATACTTATGGAGATTGTCGGGGATGCCCGCAAGCTCCCCCCGACCTGCGCCTACGCCCTGATGTGCGGGATGACGACTGATTCCAACAATTTCGCCAATTCAGTGTTCCCCACCACGCTTCAGATGGCCTCGGCCCTTCTTGAAGCCGGCGTCGACCGGGACGGCATAGTGGAAAGCGCGTTCAACAGCTACCGCACCAACCGCATCCGCCTCCTCGGCCATATGCTCGACCAGCGCCTCCACGTGACTCCCGAAGGCGCGGCGTGGATGATACTCACGAAGGAGATCAAGGAGCGCTTCGATTACCGTGACGGCGAGACCGAGGGCTTCGTCAACGTGCCTCTCACCGCAAAAGACATCCGCCTCAGCATCTTCCTCACTGAAGAAGATGACCGCTTCCGCGTTTCCATCCGCTCGAAGAAAGGGACCTCGGCAAGAGACCTTGCCGGACGCTTCTTCAACGGCGGCGGCCACGAAAACGCCTCCGGCGGCCGTCTGCTCGTTCCGGACGACCTTCCCGAAAAAGGCGATGTCGAAGCCTATGTAGAAAACGCCCTGAAAGAATACCTCAAATGAAAAAGCTGCTCCTCACCGTTCTCATCTGTCTTGTCGCCGGCTGCGTCCCGCAGGCCGTCCAGCAGGCCTATGAAAACCAGGAGAACGCCATAGCCAAATTCGTCGACGCCCACCCCGACTGGACGCCAACCTACAATGGCGGTTCGGTTCGCCTGACCGTCAAGGAAGGCACCTCGGAAGAGACTCTCGAGGAGGGAGGCATCGTCTCATTCTACTACGCAGGCTATCTTCTTAGCGGCACCAGCGTATCCGCCTCCAACCTCTTCGCGACCAACGACAAGACCATAGCGGAAGCTTCTTCCTGGACCGTCTCCGACGAGTCCATATTCCAGATTGAGACGGTAGAGCTCGGCACCGACCCCCTCCTCAAAGGTCTCGAAAACGGGCTTAAGGGAGTACGCGGCGGAGAGGAATGCTACATTCTTTTCTCCGGCAAATATGCCTATGGCAAAAAAATTGTTGGGACCATACCGTCCAAATCGGCACTTGTCTATCACATCACAGTTGAAAGCATAACCAATTGACAATATGAAAAATTGTGCAAAAGCGCTCACGATATTAGCCATTCTCGCCATCAGCGGGTGCGCCAAAGAGACCGGCCGCAACGACAAGGAGCTCCTTGTCAAGCTTTTCGACTCCTGGATCGAATACTACTACGGAGATGACGGGAAGACCGGCCTTACGGCCACTCCCATCGGCGACAAGGGAGTGATGCTTCTCGGAGACGAGACAGTGGGCGAAGGCGACACCTGGATGCCCGCTTTCCGCTTCGTCAAGCTCAACTACACCATCACCGACCTCGAAGGCAACGTCCAGTCCACCAGCGACGAGAGCACGGCCCGCCGGACCGGCCTCTACGTCAAGGGCAACTACTACGGCCCCGTCGTCTGGTACATCACCGAAGGCACCAACGGCTGCTACGCCGGAGTCGCCGAGGCCCTCATAGGGATGAAGGCCGGAGGCAAGAGGAAAGTGGCTATCCCCGGATGGCTTATGACCTCCGAGCGCCAGGCCACCAAGGACAAGTACGTCGAAAAGGCCGAAAGCTCCGCTTCAAGCTATATCTATGAGCTCGAGCTTCTCGAAATAAGCGCCGACGTCTTCCAGACCGAGATAGATTCCCTCGAGGTCTATGTCAGGAAGAATTTCGCCGAAGCCTACCGCGACTCCACCTACTACGACGTCGAGAACGAACTTCGCAGGGGATTCTATTTCGAGAGCCTCGGTTTCGGCAGTCCCTCCGGGAAGACATCCTACGTTATGCCGCAGGACCCCGCCAACTACGAAATGCCTTCCGACACGACCATCTACATCAACTACACCGGCAGGCTTCTCAACGGCACCGTCTTCGACACCAGCGAAGCCGACACGGCAAAGGTCTACGGACTTTATTCCGCATCCTCCACCTACGCTCCCCTTCCGGTCATCCTGTATGAGAAATACACGGAAATCACCCTCAACGGCTCGACGACCATCACCGGCTTCTCCGGCGCCCTGGCCAAGCTCCATCCTTACGAAAAGGCAAGGACCGCCTTCTATTCCCTTCTCGGCTACAGCTACACCGGGACAGGCGGTGCGGTTCCGCCCTTCGCTCCGCTCATTTTCGACATCCAGGTAGTTGAAGCGCCTTAGGATGGTAAAGAACGCCGCCCCGACCGAACTCGGCTCGAAGAAGATCAGCTCCCTGCTTGAGCAGTATGCGATTCCCGCCATCATTGCGATGACGGCTTCTTCGCTGTACAATATGGTCGACAGCATATTCATCGGCCATATCCCCGGTGTCGGAGCCCTCGCCCTTTCCGGTCTTTCGGTGACGTTCCCCCTTATGAACATTTCGGCCGCCCTCGGCACCCTCGTCGGAGTCGGCGCGTCCACGATGATTTCCGTCCTGCTGGGGCGGAAGGAATACGAAAAGGCCAGCCGCGTCCTATCCAACGAGTTCACGCTCAACGTCATAATAGGGCTAATCTTCACCGCCGTCTCCATAATATGGCTCAACCCCATACTCCGGTTCTTCGGAGCGAGCGACAACTCCCTGCCCTTCGCCCACGACTATATGCTGATAATAGCCGCAGGCAATGTCATCACGCACCTGTATTTCGGCCTCAACAGCGTCATCCGCGCTTCCGGCAACCCGAAGACGGCGATGTACCTCACCGTCTTCACGGTCACGGCCAACGCGGTGCTGGACCCGCTTTTCATAAACGTGTTCGGCCTGGGCATCAAGGGAGCGGCGATCGCCACCATCCTCTGCCAGGCGATGGCCCTGAGCTTCAGCCTCTGGTATTTCAGCGACAAGAAGAACGTGGTCCATTTCCGCGGCAACATCCTCGCAATCGACTGGCCGATAGCCAAGGACTCCCTCGCCATCGGTATGGGGCCCTTCCTTATGAACCTCGCCAGCTGCCTGGTCGTCCTCTTCATCAACCGCCAGATGGGAGCATACGGCGGAGACCTCGCAATCGCCGCGTTCGGCATCAACCACCGCGTATCATTCGTGTTCATTATGATAGCGATGGGGTTCAACCAGGGGATGCAGCCGATTGCCGGCTACAATTATGGAGCGCGGCTCTACTCCAGAGTGCGCGACGTCTATAAGCTGACCGCCCTGTGCGCCACGATAGCCCTGACGCTCGGCTTCCTGGTTTCAGTTCTGATCCCGATGCAGGTTGTCTCCATATTCACTGACGATCCGGCCCTGGAGGAGATTTCCGCCCACGGACTGAGGATAGCCAACCTTATGTTCCCCGTCGTCGGCTTCCAGATTGTCACGACCAATCTTTTCCAGAGCCTCGGGATGGTGCGCAAGTCCATCTTCCTTTCGCTTACGCGCCAGCTTCTTTTCCTTCTGCCGTTCCTGTATTTCCTTCCGGGGATCGTCGGCGGAGTGGACGGAGTATGGTGGAGTTTCCCCGCCTCCGACCTTATTTCCACCATCACGACAGGAGCATTTGCCATAGTCCTGCTCCGTAAGATCGACAAGGTCAATGACGGCGACGATCCGGCACTTATAGGAGGCACTCTGTGAGAAGGATTGTTCTAATACTGACGGCCGTCCTTTGGGGAGTATTTTCATTCGCCCAGGGGCCGATGGACAGATACCTCAACGAAAGGATCGAGAATTCGGACTCCTCCGTCGAAGAGCTCAAGCCTCTCGACGAAAGGATCGACAGTTTCCTCCGTGCGTGGAACATCAGGGGAGCAACCCTGGCCGTTACCCGCAACGACTC
>JAFZME010000016.1 GCA_017553405.1 Bacteroidales bacterium
CGTTGCCGTGACTCGTAGGCAAAAACGGCCTGTTTTGCATACGAACTGGAGAGAATGGCGTACTCGTAGGCAAAAACGGCCTGTTTTGCATACGAGCCACGAGAAACAGGTAGGGACACAAAAAAAGACCGAGCAATCGGTCTTTTTTTGTGGTCCCTGTAGGGCATGATCCTACGACCCCCTGATTATGAGTCAGATGCTCTAACCAACTGAGCTAAGGGACCTTAGAAGTTGTTTTGCGTTCAAAACAACTTCTCTGCGGGTCACTGCCTGAAGCGATGACACCGCAAAGATAATGATTTTTTCTTTACTCTCAGACTTTGATTTCGACCTCGACGCCGGCGGGGAGTTCGAGCTTCATCAGAGCGTCGACGGTCTTCGCGTTGGAGTCGTCGATGTCGAGAAGACGGACATAGGAGTCGAGTTCAAACTGCTCGCGGGACTTCTTGTTGACGAAGGTCGAGCGGTTGACGGTGAAAATCTTCTTCGAGGTGGGAAGAGGAATGGGACCATTGACCTTTGCACCTGTAGATTTTACCGTGTCAACGATGCGCGCGGAGGACTTGTCCACAAGAGCGTGATCGAAAGACTTGAGTTTGATTCTGATTTTCTGGCTCATATTGGTAATCTTTTTTACTTTTTCTTAAACATTACTCATCATCCGAGAAGTGGCGGTAGCCGCTCTTCTCGACGATGTCTTTGGCAAGATTTGAAGGGACTTCAGCATAGTGGTCGAACGTCATCGTCGAGGTCGCGCGGCCGGAGGAGAGCGTCCTGAGGACGGTCACATAGCCGAACTGCTCGGCGAGCGGGACGAAGGCCTTGACTATGCGGGCTCCGTTGGAGGCGGAGTCCATTGCGACGATCTGACCGCGGCGGCGGTTGAGGTCGCCGACGATGTCGCCCATATAATCCTCGGGAGTGACCACTTCGAGGGACATAATCGGCTCCAGGAGAACGGGGTGGGCCTTGGGGCAGCCGTGGCGGAAAGCCATACGGGCTGCGAGCTCGAAGGAAAGCTGGTCGGAATCCACCGGGTGGAAGCTTCCGTCAAGCAGCCTTACCTTGAGCGAGGGCACCTCATAGCCGGCAAGTACGCCGTTGGCCATTGCGGCCTGGAATCCCTTCTCCACGGAGGGGACGAATTCCTTGGGTACGTTGCCGCCCTTGACCTCGTTCTCGAACTGGAGGCCGACGTGTCCTTCATCAGCGGGAGAAATCTCCACGATGATGTCCGCGAATTTACCGCGGCCGCCGGTCTGCTTCTTGAAGACCTCGCGCAGCTGGACGCTGGTCGTGATGGCCTCCTTGTAGTTGACCTGCGGAGCTCCCTGGTTGATGTCCACGCCGAATTCGCGGCGGAGCCGGTCGACGATGATGTCGAGGTGGAGCTCGCCCATACCGCTGATGACCGTCTGGCCGGTCTCGTTGTCGGACCTGACCGTGAAGGTCGGGTCTTCCTCGGAGAGCTTGCCGAGGGCGATCGCGAGCTTGTCAAGATCCTGCTGGGTCTTGGGCTCGACGGCGATGCCGATTACGGGATCGGGGAACTCCATCGACTCGAGAACGATAGGGTGGGACTCGTCACAAACGGTGTCGCCGGTGCGCAGGTCTTTGAAACCTACGGCGGCGCAGATGTCGCCAGCCTCCACGAAATCGATGGGATTCTGGTGGTTGGAGTGCATCTGGTAGAGTCGGGAGATCCTTTCGTTCTTGCCGGTGCGGGTGTTGTGGACATAGGAGCCGGAGTCGATCTTTCCGGAATATACCCTCAGGAAGGCGAGACGTCCGACGAACGGATCGGTCGCAATCTTGAAAACGAGGGCGCTGAAAGGCTCGCTGTTGTCGGGACGGCGCTCGATGGAGGCACCGGTCTTAGGGTGGACACCCTTGACCGCGCCCTTGTCGAGCGGGGAAGGAAGGAAACGCATCACACAGTCGAGGAGGAACTGGACACCTTTATTTTTAAAGGAGGAACCGCAGCAGGCAGGGACGATCTTCATAGAGATCGTGCCCTTGCGCAGAGCGCTGACGATTTCTTCTTCGGTGAGGGTGTCGGGGTCGTCGAAATACTTGTCCATCAGGGAATCGTCGCACTCGACGGCGGTCTCGATGAGCACCGTGCGGGCGCTTTCGGCCTCCGCGAGGAGTTCGGCGGGGATGTCCTTGATTTCAAAGTTGACGAGTTCCTCGGACGAATTGTAGTAGATGGCCTTCATCGACAGGAGGTCGATAAGTCCTTCGAACTGGTCTTCGGCTCCGATAGGGAGACAGACAGGAACCGCATTGGCGCCGAGCTTGTTTTTGATCTCCTCGACACAGGCGAGGAAGTCGGCTCCGACGCGGTCCATTTTGTTGACATAGGCGATCTTCGGCACGCCGTACTTGTCCGCCTGACGCCATACGGTCTCCGACTGCGGCTGAACACGGCCGACAGCGCAGAACGTAGCGATCGTACCATCCAGAACACGGAGGGAACGCTCGACTTCGACGGTGAAATCCACGTGGCCGGGAGTATCGATCAGGTTGATCTGATACTTCTGCCCGGCGAACGGCCAGAATGCGGTGGTCGCGGCGGAGGTGATGGTGATACCCCTCTCCTGCTCCTGGACCATCCAGTCCATTGTGGCCGCGCCTTCGTGGACCTCCCCCATCTTGTGAGTCTTCCCCGTGTAGTAGAGGATACGCTCCGACGTGGTGGTCTTACCGGCATCTATGTGGGCCATAATGCCGATGTTGCGCGTGAATCTGAGATCCCTTTCTGCCATTCAGAATGCCGTTTAGAAGCGGAAGTGTGCAAATGCCTTGTTGGCTTCAGCCATTCTGTGCATATCTTCCTTGCGCTTGAAGGCACCGCCTTCGTTGTTGTAGGCGGCGACGATCTCGGCGCAAAGCTTTTCGGCCATAGAGTGTCCTGCTCTCTTGCGGGCGAAGGATATCATATTCTTCATCGAGACGGAAATCTTCCTTTCAGGACGTAACTCTGTCGGCACCTGGAAGTTGGCACCACCGATACGGCGTGACTTGACCTCGACCTGAGGGGTCACGTTCTCGAGTGCTTTCCTCCAAATATCGAGAGGAGCCTTGTCAGAATCTTTCATCTTCTCGCCTACCATGTCAATGGCATCATAAAAGATAGAATACGCGATACTCTTCTTCCCCTGCAGCATCAGGTTGTTCACGAAACGTGTAACCATCACGTCGTGATACTTGGGATCCGGAAGTAGAATCCTCTTTTTAGGCTTCGCTTTTCTCATTTTGAAAAAATGTTAGGTGATGAATAAGGTGAATTACTTCTTAGATTTCTTCGGCCGTTTGGCACCGTAGAGGGAACGGGACTGGGTCCTGCCTTCTA
>JAFZME010000148.1 GCA_017553405.1 Bacteroidales bacterium
CCAAGCTCGTGGCCTTCCTTTAAGATATCAGGCGCACCTATCATATCCCAGCGGAGCAGCGGCACGTCGGCGGAGGCGGCGGGACCGGCGGACAAAGCCACCGGAGAGGCGGCGCCACCCGTGTGCAGCGCCTTCCCCTCGCCGTCGAGGTAGAAGTTCTCCGTCGGGGCGCCTTCACCCTTGCGGTAGTCACAGCCAGCCGCTATGCCGACGCGAAGCATCCTGCGGAGCTTCTCCGCGGCAAAAGGAGTGAAGGGCTCGAACGCGATGGCGAGCGATGCACTGATCTGCAGGCAGGTATAGAGGATGGAAGCCGTGCGGTCCGGATCGGCCTTGATGACCTTCCACGGCTCGGCGTCCGATATGTACTTATTGCCTATACGCGCTATATTCATCGCCTCCTTCAGGGCCTCGCGGAAATGGAAAGTCGCGATATACTTCTCCAGCGCCTCCTTGCAGGGGCCGATCTGGGCGAGAGTCTCGGCGTCGACCGGCTCCGGTTTCAGATTGCCGGGCACCTTGCCGCCGAAGTATTTGCCGGCAAGCACTACAGCGCGGTTGACGAAATTGCCGAAGACGGCCACCAGCTCGCTGTTGCAGCGGGCCTGGAAGTCCTTCCAGGTGAAGTCGTTGTCCTTGGTCTCGGGGGCATTGGCGCAGAGGACGTAGCGGAGGGCGTCCTCCTGGCCCGGGAAGTCCTGAAGGTACTCGTGGAGCCAGACGGCCCAGTTCTTCGAGGTGGAAAGCTTGCGGCCTTCGAGGTTGAGGAATTCGTTAGAGGGGACGTTGTCCGTGAGGATATACGACCCTTCGGCCTTGCACATCGACGGGAAGACTATGCAATGGAAGACTATATTGTCCTTGCCGATGAAATGGACAAGCCTGGTCGAGGAATCCTTCCACCATTTCTCCCAGGTCTGAGGGAGAAGTTCACGAGTATTTGATATATAGCCTATTGGAGCGTCGAACCACACGTAGAGCACCTTGCCCTCACCCTCGTCGATCGGGAGCGGGATGCCCCAGTCGAGGTCGCGGCTGACGGCACGGGGCTGCAGCCCGCCGTCAAGCCAGGACTTGCACTGACCGTAGACGTTGGTCTTCCATTCCTTGTGCTGCTCGAGTATCCACTCACGCAGCCAAGGCTCGTATTCATTGAGGGGAAGATACCAGTGTTTGGTCTTCTTCTTGACAGGCGCGCTGCCGCTGAGGGCGGAACGTGGATCTATGAGCTCCTCCGGAGAAAGGGTGCTGCCGCACTTCTCGCACTGGTCGCCATAGGCCTCGGGATTGCCGCACTTGGGGCAGGTGCCGACAATGTAGCGGTCGGCGAGGAAAGTCTTCGCCTCCTCGTCGTAGTACTGCTCGCTCTCCTTCGTGACGAATTTCCCTTCGTCGTAGAGTTTGCGGAAAAATGCCGACGCGGTCTCGGAGTGGACCTTGGAGGTCGTCCTCGAATATATGTCGAAATTGATCCCGAGCCCCGAGAAGGACTCGCGGATAATTTTGTGGTACTCGTCCACGACATCCTGGGGCGTGCAGCCTCTCTGCTTCGCCTTAATCGTGATCGGCACTCCGTGCTCATCGGAGCCGCAGATATACAGTACGTCCTCCCCGCGGAGACGGAGGTAGCGGACATAGATGTCGGCAGGGACGTAAACGCCTGCAAGGTGACCTATATGGACCGGCCCGTTGGCGTAAGGGAGGGCACAGGTGACAAGTGTACGGGAGAACTTCATTTTAAATCATTATCTTTTCCAAGGCGTATTGCAATGAGCCTTTTCGTGTTCATAAGGGACGAAATCTCCATAAGGATGGAGTTTGACTTTTCAGGGGAGGCCTCGGCGAGGTCGCGTTTGAGCCTGAGCAGGTGGACATCCACGACCTTCTCCTGATAGGAGAGGATGGCCATAGGGACGCTTTTGGCGAGCCAGGAATCAGTCGCAGTGAGGGAATCGGCATATTTTTTCATCGTGAGCTGGTGGGACGGCTCCGCAAGCCGGGCCGCCACCGACGCTACGACACGGTCCTCGCCGTTGAGCAGATCCATCACGATACGCTCCTGCGTCTTACCCTCGTCATATAGAGCGAAATAGGCCTCATAGACGGCCTTGTAGGCCTTATTGAGGAACGGGGTGTGAGCGGGGTCCACTCCTTCGTCGATAAACTCCGCCACGGTAAGCGGCTCATCGGAGAAGTAGGGAGAATCCGTCTCGAAACTGAGGAAGTCGGTGCCGTGACGAATCAGCAGGGACAACAGCTCCTCCTCCGACGGAGCCGTGACGGGATTGTCGACCAGGGGATCCTTGACAGTCGGCCTGTACTCGGCCTGAGGGGTGACGACAGGCTCCGAAACCCTTCTCGCCTCGCGCTCCTTCTCGCGCTGCGCTTCGCCGGAAATGCGCTCACGCGTGACGCGGACACGGTCGTAGAGGATGTCCTCGCTGATGCCGAACTTGGACGCACAGTCGGAGATGTACATCGCCCTTTTGACTGCGTCGGGAATCTCCGCAATGGTGTCGGCTATGTCGTTGATGAGGTTGGCGCGCTTGAGGGGGTCCGAACCGGCTTCTTCAAGAAGAAGGTCGGTCTTGAAACCGATAAAGTCGCGCTCCGCCGAAGCTATGAAGGCCTTCACCTCCTCGAGGGTGTGCTTGCGGGCGAACGAGTCGGGATCGTCGCCGTCGGGAAGAAGGACGATCTTGACGTTCATCCCCTCGCGGAGTATCATATTGATGCCGCGGAGGGCGGCGTGGATGCCGGCGGAATCGCCGTCGTACATAATCGTGACGTTCTCCGTGAAACGCTTGATGAGGAGTATCTGCCCTTCGGTCAGCGAAGTGCCGCTGGAGGCCACGACGTTGAGAATGCCGAGCTGGTGCATCGAAAGGACATCGAGGTAGCCCTCCACGAGGTAGCACTTGTCCTCCTTGGAGATGTCGTTCTTGGCGAAATAGAGGCCGTAGAGAATACGGTTCTTGATATATATCTCCGTTTCGGGAGAGTTGACGTACTTGGCGACGGTCTTGTCGGAACGGAGCGTCCTGCCGCCGAAGCCGACGATGCGGCCTCCGACGGTGTGGAACGGGAACATCACGCGCTCGAAGAAGCGGTCGTAGAGGCTGCCGTCGTCGCGCTTGATGGAGAGGCCGCTGTCGACGAGGTACTCGTCCTTATAGCCTTCCTTCTTGGCAAGGTCGGTGAAATCGTGACGGCTGGACGGGGACCAGCCGAGGCCGTATTTTGCAATCGTCTCGTCCTCGAGGCCGCGGGAACGGAAATACTGGTAGCCGAGCGAACGGCCTTCCCTGGTCTGAAGCGACTCCACGAAGAATTTCTCGGCCCTGTCGCAGACGAGGTGGAGACTCTCGGAGTGCTCACGGGCGGCAATCTCCTCGGCGGTCTCTTCCTTTTCGACTATCTCGATGTTATACTTGCGGGCAAGCGTCCTGAGGGCTTCCGGGTAGGTCTGGTGCTCATATTCCATTATGAACCCGACGGCGGAACCGGCCTTGCCGCAGCCGAAGCACTTGTAGATACCCTTGGACGGGGAAACGTAGAAAGACGGTGTCTTCTCATTGTGGAAGGGACAGCAGGCCACGAAGTTGCCTCCGCGGCGCTTGAGCGTCACGTAGTCGCCTATCACTTCCTCGATCTTTGCAGTATCGAGGATCAAGTCTACCGTCTCTTTCGGAATCATTTGTCTTCCTTCGTATAATCTACTTCCTTGGCGGTGGTGAGGGTGTCGTCGGAGACGCGGAAGGAGCCGTCGTCGGCGGGCTGCTCCGGCTTTTTCTCGTAGTGGATCTCATATTCGTGGACAGCCTGGCGGACCTTCCACAGGGAGATCAGGTCGGCGACAGCGTACCATATAAGGCCCAGACCGGCGAGAATGCCGAGGAACTTCTGACCGAAGTTGCTGAATATAAGCGATATACCGAAAAGAACCACTATGCCGTCGAGGACAAATGTCAGAAAGCCCATACCGACAAGGGACATCGCGCCCACGGCCGCAATCAGCTGGAGGATGCCAAGCGCGGCGAGGATTACGCCAAGAATCTTGATCAAGACTGCCGCGAACCACGTTTCCGGTAAAAACAGGAACGTTATGCCGAGAGCAAGGGCGATCACATCCCGCAGAATGCACATCCCGACGCTCTTGTAGCCTATGGTAAAGGGTCTTCTGACTTTCATTTCAATACACTGTCTGATTGGAACGCAAAATTACACAAATTCTTCCACTATGACGCCACTTCACAGAGGAATTTGATACGGACAAGGCGTATCTCTTCCTCCGTGCAGTCGTCGAGGGCCGCCATAGCATCCTCGATGCTGTCCGACTCGGCCTCGTTGCGGAAATAGTCGAATATCTCCTCCTGGACCTCCTCGTCAACGACTTCGTTGATGTAGTAGCCGAGATCCAGTTTGAATCCGGTCGCCACGATGGCTTCGATTTCGCTCAGGAGGGTCGGCATATCCATCCCCTTGGCCTCGGCGATGTCCTCGAGGAAGAGGCGGCGGTCGATGCTGTGGATGATGAACACCTTGACGGGGGAACTGGTGGGGGCCGACTTGATGATGAGGTCGTCGGGAATCTCTATTTCGTTTTCCTCAACATAACGCTTTATAAGGTCGAGGAATTCCTTGCCGAACTTGCGGGCCTTGCCCTCGCCGACGCCCTGGCACTTGATCAGTTTTTCGATGGTCATCGGGTAGTTGATCGACATATCCTCGAGGGAAGGGTCGGAGAAGATGATCCAAGGCTGGAGGTGGAGCTTGCGGGACATATCCTTGCGGAGATTCTTGAGCATCGCAAGAAGGACCTGGTCGCCGCCACCGCCGCCGCCCGCAGGAACGGAGTCGTCGTCATCTTCGTCGTCCACGCCTTCGGAGAAACTCCTGTCCTCGGCCATCACGATGGAATACGGGCAGGCCAGGAAGGCCTCGCCGGCCTCGGTCGCGCTGATGAGGCCGTAATTCTCGATGTCCTTGTCGAGGAGGTGGAGGATGAGCCCGTGGTGGATCACGGAGGCCCAGAACTTCACGGTGTGGTCCTTGCCCGCGCCGAAGAGCGGGAGCTTGTCGTGGTGATAGGACTTGATGAGGGCGTTGGAAGTGCCTGAAAGGATCAGGGCGAGGTGCTCGATCTTGAAATGCTCGGGAAGCGAGGACACGAGCTTCAGCACGAGCGACATCTCGCGCCTGGCGTCGAAGGTCGGGCGCGGGTGGACGCAGTTGTCGCAGCAGCCGCAGTCAGAGGCGGGATAGTCCTCGCCGAAATAGTTGAGCAGCAGCTTCCTGCGGCACTGGCTCGACTCGGCGTAGGCGACAGTCTCGGCAAGGAGCTCTCGCCCGATCTCCTGCTCGGAGACGGGCTTGCCCTGCATAAATTTTTCGAGCTTGAGGATGTCCTTGTAGCTGTAGTAGGTGATGCAGATGCCCTCTCCGCCGTCGCGCCCGGCACGGCCGGTCTCCTGGTAGTAGCCCTCGAGGCTCTTGGGGATGTCGTAGTGGATGACGAAACGGATGTCGGGCTTGTCGATGCCCATACCGAAGGCGATGGTCGCCACTATGATGTCGACCTCCTCCATAAGGAAGGCGTCCTGGTTGTCGGCGCGGACCTTGGCGTCGAGACCGGCGTGATACGGAAGGGCCTTGATGCCGTTGATATTGAGGAATGCCGCCATCTCCTCCACCTTCTTGCGGCTGAGGCAGTAGACGATGCCGGACTTGCCGGCGTGCTGGTGGATGAAACGGACTATGTCCTTGTCGGGCTCCACCTTGTCACGGACTTCATAGTAGAGGTTGGGGCGGTTGAAGGAGTCGCGGAATATGCCGGCATCCTGGATACGGAGGTTCTTGAGGATGTCGCTCTGGACCTTCGGAGTTGCGGTCGCCGTGAGGGCGATCACGGGAGCGGGGGCAATCTCGTCGATGATGGAACGGATACGCCTGTATTCAGGACGGAAATCGTGGCCCCATTCGGAGATGCAGTGGGCCTCGTCGACGGCATAGAAGGAAATCTTGAGCTCCTTGAGGAGGGCGATGTTCTCCTCCTTGGTCAGCGACTCGGGAGCGACATAGAGAAGCTTGGTCACCCCGGAGAGGAGATCCTCCCGCACCTCCGCAATCTGCGGTCGGGAGAGGGACGAGTTGAGGAAATGGGCGATGCCGTCGTTGCCGGCGACAAAACCACGGATTGCATCGACCTGGTTTTTCATCAGGGCGATAAGGGGGGATATGACAATTGCTGTCCCATCCATCACCAGCGCAGGGAGTTGGTAGCAGAGCGACTTGCCGCCTCCCGTCGGCATAAGGACAAAGGCGTTGCCTCCTGCAACAAGGTGACGGATAATGCTTTCCTGGTCTCCCTTGAAGGAGGAGAAGCCGAAGAATTCCTTCAGCTTGTTCTTTAGGATTGAGGAATCAATTTCCATTATTCAGCGCATTAACATTAGTCTCCCCCGCCCTTCTCTCGCGATTTCCCTCTAATTTAGTCAATCTTGTCAACGTTTCCAAATTTTTGTAAAGAAATATGAGCACTCCGTTTTTGGAACAAAAATGAAATGCTCTTATTTCAATTTTTCAAAAAAATTGACGATATTTGCAAGACTTTGCGCTTCCTTGTGGTGAGGTTCAAAGTAAAATGAACGTAAATTTTTAAAACATAAACAATTATGAAACTTTCACGTATTTTGACAATCGCCGCTGCGGCTATCGCAATCGTCGCTTGCGGACCCAAGGTTGAAGGCAGCAAGGAAGTTCAGGACCTCCTTCCCAAAGCATCCCAGATCGACTCCGTCAGCTACCTTATCGGTATCAACTTCGGCGCCTGGATCAAGGGCAACAACTTCGGCCAGCTCAACTATTCCCAGATAGTCAAGGGCATCAAGGACTTCGTCAACGCCAAGGGCGACCAGCGCGACACCAACTTCGTCAAGCAGTTCAAGATCAACCCTATGGAGGGCAATGAGGTTCTTGACAGCTTCGTAGCCAAGAGGCGCGAGTACACTTCGGCCCTCAACAAGGAGAAAGCCGAAGCCTTCTTCGCCGCCAATGCTGAGAAAGACAGCATCCAGGTGACCGAGAGCGGCCTCCAGTACAAGATCATCGAGCCCGGCAGCGAGCTCAAGCCCGTCAACGACAAGGACACCATCTGGGTCAACTACAAAGGCACCCTCCTCAACGGTGACGTCTTCGACGAGAGCGACGGCGAGCCTGTCCGCCTCTTCCTCAACCGCGTCGTCAAGGGCTGGAGCGAAGGTCTCAAGCTCATCGGTGAAGGCGGCAAGATCCAGCTCTTCGTCCCTTCAGAGCTCGGCTATGGCGAGTACGGCACCCGCGGCATCGAGCCCAACTCCGCTCTTATCTTCGACGTCGAGCTGACCAAGGTCGGCACCTTCGTCGAGAAAGTTGAAGAAGCTCCCGCTAAAGGCAAGAAGAAATAATTATGGCAGCCCTTACGCTCGAAGGAAGAATATCCGCCAAGCTCGCTCCGCAGTCGGGCCAGTCCGCCCGCGGAGCGTGGGCCAGGCAGGATTTCATCCTTGAATATCCCGACGGCAACTTCAACTCCAGCGCCTGCTTCACGGCCTGGGGCCAGGACAAGGTTGCCGAGCTGGACAAATTCCGTGTAGGCGACCCGGTGAAGGTTTCCTTCAACGTGCGTGCACGCGAGTACTCGGGCCGCTGGTACAACGACCTCCGCATCTGGAAGATCGAGGCCGCCGGCGCCGACGCGCCCGCAGCCGGCGCC
>JAFZME010000149.1 GCA_017553405.1 Bacteroidales bacterium
CTTGGCATTGGTAGCGCAGTAGACGACGAAATCCGGCTCCTGGTCGAATTCTTCCTGGTTCTTCGGGCGGATGAACATGTTGGTGACGAAGTGGGCCTGCCAGGCGACCTCCATAATGAAGCGGACCTTCATACGGGTGTCGGCGTGGGTGCCGCAGAAGCCGTCGACGACGAAAAGACGCTTGCCGCTGAGCTGCTTCCGGGCGAGCTTCTTGACGACGTTCCAGACCTTGACGGACATCTTGTGGTTGTCGTTGGGGTAGCCGTCGGTCGTCCACCACACTTCGCCGGGGGCGCCTTCCTTGGTCGTCTTGTCATAGACGATGTATTTGTCCTTGGGGGAACGGCCGGTGTAGATGCCGGTCATAACGTTGATTGCTCCAAGTTCGGTCACCTGGCCCTTGTCGAAGCCTTCGAGGCCGGGCTTGGTCTCCTCGTTGTAGAGGACTTCATAGGTGGGGTTGTAAAGGACTTCCTTTACCTTTTTGATACCGTACTTGCTCAGATCGATCTGTGCCATATTGTATAAGATTTAAGTTTATTGTTTCTTGCTCTTTGGCGACGCAAATTTAGTCAAAAAAAGTGGATTATCCCAGCTTTTTGCGGATAGCCATCATAAAGCCGTAGACTGCATCCGAGGAGAAATTCCAGTCGGGGAATGAGGCCTCGACATAGCTTACGGCATCCTCCAGGGACTCCATTGCGTTGAGCTCGCTGATGGTCTTGTCGTAGAGGGCGTAGTTCTCCTTGAAAAGGGTGTTGATGAAGAGCGCCCTGTCGTAGAGGGATATGGCGCTCCGGATGTTCTTGACCGGCACTCCGGGAAGGTCCGTCATCCACTTATAGGATCTTACCTTCTTCGGCTTTGCTTCGACCGGCTCATCTTCGGGCAGGTCGTCGACGGCGGGCTGTGCTTCGGCAAGTTCGACGACAGGCGCAGGCTCAGCTTCGACCGGCTCTGCTTCAATTGCTTCGACTGCTTCGACTGGCTCAGCGACCGGCTCAGCGACCGCGACTGGCTCTGCAACCGGCTCTGCAACCGGCTCAACAACGGGCTCTGCAACGGGCTCTGCGACGTCAACCGGCGCTACTACGGGGCAGCTGAGGTCGATGGGGCCGTCGTCCTGAACGGGGATTTCGGCGGACAAGGCGATGACTTTTTCCTCGAGCGAGGCGAGTCTGGACTTGAGAGAGGAAATTTCTTCTTCAATTTGAGTAAGAATTTGTTTCCGATTATCTTCCATAATGATTATATTTGCTGTCAAACAATCGCAAAATTAAATAAATGTTTTTAGAAAATGCAAAAAAATCGGGCTGCATTGAAGTGATTTGCGGCTCGATGTTCTCGGGAAAGACCGAGGAACTCATCAGAAGGCTCAAAAGGGCCCAGTTTGCAAAGCAGAAGATAGCGACTTTCAAGCCGACCATCGACAAGCGCTACTCCGATCTCGACGTGGTCTCCCACGACAGCCACAGCATTTCCTGCACTCCGATTAAGACTCCTGCCAGGATGCTCCAGATCGATGAGGACGTCGAAGTGGTAGGCATCGACGAAGCCCAGTTCTTCGACGAGAGCCTCGTCGAGGTGGCCCAGACCCTTGCCAACCGCGGTATCCGCGTCATCGTCGCAGGCCTCGACACCGACTACCTCGGCAAGCCCTTCGGCCCCATCCCCGGCCTCCTTGCGATTGCAGAAGACGTCCAGAAGGTCCACGCCATCTGCGTCAAGTGCGGCGGCCTCGCCAACCACTCGCACCGCCTCTCCGACAGCCGCAAGCTCGTCGTCCTCGGCGAGACCGACATCTACGAGCCCCTCTGCCGCGAGTGCTACAACAAAGCCATCGCCGAAGAAAAGTAGCCGCCCCCATCCCGGCGTCAAAAAAGGTCTTAAAATGACGCCGGAATTAAAGGCCGTCAGCGGGAGGGTGGCGGGACATCGCCGTCGTCGACGAGCGTCCGGAGGATTTCCGGCCAGCCGGGGATTTCCGACGCTCCGGGGGCGGAGAAGGCGTCCCGAAGGTCTTCCAGGGTGTAGACGCCGCCTTTGCCCTGAATGAATTCTTTTATGCGCTCCGCTTCGGCGGGGCGTTTCTTTTGGGCCCGGCAGATGTCGCAGTGGCCGCAGGGGGCGGATTCTTCCTGGCCGAAATAGCGCAGGAGGAACTTCTGGCGGCATTCGTCTTCTTCCTGGACGTAAGCCTTCATCGCAGCGGCGCGGGAGTGGTAGTTCTCGCGCAGAAGGGCGTAGGTCTTTTCTTCCAAGCGGATATTGCCGGGGGCGAGGCGCTCGTGGCGGAGGATGATGACGTCCGAATTGTCGGCGGGGATATAGCGGATGACGTGGAGGAGCGACATCTGGTAGAGAAGGTTGCGAAGGCCGCTCACGGTGAGGCCGCATCTTCCGGAGACGTACTCTTCGTCTATCGATACCGCATAGGAGAATATTCCCTCGTAGCTGCGCATAAGGACATCCAGGATGTCAAGCATCCTGCTGTCGGGAAAATCGACGTCATAAAGGGCCCTGCGGTCCACGGTGAAGCCGATTCTCGTCTTGATTTCCATATCTTCCGTAAGCGTCCACTGGCCTATCCTGTCGAGATAGCGTATGGCGTAGTAGACCTGGCTCTGCTGGAGCGAATAGTGCTTGCAGAACTCGAGAAGGTTGAATTTCAGTTCCCTCCCTTCTCCGGCGTCATAGGGAATGCCGAAATATATGTGGACTTTCTGATATATGTCCTCGATATATTCAAGGGAGGGAAAACTTACGCTCTCCAGCTGGTCGAGACGGCGCAGGTCGATGCCGTTCCAGAGCAGAAGCGCATAGGACCGCTTGCCGTCCCGTCCTCCGCGCCCAGCCTCCTGGAAGTAGGCTTCGGGGCTGTCCGGAAGGTCGTAGTGGGCCACGAAGCGCACGTCGGGCTTGTCAATGCCCATCCCGAAGGCGTTGGTCGAGACCATTATCCTTGTGCGCCCTTCCTTCCAGTCGTCCTGCTTTTTGGAACGCGTCTGCGAACCGAGCCCGGCGTGGTAGTAGTCGGCCTCGATGCCTTCGCTGCGGAGGAAGGCGGCGATCTCCTGCGTAAGGTTGCGGCTGCGGACGTAGATGATGCCCGTCCCCTCGACGCCGCGGCAGAGAGAGAGCAGCTGGCCCTTCTTGTCTTCGGTCTTGCGCACTATATAAGAAAGATTGGGCCTTTCGAAGCCGCTGCGGAGGAGGTTTTTCTCCTTGAAGCCGAGCCTGTCCATAATGTCTTCTGCGACTTCGGGAGTCGCGGTCGCCGTCAGGGCGATGACCGGGGCATCGACAGTCTTGCGGAGCTCGCCGATGGCGAGGTAGTCCGGACGAAAATCGTAGCCCCACTGTGATATGCAGTGGGCTTCGTCGACGACGATGAACGAGACGTTCATCTCCGGAAGATAAGACTGGAACGACCTCGTCGAGAGCCTTTCTGGCGAGAGATACAGGAACTTGAAATCGCCGTAGGCGGCGTTGTTGAGCGCCAGGTCGACCTCGTGACGCGTCATACCCGCATAGATGGCAAGGGCCTTTATCCCCCTGTCCTGCAGGTTCTTGACCTGGTCCTTCATCAGGGCGATGAGGGGCGTCACGACCAGAGCGATGCCCTCTTTCATCATCCCCGGGACCTGGAAGCATATCGACTTGCCTCCGCCGGTCGGCAAGATGGCAAGCACATCCTTGCCGGAGAGGGCATCGGAAATGATGCTCTCCTGCATCGGCCTGAAGCTTGTGTAGCCCCAGTACTGCTCCAGTATGTCCACCGGTCGGTTCATCTCCGCGAATATACGCTTTTAAATTTAATATACCTCTATTTTCCCCGTCCTCCCTCTGGGGACCTTTAATTCCGGCGGGGTTCCAGGGGCTATTCCGTGGACGAATCTTATGATTATTAAAAACTTTTCCTATATTTGTCATTGTCAGGCGACTGACAGACATAATAGATGAAAGTGTTTGCTTTCTCCTTGTGAGGAAATCTGGTAAATTTCTATTGGACAGGGATAAACTAATGCCTTCATCACCTTGTTTGGCGTTCCTCGCAGTTATGCGAAGATCCCATACTCGGTGTGGAGTATTGTTTATTTGTCCAAGGGCTTACCAGAGCCTCCTCACGGATAAGCATTTGCTCCACACTTTTTTATTATACCCATTCGCCTCCGGAGCAGGGTGACCAAAAATTAAGAATATGTGTTATCGTATTCAGGCAATCCACAAAATCAACGATTCTGGAAAGGAGCGTTGGAGTGCACAATTATTGGAAGTTATCCCCGCGTCAAAG
>JAFZME010000150.1 GCA_017553405.1 Bacteroidales bacterium
GAAAGACACGCTCGGAGTGCGCCCCGTCAACATGGTCGACGGCTCGGTCCGGCTCCGCTCTTCGGATGTGCGCGACAGGCGCTTCATCTACGACGCGTCCATCGCCTACCGCTTCACGAAGGACTCTGTCGGCTACAGGCCCAATGCCCTCATGGAGCACCGCTTCATCTTCGACAGCACCTTCGGCTACGACCTCAACGACATCCACCGCTTCTCGCTCGACACCGATGTCCTTGTTTCCGACATCGGGGGGCTTTATTACGGCTTCGGCGGCATACTCCGTTTCATTCCGAAATACCGTCTGGAGAAGGGCCGCTGGCGTCTGGACGCCGGCGTGGCGCTTTCCGTCACGATGGGCTCCGGCCGAAGTGACGGCGCATCCCCGCTCTACACGAGCCGCGGCTATCAGGTCGTCTATCCCGACGTGTTCATCGGTTTCGAGGCCATCCGTGAGCGTATGGTCATCTACGCCAAAGTGACTGGCGGCGACAGGCTCAACTCCTTCAGCGACATCATCCTCGCCAACCATTTCTTCTCGAGAAGCTGGCTCTACGACGAGGCCCTGATGGATTTCTCCGCGGAGAGGATCAACGCGGCGCTCGGACTTCGGGGCAATATAGGGGCGCGTTTCCGCTACGATCTCTTCGGCGGATATGCCGCCGTCAAGAACGACTTCCTCTATGGGACCGATCCGCACCATTCCGTTGTCTATAAGGACCATAACCTCTGGTATGCGACGCTCCTGTGCGGATGGGATTCCGCTGATTTCCGGGCCGATGCGAGGTTCTATATCAAGAAGACCAACCTTGAAGACAAGCACGCCGACGCTTTTGCGCCGCCCGTTTTCTCCGGCTCGTTCAAGGCGGAATATGTCTATATGACGCGCCTCGCGGTCGGTCTCGACTGCTCCTACGCAACGCGTATGCATTCCTACGGAGACGAGCGCTGCACGGTCCCGGGATGGTTCGACCTCGGCGTCATCGCGGACTTCGCGGTCACCCGTAAATTCTCCATCTGGGCCCGCAGCGGCAACCTCATCGGGATGAATATCCAGACCGTTCCTTTCTACTCTGAAAAGGGCCGTTGGGGGACTCTCGGAATCAAGTTCATTTTGTAGGCCGGACGCTTGTAAATTCCACTATTTTTCCATATCTTTGTATGTTTTATAGGGACCTTCCCTGAAAAGAGAAAAAACATAACAAAGATATGATAGAGAACGAAGAAACCAAGCAGGCGGAAGAGCAGTATTCCGCCAATTCAATCCAGGTCCTCGAAGGCCTCGAGGCCGTCAGGAAAAGACCTTCGATGTACATCGGCGACATCGGCGAAAGAGGCCTCCATCACCTTGTCTATGAGGTCGTCGACAACAGTATCGACGAAGCGATGGCCGGCTTCTGCACCGACATCGACGTCGTCATCCTTGAAGACAACTCCATCCGCGTAAGCGACAACGGCCGCGGCATCCCGACAGGCCTTCACGAGAAGGAAAACCGCAGCGCCCTCGAGGTCGTCCTCACGATCCTCCACGCCGGCGGCAAATTCTCCAAGTCCAACTACAAGGTGTCCGGCGGTCTCCACGGTGTCGGCGTGTCCTGCGTCAACGCCCTTTCCGATCACCTCCACGCCGAAGTCCACCGCGAAGGCAAGGTCTTCGAGCAGGACTACTCCAAGGGCAAGCCCCTCGGCGACGTCCGCGTGACCGGGACCTGCGAAGACACGGGCACCATCATCACCTTCCACCCCGACCAGACCATTTTCGTCCAGACCATAGTCTACAAGTACGACACCCTCGCCGCCCGCCTCCGCGAGCTGGCCTACCTCAACAAAGGCATCCGCATCACCCTCACGGACCAGCGGCAGCTTGTCGACGAGATGGTCGAGTCTCCCGACGGTGAGCTCAAGGCGACCGGCAAGACCGTCTTCCGCCACGACACCTTCTTCTCCGAGGAAGGCCTCAAGCAGTTCATCGAGTACCTCGACGGCGGCGCCGCCCAGCTCATCCCCGAGCCCATCTGCGTCGCGGCCGACAAGATCATCCCCATCGACATAGCCCTCAGCTACAACAACGGCTACTCCGAGAAGATCTACTCCTACGTCAACAACATCAACACGATAGAAGGCGGCACACACCTCCAGGGCTTCAAGATGGGCCTTTCCCGTTCCCTGAAGAACTACGCCGAGAAAAACAACCTCTTCGCCAAGCTCAAGACCGAGCTCTCTCCCGAGGACTTCCGCGAGGGCCTGACCGCCGTCGTCTCAGTCAAGGTGGCCGAGCCTCAGTTCGAAGGCCAGACCAAGACCAAGCTCGGCAACAGCGAAGTCACCTCCGTCGTCTCCCAGGCCACGGCTGCGGCTGTCGACACCTACCTTGAGGAGCACCCCAAGGAGGCCCGCATCATCATCGACAAGATCGTCCTCGCCGCGACCGCCCGCGCCGCTGCGCGCAGGGCCCGCGAGATGGTCCAGAGGAAGACCGTGATGACCGGCGCAGGAATGCCCGGCAAGCTCTCCGACTGCTCCGAGAAGGACCCCGAGAAGTGCGAGCTCTTCCTCGTCGAGGGAGACTCCGCAGGCGGCACCGCCAAGCAGGGCCGCGACAGCAAGACTCAGGCTATCCTCCCTCTCCGAGGCAAGATCCTCAACGTCGAGAAGGCTCTCGAGGCCAAGGCCTTCGAAAGCGAGCAGATCCGCAACATCTACACCGCCCTCGGCGTGTCGGTCGGCACGGAAGAAGACCCGAAGGCCCTCAATATGACGAAGCTCCGCTACCACAAGGTCATCATTATGACCGATGCCGACGTCGACGGCAGCCACATCGCCACGCTGATCCTCACC
>JAFZME010000151.1 GCA_017553405.1 Bacteroidales bacterium
GAGATAGAGGATCTCGGCGACATCTTCGGCAAGAGCATCCCTGAAAGGATGCACAAGGCCGAGATGGCGTCCGCGCTGTCGCTTTTCCTCTCCCGCAATCCGAAAAAGTGGCTCTGCCGTATTCCGGAGCGCGACTTGAGACTGCTCAAGGCCCTCTGCGAAGCGGGCCCCGGCGCGCAGATAGAGGAGGATTACCCCGACTACACCTCGGCTGTCGAGTACTGCGGCCTCATCGATGTCGACGAATCGGACCCCGATGTCCGCCGCCTTTCAATCGACGACGACGTCTTCGACTGCGTGTCCCGCTGGATAGACCTCGCCATAAAGGACGGGGAGACTTCCGGCCGCTTCGAGTTCGAGCGCGGCATCCTTGGCGTTACGAATCTCTATGGCGTGGTCCCGTTCGACAAGTTCATCGATATGATGATAGAGTTCTTCGAGGAACTTTTCGGCGGCGGGACCGACCGCTTCATCTCTATGATGCGCTCGAGCTCCGTCCTCCAGCTTTGCCGCTACACCTCCGAAGATGGAGACGACCTCGTGGTCTCTCCGCTTATCGGCGATGTGGAGGCCCTGCTCGGCCTTCTCCCGAAGGACCGCAGTTTCCGCGTATTCTCAAATGAAGAGATACTCGAGGCCGGCAGCGCCGCTCCCTGGTTCTCTTTCAAGGTCGAGACGCCCGAGGGAGATGCCGTCTCCAAGGCCCTCATCGCCGTCGGCTATTATCCCTCCGAAGTGCCTGTGCTTCACCACGATATCTGGTACGGCTCCCAATATCCCGACCAGCGGGAGGCCCTTTCCGACCTGATTCTCTCGATGGTCGACCCCGACAGGGAAGCACCCCTCGCAGAGTCCGCCCTCGCGGCTCTGTCGGACTATGTCAATGTCCTTCCCTGCTGGTTCCTCGGCGGACAGTCTCCCAGGGAGGCGGAGGCACTGGAAGTCAGCTATTCGGTGAATCCGCAGGAAGATGGCGACGATTCCTTCAAAAGATGGAAGATGCCCGCCCCGACAAAGAGCGAGGGCTACACCGACCTTGTCGAGAAAGACAAGGCCCTCGAAGCGCTTTCCGACAGGATGCCAGCCGGCTTCCCCTTCGGGATGGCCATCCCTCACGTGGCTCCCGACGACCCCTGCCCCTGCGGCAGCGGCCTCAAATACCGTTATTGTCACGGAAAAATCACCAATTAAGCAATGGAAATATCCCGTCGCAGCAGAACAATGCCGAGCTCGCCGATCAGGAAGCTCGCTCCCTACGCGGACGCCGCAATCCGCAACGGCATCCGTGTCTACCAGCTCAATATCGGCCAGCCCGACATCCGGACTCCCGAAGTGGGCCTCGAGGCCCTCAGGAAGGTCGACCGCAGCATCCTGGAGTACAGCCCTTCCCAGGGCTATCTCGGCCTCAGGGCCAAGATGGTCTCCTACTATGCCAACTACGGGATCGACCTCAGCCCCGACGAGATAATCATCACGGCGGGCGGCTCGGAAGCCATAATGTTCGCTTATATGGCCTGTATGGATCCCGGCGACGAGATCATCGTGACGGACCCTTCCTACGCCAACTATATGGCCTTCGCCATCAGCTGCGGCGCCGTGGTCAAGCCGGTCAAGACTTCCATCGAAGACGGTTTCCGCCTCCCTCCGGTGGAGAAGTTCGAGGAGCAGATCACGCCCAAGACCAAGGCCATCCTCATCTGCAACCCCAACAACCCGACCGGCTACCTCTACACTCGTGACGAGATGCGCCGCATCCGAGACCTGGTGAAAAAATACGGCCTCTACCTGCTCTCGGACGAGGTCTACCGCGAGTTCATATATACGGGCAAGCCCTATATCTCGGCATTCCACCTCAGCGGCATCGACGACAACGTCATCCTCATCGACTCGGTCTCCAAGCGCTACTCCGAGTGCGGCATACGCATCGGCGCCCTCATCACCCGCAACAAGGCGGTCCGCGAGTCCGTGATGAAGTTCTGCCAGGCCAGGCTCAGCCCGCCGCTCATCGGCCAGATTGTGGCAGAAGCCTCCCTCGGCACGCCGAAGGAATATATGGCTCAGGTTCACGACGAATACAAGGCCCGCAGGGACTTCCTCATCGAGGGCCTCAATAAGATTCCCGGCGTGTTCTCGCCGACCCCTATGGGCGCATTCTACACGATGGCGCGCCTCCCGGTCGATGATGCCGAGAAGTTCTGCAAATGGTGCCTGACCGATTTCACCTATGAGGGACAGACCATTATGATGGCCCCCGGTGCGGGATTCTACACCGATCCTGCCGACGGGCGCGACGAGGTCCGCCTCGCCTACGTGCTCAACAGGGAAGACCTCGCGAAAGCCCTCGAGGTCCTTCGCAAGGCGCTCGAGGCCTACAATCACTAGAAGTGGAATTCGAATCCGACGTTGATGCTGAACCGGTTGGGTGATTTGATCCTTTCACCGGCGGCGTTGGTCGTGTAGCGGTGAGTCACCCTCCAGAAGGCATCCACGCGCAGGCACGTGAGAATATTGGTTATACCAACCCCCATTTCGACATACGGCTTCCGCAGGCTTCCGAGACCTTCCGGGAAGATGAACGGCGCCTCGATCCTTCCCTGGCCGAGCGTGCCGTCGTTTTTCTTCGATATCGTGCCCCACGCCATCTTGAATGTGAAGACCTCCCTGAGGTTCAGTTTCTTGATGCCGGGGATCTTCCCGAGGAAATAGCCCCCGAAATTCTGCTCGTAGAACAGCGTAGCCCATAGGTCGGAGGCGAATTCGTAGTAGTCCATACAGGCATAGGCGCTCTTGTCGAAGAAGAATGAGTCGTTGCCTTCGTGGAGCTTGAGCAGAGGATATGGCACGCTGCCGAAAATCTTGCCTACGTTGAAATGGAAGCGGGCTATGCCAAACGGCACCGTGCTCACCCTGTAGTCAATCGAGAGTTCGCTGCGGAAATAGCCGAAATCGGTGTCGAGCAGCCCCTGCATAGCACCGGAAAGGTCCACCGTGAGCACCGGGAATTTGGTGTTCATATACCCCTTTTGGAAAACGCCCCTCGTCACGCTTTCGCGGAACGAAAGACGGCCCTGCCAGTGTATCTGGTTGGTGAGTATGGATCCGTAGTTCTCTCCGTGGGGGGTGACCATCGGGACATAACGGTTGGATGCTATCCTGATGGACTCGAGGGAGAGCGAAGTGTTGAACCAGGAAGCGAGCTCGCGGTCGTATTTGATCGAGAATTCGGTCACGGGGCTCATCTTCTTGTCGGTGCTGCGGGAGAATATCGAGTTGAATATGTTGCTTTCCGTGAGGATCGCGCTCGTGCCGCGCCCGAGCTGGACTACGTCGTGCTTCGCCGTGATTGTCAACTTCCTCCACGGGTCGGTCGAGAACATACATTCGACGGTGCCGCCGCCCTTGAATTTATGGTCCTTGAAGCCGTAGGCGGCATATCCGGTAAGACGTATCTTCTTGCTGACGTTCTTGGTCGTCCTCGCCCCGAGGCGGAGGCGGAATCCTTCCAGGTTGTTGAACGCGAACACCGTGGAATACTGTCCGATACCGATATATTTGGTCTCGTAGTAGCCGACGGCTATCATATTGATGATGTCGTAGGCGGTGCGGTAGAACGGCACGTTCTGCACGCGGTCCACCATCTCGTAGATGCCCTGCTCCTTCTCCGTGAGGGCATAGGGCCTCGCCCCCTGCCACCAGCTTTCGTCATATTTCCCTGCATCGGACGACACCTTGACGGCGTCGTCGTTTCTTGTCTGCCTCTCCTCGGCCGCTATGCTGAAGACCGGATTCGAATAGTAATTCTCCCTCTTGCCCAGCAGGGACACGAAAAGCCGGGTGTCCTTTTTCGTGACGGCGAAATCGGAGTAGATCTTGTCCTTGAGATAGAACCAGGTGGTGTCGCCCACACGGCAGTTTTCGGTCTCGGTCACGTAGTCGCGCACCCAGTTGACATTGGCGCCTTGCGCCAGCTTGGCCTTGACGCTCCTGAGGCCGAAATCGCCCGCGTCGACCTTCATCTCCCCGTCGAAGACCGGGGTGGAGACCATCTTTTTGGGATGGTAGCGGATGACATAGGTCTTGCGCCCGTCCATCGCCAGGGAATCCACGAGGTAGTAGTTGTAGAAGGCCTCGCCGAATATCGTAGCGGGGGAGGGGACGTCGACGCCGAAGACGTTGATGTAGTTGTCGTAGAAATTGGCCCTGAAGTGGGTGGAACCGGTGTATTGGAGAAGGACGTTGTCCGAATTGAATCCGGATATGCGGCTTGCGCTGATGAGCTCCTTGTTGATCAGCGGGGAGCTCTGGTGGATTTTCCTTGCCTTGGTCTCGGCTATCATCGCCGGGATGAACGGCTTGCCAGAGACGGCCGAAGTGTCGAGGTAGTCCATCACGAAGCCGAAGTGCTTGCGGAGCAGCTTGTTTTTCATCTGCTCGTTGGGGTTGGCCAGGTCGATTTCAGTCTTGGAATACACGTCGCAGGCGAATTCGGGCTTCTTCTCCGGGTCGTTTTTGGCGCGGGCGTCGGTAATCTTCCTGAGGATTGACCGCATATAGGAATTGTCCGGCTTCACGACCGCCGCGTTGAGGCGGTTGAGCGTCTGTGTGAGCCTGAAAGTGACTTCGGAGAATGCTCCGTTGACGACTATATAAGATACCGGCTCATAGCCGAGTATGGATGCCGTAAGTACCCGTACGCCCGGCTCGCGCGTCTCAAGGAAGAAATTGCCGTCAAGGTCGGAGGTGGTGCCGATGGTCGTGCCGTCGAAATAGATGCCGGCGAAGGGGATGGGATCGCCCGTCTCGGCGTCGACTACGGAACCTTTCACCCTCGTCGGCTGGGCTGCGGCGAGGATGGTGGTAAGGCTTAGGATCAGTGATATGACAAGTCTGTCGTTTCTCACTAAGGATTGATGGCAAGGGCGCCTTCGGATTCTCCGCCGGGCACTTCGCCTTCGGCAAGTTCACTTTCGGCCGCGCCGGCCGCCTCCGCGTCGCTTTCCGGCCTCGGCGGCGTCCCGTAGCACGCCTCGAACACAAAAAGCGCCGCCGTCAGCGAGCACCCCCTGAGTATGTTCCTGATGATCTTTTTCATAACAACGAAATCCCGTTTCCGCAAATATAAGTAAATTACTTTGAAAAAAGTATATGACGGAGATTCTCTCGCCCCTTAGGGGCTCGGAATGACAAAGAGGCTTCGGAATGACGGAGACAATAGCAGGGTGTTGTTTCATAGGGCCTCGTTCCACCCACGGAAAGTAGTGGGAGGGGCCCGAAACGAATGTTTTGGGAGGGGTAGCGAAGCGACGGTCCTATGAAATAATACCCTGCGGTTGCGAAGTCATTCCGTATTTGTTTTTTATTATAAAAATGGCTATAATTGTGGATGTACTTTATGGAAATGAGGATATGAAAAAGTTATTTGTATATACGATTTTGACGGTGACGGCAGTTTGTGCCGGGGCTTTCAGGGCGGAAGCACAGGAGGTGGCCTACAGCTTGCCGAAGACGGTGGTTAAGCTGGATGTGACGGCGGAGCGCGAGGTGTTCTTCGCCGGGCCTTATGCCAAATATGCGAAGAAATATCTCGGCATCGACGCGCGCGAGAGCGACAGGACCCAGGTCAAGGTGCTTTCCGTCGCGATTGCTCCGGTGGTGGAGGCCGACCTGGCGGCGCGCTACAAACTTGCGGCCGCGGGCGCTCTCGACAAGGTGCTCGCCCTTTCAGCGCAGGGCCTGGTGTCGATGGGCGGCGAGGAGCCTCTGGCTCCGGTCGAGTGGCGCTTCAAGGCTGTCCCTCAGGCCGATTTCACCGGGATGGCCCTGACCAGCGGCATCGACACGGAGACAAAGACACTCTATAAGAACGTCACGACCGACACCTCTTTCACAAGGGTTGCCGTGAGCCAGGACGTGGTGGTGGAGAAGTCCCTCGAGAAGAGGGCGGCGGAGGCCGCCGACATCATCCTCTCGGCCCGTGAGGAGCGTTTCAAGATCACCATAGGCGACACCGACGCGACCTACAGCGGCGAAGCCCTCGGCGCAGCCATTGCGGAGCTCACCCGCATCGAGAAGGAGTACCTCACGATGTTCATCGGCTACACCCAGAAGGAGACCTTCTCCAGGACCTTCGACGTGGTCCCCGAGAAGGCGGGGGAGACGAGGATGTATGTGGCCTTCCGCGTCTCCGACGAGGAAGGGCTCACGGATGCCGACAGTTTCTCCGGCAGGCCCTACTACCTTGAGGTAGCCCCGGAGTCCGTCCCTGCGGCGGCGCTCGGCGAGCCGGTCAAGGCTTCCTCCAAGCTTGTCCCCGTCAACTACCGCATTCCCGCGATCTGCAAAGTCTCCCTGACCGACGGCAAGGACCAGCTCATTTCGACAAGGGTTCCCGTCTATCAGATGGGCGTCGTCGCCGAGATGCCTGTCAAGTTGAAATAACACCAAACCTTATAAACCCGATTCATTATGACAATCAAAGATCTTGCTCCTGCTCTCGTCTGGAACAACTTTTATGGACTTACCAGGATTCCCCGTCCTTCAAAGCACGAAGAAAAAGTACAGAAATACCTCTACGACTGGGGCGTCTCCCACGGGTTTGAAACCCTCCGCGACGAGACAGGCAACATCATAATCCGCAAAGGCGCCACACCCGGCTTCGAGAAGCGCCGCGGCGTCATCCTTCAGGGCCATATGGATATGGTCCCCCAGAAGACGGCCGACACGAAGCACGATTTCCTCACCGACCCCATCTCGACGAAGATAGTCGACGGCTGGGTAGCCGCTGAAGGCACGACTCTCGGGGCCGACAACGGCATCGGCATCGCCCTCGCCCTCTCGATTCTCGAGGATCCTGAGGCGAAGCACGGCCCCCTCGAGGTCCTCTGTACCTACGACGAGGAGACCGGTATGACCGGCGCCAACGAACTCCGTCCCGGAGTGCTCAAGGGCGACATCCTTATTAATATAGACTCCGAAGAGGAGGGCGAGCTCTGCGTCGGCTGCGCCGGCGGTCTGGATGCCACGGCAGATTTCCGCTACCGTTCATTCCGCACCCCGGAGGGCTATGTCGGCTACAAGATCGCCATCAAGGGCCTCCAGGGCGGCCATTCCGGTATGGACATATCCCTCTACAGGGCCAACGCCAACAAGGCGGTCGCCCGTATCCTCCTCCCGCTGCTTGAAAAGCACGGAGTCAAGGTGGCCGATTTCACCGGGGGATCCCTCCGCAACGCCATTCCTTTCGAGGCTGAGGCACAGATCGTTATCCCTCTCGGCGAGGTCCGCAAAGTCAAGAATCTCGTGGAGAAGATTTTCGCCGAGATCAAGGCGGAGTACCGCGAAAGCGACCCTTCCGCCGAGCTCATCTTCGAGAAGCAGGCTCATCCGGCACCGAAATTCATCCAGGAGAGCGTGATGCTGCGCGCCGTGAAGGCGATGCTCGCGTGTCCCGCCGGCGTCATCCGTATGAGCCGCAGTATGGAAGGCCTGACCGAGACCTCCACCAATATGGCCATCGTACGCACCGAAAAGGGCCACCTCACCATCCATTCCCTTATGAGAAGCGCCGTGGATTCGTCCAAGGCCTACCTCGCCGAGAGGATGAGATGCCTCTTCGAGCTTGCCGGAGCCGAGATTTCCTTCGCCGGCGGCTATTCCGGATGGACGCCGAAGCTCGACACCCCTATGAACAAGGTGATGGAAGAGCAGTGGCTCAAGGTCACGGGCGAGCCGATGAAGATCACCGCCACCCACGGCGGTCTCGAGTGCGCCATTATGGGAGCAAAATACCCCGCCTGGGAGATGGTCTCTATCGGCCCGGACATCGTCCATCCCCATTCTCCGGACGAGAGAGTCAGGATCGAGAGCGTAGGCCGTGTCTATGAGTACCTCAAGGCCGTCCTCGAAAATGTTCCCGAGGCAAAGTGATATCTTTCCGGAAAATTTTCTAAATTTGTGAGCCCATTATTGAGTTAACAACTAAAATCTATAAATGATGAGAAAAGTTCTCTTGATTGCAGCATTGCTGCTTGCGGGTGCGACCGCTTCCTTCGCACAGTTCCACCTCGGTGGCGGCTATCTTGGCGAGTATTCCTCTTACAGGAGCAAGTTCGGCAACGAAAGGAGACACTCTGCAGACTGGCTTAACGGTTTCTATGTCGGCGGCTCCTACAATGTGGCTCTCGGCGGTGTTGAAGGCCTCGGTCTCGCCCCCGGTGCATATTTCTCCTTCGTAGGCGGCTGGGACTATGATGCTAATGTTTACGGATGGGGCTTTGTCCACCGTACTGCCATTGAGATTCCCCTCCACATCACCTACGCCCACGATCTCGGCCCCGGTGCCATATTCGGTTATGCCGGCCCCGCTTTCAATGTCGGTCTGGGCTATAAGTGCCGCCTGAGGTATTATTACGGTGAAGACGAGGACACCATCAAGGTCCTCAATCTCTACAGGAAAGGCAATAAGCCCGGCTTCCTCGGTACCTACCAGAGATTCGACTGCAAATTCGCCCTCGGCGCCGGCTACCGCTGGGAGCACCTCGCCGCAGAGATGGGCTGGGAGTTCGGCCTTGTCAACCAGTACAGCAGGGCCGTGCGTAACGGCTACAAGGAAGAAGGCGGAAAGGGATCCGCCCATATCCACTCCTTCCACTTCGGAGTGGCCTATGTGTTCTAAAACCTATATGGGCCCGGGCGACCGGGCCCTTTTTATAAATAGTTGAATATGAAAAAGTTAATCATTACCGTCCTGCTGCTCGTCGCAGCCGCAGCGACCTCTTTCGCCCAGCTCAACATCGGAGCCGGCTACCTTGGCGAACTCCACACCTCCAAATTGACCAAGAATTCGGATGTAGACTACTACGATATGCACGGAGCCTACATTGGCGCCTCTTACAACATCTGCTTCAAGGGTGAGTCCGGCCCCGGTATCGCCCCCGGCGCCTATTTCAAGTTCCTCGGCGACATCCACGACGATGTCTTCACCCACCACACTTCCGTAGAGGTCCCCGTCTACTTCACTTATTCCTTCAACGCCGGCTCCGGCCTGCTCTTCGCATATGCAGGTCCTGCGTTCAACGTCGGTATCACCTACAAGGACAAGTGGGTAGGTCACGACGACTCTAGCGTCGAACTCATCAACTACTACGACAAGGACAACGGTACAATCTCCCGTTTCGACCTCAAGGTCGGCGTCGGTCTCGGCTACGCCATCAGCAGCTTTCAGTTCAATATCGGCTGGGATTTCGGCTGCCTCAACCAGTACCGCAAGAACTTCATCACCGACAATGCAGGATCTGCATACCGCATCCACTCCTTCCACGCCGGTGTGGCATATATGTTCTAAATCTCTAAACATTTGATTTTCAAGCAGCCGGCTAAAAACCGGCTGTTTTTTTTGAAAATTCCGTGCACGGTAACGGAATTTTCTTATATTTGCAAGGTAATACTATGTAATGATGACACTGAAAAGAATGATAACCGCCCTCGCAGCGCTTCTCGCAGCCGCAGGATGCGCGCGCGCCGGGGGAGTCAGCGAGTCCCTGACGGACGCGTCGCTCAAGGCCCTTTGCAAGGATCTGCCGTTCAGGATGGAGGCCGTAAGCCTCCCGAAAATCCCGTCCCGGAAGGTCCTGCTGACCGATTTCGGTGCCGTGGGCGACGGGCGCACCCTCAACACCGATGCCTTCGCGAAGGCCGTTGAGAGCCTCTCCGCCAAAGGGGGAGGGCACCTGATCGTCCCCGCCGGCATCTGGCTGACCGGGCCAATCGGCCTTGAGAGCGGCATCGACCTCCACCTCGAGCAGGGCGCCGTCATCCTTTTCTCCCCGGACCGCGACCTCTATCCGATCATCGGGACATCATTCGAGGGGCTCGACTGCCGCAGGTGCGAGTCGCCGGTCCAC
>JAFZME010000152.1 GCA_017553405.1 Bacteroidales bacterium
CCTCATCGACATCGCCAGCTGGGATCCTTCCGAGTGGCGCTATTCCGACCTCATCACGGTCGAGCAAAAACTCGCCCTCAACTTTGCCCCGGGCGCGACCATCGACCGCGACGTCAACAGCGGCTACTGCCTCCGCGGCACGGTCTTCACTCCCGACGGCCGCTACCTCCTCGTCGGCTGTATGGGCGGCAGCGGCGGCATAGCGGTCATCGACCTCGCCAGCCGCACCTACCTGGGCCGTATCTTCGGTATGCGCTCCAACCTTCGCCATCTCGTCCTCCGCGACGGCTGGCTCTATATGAGCATCAACAACGCCGGCTACATCCAGAAAGTCCCGCTCCAGACCGTCCTTGACGCCATTCCAAACATTAAAAACCGGATGGTCCGCATCAGCGGCATCACAGAATGCAAAGTCCCCGCAGGAGCGAGGACCATAGCGCTGTCCCCCGACGGCAGATACATCTTCGCCGCCTGCAATTTCTCAAGCAGGCTCGCCGTGGTGGATGCTGAAAAAATGGTTAAAATCGGTGAGATGCCGGTGGACTCCTACCCCGTCGGCCTCGACCTGTCCAAGGACGGCTCCCTGATCTTCGTCACCTCGCAGGCCAGGATGGGCTACGGAGGCAACTGCGTGGGCATCTACAGTCTCAAATATGAGTGATCACTCCTCCGGCAGAATGCGCCTTGCCGTCATATAGCGCATAAGATAATACGGGTGATGGAACTTCTGGATCTCAACCCCGTTGGTCGTCGCGCAGTGTATAAAAGTAAAATTGCAGTGGATGAGGTCAACGTCGATGACTATCCCTATATGGCCTATCTCCCTCACGCCCTGACGCTTGCCGAAGAAGACGAGGTCGCCGCGGCGAAGCTCCTGCACGTCGTCGATCTCCTTCCCGACCTTTATCTGCGTCCAGGTGTAGCGAGGGATATCCAGCCCTATGCCCGAATAGGCCTTACGGACGAATGAAGAGCAGTCGTATTTGTCAGGCCCCGTCGCCCCGAGAAGGTACGGCGTCCCCATAAAAGTCTTCGCGTACGCGATCAGCGAGTCCGCCAGCTCCGTCGGGCTCACCCTGAACGCCAGCGAATCTATATACGACACCTCCTGCGCTCGCCCCGGAAGCCCCGCGCAAACGCAAAAACCCACCGCCAATATTATGACCTTTAACTTTTTCATTATCAATTACGTAGAAAATTTGACACTGCGGTCTGAAGACCGTTTGCGCCCACGCAATCGTGAGTGGGAGGGGCCCAAAACTTGTTTTGGGAGGGATAGAGCCGAAGGCTCGTAGTCTGAAGATTGCAGTGTCAAATTTTCAAAAAATCTTGCAAAAACTGCGCTAAAGTATATAAATATTTTCATATATTTGCAGAGTATGCGCTATTAAAAGCCATTTTTTGATGGAGTCCTACCCTCTCGACACAGAGAAGATCTACTATTCGCGGGATATGCTCACCCTTCCGACCGAAGAGGGAGAGACGACTCTTTCCATCGGCGCCTGGCTCAACACCGACCCCGTCAGGATCCACAAGATGATCGTAAAGGACAAGACCCTCAACGTCGACGCAGTGGAGGTCTTCAACCCTCTCATCAGCAAGCTCAGAAGGGCGGATCCCGCTTATTTCAAGAGAGTTATGGGCCTCAGACTCACCATCGACTTCCCCGGATTCGGCACCGACATCGAGGCTAAAATTCCCTTCGACAACGACCCCATCGCATTCTACAAATGGTGGCGCAAGGGCAAGCACGAGGAGACCGTCTATCTCTCACCGGTCAACCAGTTCAGACTGTTCCAGAAAGTCTCGCTTATGGAGCCGAAGGTGATGCTGAAGAAAGACATCGATTTCGTCAAGACATTCTGACCCCCCGCAAATGGCAATCCTCAACGTCCGCGAAAACACAACCCTCCTCCCTTTCCTTCTGGAGTCGTTTCCGGACAGGAGCCGCACGTCCGTTAAGGAGATGCTGTCGAAAGGGATGGTCTGCATAAAGGGCGAATGCATCAAGGCCTTCGACCATCCCCTTAAGAAAGGCGACAAGGTGGAGATCCTGCCCAAAGGCATCTCCGTCGCAAGGGCGAAAAAGGGCGACGCCGTCACAGCCCTGTCTAAAAAAGGCGTCAAAATCCTCCACGAGGACGCCCATATCATCGTAGTCGACAAGCCTTCAGGCCTGCCCACGATCGACCAGAGCGGCAAGCGCAGCGGCGGCATATCCCTCTACCGTCTCCTGAACGAATATCTTCGCGTGAGTGCCGCATCCGCAAGGAAGGAAGCCCTCATCAGCGGAGCTCCCGTCGACAGGGCCACCCCGAGGATCTGGATAGTCCACCGCATCGACAAGGGGACCTCCGGCATCCTTCTCTTCGCAAAAGACGAAAGGACCAAGGACCTTCTCCAGAGCAAATGGAAGGAGATGGTCGTCGAAAGGAAATACATCGCCTACGCAGAAGGCTGCATCGCGGAAGGCGGCCGCATCGAAAGCTACCTCAAGGAGAGCGACAAGTCGCTGAAAGTCACCTCCTTCGACGCCCCTTCCGAGGGTGCCAAACTTGCAGTCACCAACTACACTCCCCTGCAGTACATCTACAAGAGAGGCTCCTCCAGGACCGTCCTCTGGACCAGGACGGAGTTCCGCCTCGAGACGGGCCGCAAGAACCAGATCCGAGTCCACTCCGCCCTCATAGGCCACCCGATTGCCGGCGACTACAAATACGGCGCAGCGACAGACCCTATTGGCCGCCTCGCCCTCCACGCCGCCACCCTCGTCCTCCGCAATCCCTACGGTCCCAACCTCCTGCGATTCACCTCCCCCCTACCCGAAATTTTCAATAGATTTGAATAATGGAAACATTTATTGTCGAAGGAGCCGGAAGGCTTAAATTGGCGACGGCCGTGTCAAAGCCCGAAGGCGAGCCGAAAGCCGTCTTGCAGATGGTCCACGGGATGGCCGAACACAAGGAGCGCTATTTCGAGATGATGGAATTCCTCTCCAAGAGAGGATATATCTGCGTAATGAACGACCTCCGGGGCCACGGAGCATCGGTCGAAAACGAGAAGGACCTCGGCTTTTTCGGCAGGGGCGGCTTTAAGAAACTGGTGGAGGACGAGCGGCTGGTGACGCTCTGGGCAAGGAGCGAATTTCCCGGGCTCCCCATCTTCCTTTACGGCCACAGTATGGGCTCGATGATAGTCAGGGAGTACATCAAGAAACACGACGACCTGATTGCAGGACTCGTCGTGTGCGGAAGCCCCAGCGCCAACGGCGCGGTCGGGATTGCGAAGGCGCTCGCGACTATGGTGGTGCTGTTCAACGGATGGCGCTACCGTTCGTCGTTCCTCCAGTCCATAGCCACAGGCGGCTACGACAAGGTCTTCAAGAAAGAGAAGACTCCGAATTCCTGGATTTGCACTGACAAGAGCGTTGTCGAGGCCTATAACGCCGATCCACTTTGCGGATTCCGTTTCACCGCCAACGGCTACCGGTCGCTGTTCGGGCTGCTGAAGTCGATATATTCCAAAGGCGGATGGCAGATGAAGAACCCCGGCCTGCCGATTATGTTCATAGCCGGGGCGGAAGACCCCTGCATTGTCAGCCTGAAAAAATACAACGATGCGGTCAATTTCCTTCGCGGCCGCGGCTACACGTCCGTCACCTCGAAGATCTACACGGAGATGAGGCACGAAATCCACAACGAGCCCGGCAAGGAGGCCGTCTGGCAGGACATTGCCGCCGCTCTGGATCTATGGGGCGGCAAATAGCGAGGAACGGCGGACAAGTTCAGAGGGCATAGGCATCCCATATACCCTGTCTCTCAAGAAGCCCGACAACTCCTCCGGAGACATATCGCTGAACTCCATAGGATAGATAACGGGACCGATGCCGACACGCACGGTCCTGTTTTTCTTGTTGAACATCTCGTGGCAGAGCCTGACAAGACGTACGCGATAGTCAATGAGGCCGAGAAGGTAGAAAAGCAGCGAATTCCTGTCAAAGAAACGGATCGGGAGCACGGGCACCGCCGCCTTGCGGATAATCTTGAGCGCGGCTTCCTGCCATTGCCGGTCACGGATCCTGAAGCCGTCCCTGATGCTGAGATCGGACACCGCGCCGGAGGGGAAAAGGCCGAGCGGCTCGCCGCGCTGAAGGTTCGACAATG
This sequence comes from Bacteroidales bacterium, assembly GCA_017553405.1. Lineage (GTDB taxonomy): Bacteria > Bacteroidota > Bacteroidia > Bacteroidales > UBA932 > Cryptobacteroides. Next base: position 4,164 of record JAFZME010000152.1, read on the forward strand.
CCTCACGGACGCCGCCGACGCTCTTCTGAGTCGCAGCCTGCCTCTCGCTGCCTGTCGGGTCCACCTCGATGAAATTGACCGCCATTGCCCTGATGCGGCCAAGCACCTTGTTGACCATAAGCTTGAATCCGGGCCTGACGTGGCCGACAAGGTCGACGGTGATAATGCCGTCCATATGGCCGTAGGGGTGATTGCTGATCGTAATAAACGGCCCGTCGGCGAGAGCCGCCAGGTTGGCGAATCCGCCGACCAGATAGTCCACGCCCACATCCCGAAGAAGCGCCGCGGCGAAATCGGCCCCCTCCGCCGGCAAGCAGCGGTCGTAGAGAGCGTTGACCTTGTCGACTCCTGTCAGGGAGAGCCCGGCGCGGACAAGCCCGTCCTTTCCTTTCAGCCGGGGGACGAGTGCAGCAATCTCTTCCGGGGTGATGACTGGCATATCAGAACTTCTTCGGCGGGTCCAGGCGCGAGAACTCGCGGGCGCTGCCAATGAAACTGACGATATAGATTACCACAAGTATGGCAACAATTACGAGCCCTACTATATCGAAAACGCCGAAGTTGAAGGGACGGCCCAGTATGGACATACTGCCGGACCATTCGCGCAGCGCGGGCGCATAGAGATACACCGTGTTGACGATTATCACTATGATGCGGAACTCAGTGGGCCCGAGGCCGGCGTAGGTGAGGCGGAATTCGTTCTTGAGGTGGGCGTTGATGTAGACGTACATCGACAGGAGGAGATAGGCCGCGAGGGCCAGAAGGGCTATCCTGAGGTCGAAAAGAGGCGACAGACCGGCCCCGATTATCATCAGGGACTCGTTGATGCCGTCGATGTTGTGGTCGAGGTAGAAGCCGTAAAGGGGCCTCTGGGTGTTGCGCACGCGCGCAAGAGTCCCGTCGAGGGAATCGCCGAACCAGTTGACTACGAATCCGAAAGAGGCGAGCCAGAGCCAGTTGAGATTGATTGAAGAGAGGAAATAGCCGACGGCGACAATCACGGCGCCAAGGATTCCGACTCCGGTCAGCATATCCGACGATATCCATCGCGGCATCCTTTCAGCCATCCACACCAGCATCTTCTTTTCAAGCGAATTGAGCACCGAAGTCTGGATACGGGCCGACTGAACCCTCTCTTTTACTTCATTTTGATCCATAACCGAGTCATTTTCGTCACAAAATAAGGAAATTTTATTATTTTTGTCCCCACTATGGACAAGAAAATCGTCATAATCCCGACCTACAACGAAAAGGAGAACATCAAGGACATCATCCTCGAAGTCTTCTCCCTGGAGGGAGGCTATGACGTGCTTGTCATTGACGACGGCTCCCCCGACGGGACTGCCGCCATAGTCAAGGAGCTGCAGCAGGAGTGGCCGGAGAGGCTCTTTCTCATCGAAAGGGAAGGCAAGCTCGGCCTCGGCACCGCCTACCTGACGGGCTTCCGCAAGTGCCTCGAACTCGGCTACGACTACATCTTCGAGATGGACGCCGACTTCTCCCACAACCCTCACGACCTTCCCCGCCTCTACGCCGCCTGCGCAGAGGAAGGCGCCGACCTCGCAATCGGCTCCCGCTACTGCCACGGCGTGAGCGTGGTCGACTGGCCCATAGGCCGTATCGTGATGTCGTATTTCGCCTCCGTCTACGTGAGGACCATCCTCCGGATGAAGGTCTACGACACGACCGCCGGCTTCAAATGCTACTCAAGGAAAGTCCTCGAGACGATGGATCTCGACGACGTCAGGATGAAGGGCTACGGTTTCCAGATCGAGATGAAATACACCGCCTGGCGCCTCGGCTTCAAAATAAAAGAAGTCCCCATCATCTTTATCAACAGACAGAAGGGGGCTTCCAAAATGAGCGGCGGCATCTTCGGCGAAGCTTTCTGGGGCGTGATGCGCCTCCGCTTCCGCCATTTCAACCGTAAGGGCTAACGCCTGCGCATTTGCTGCATAAGGGTGCCGGTGACGGCGCCCTTCATTACTTTACGCGTCCCCTCAAACTGCTTGATGAGACGGTTGACCTCGGCCACCGACGTGCCGGAGCCGTCGGCAATCCTCTTGCGGCGGCTGCCGTTGAGGACCTCCGGGTGCTCCCTCTCGTAGGGAGTCATCGAAAGGATGATGGCCTCGGTGCCCTTGAAGGCGGAATTGTCCATATCGACGTCCTTAATGGCCTTGCCGACGCCGGGGATCATAGAAGCGAGGTCCTTGATGTTGCCCATCTTCTTGACCTGCTGGATCTGGTCGTAGAAATCCTGGAGGGTAAACTTGTCCCTGGCGAGCTTCTTCTTGAGCTCGCGGGCCTGCTTCTCGTCAAACTGCTCCTGGGCCTTCTCAACGAGGGAGACGACGTCGCCCATACCGAGGATGCGGTCGGCGATACGCTCCGGGTGGAACACGTCGAGAGTCTCGGGCTTCTCTCCAGAGGAGACGAACTTGATCGGCTTGCCAACGACCGCCTTGATGGAGAGGGCCGCACCGCCGCGGGTGTCGCCGTCCATCTTGGTGAGGACGACTCCGTCGAAATCGAGGCGTTCATTGAAGATACGTGCCGTCTCCACTGCATCCTGACCTGTCATCGCATCCACGACGAACAAGGTCTCGGAAGGCTTGACGGCGCTGTGGACGGCTGCAATCTCGTCCATCAGCTCGTCGTCGACCGCGAGTCGGCCGGCGGTGTCCACGATGACCACAGGAATGCCCTGCTTCTTCGCCTCGGCGACTGAGCCAAGCGCGACTTTGACCGGATCCTTCTCCCCTTCCTCGGAATAGACGGGGACTCCGACGGCGTCGCCGAGCACCTTGAGCTGCTCGATGGCGGCCGGACGGAAGGTGTCGCAGGCGGCGAGGAGGACCTTGACGCCCTTCTTGCTGCGCAGGTAATTGGCGAGCTTGGCGGAGAATGTGGTCTTACCGGAACCGTTGAGACCGGCTACGAGGATGACGGCCGGGCTGCCGGCAAGGTTGACGTCCGTCGAGGAACCGCCCATAAAGGAAGCGAGTTCGTCGTGGACGATCTTGACCATCATCTGCTGAGGCTTGACAGCCGTCAGGACATTCTGCCCGAGGGCCTTGGCCTTGACGGTGTCGCAGAAGTCCTTGGCGACACGGTAGCTGACGTCGGCGTCGAGGAGAGCCTTGCGGATGTCCTTGACGGTCTCGGCGACGTTGATTTCGGTTATGCGGCCTTCGCCGCGGAGTATCTTGAACGAGCGTTCGAGCCTTTCGCTGAGGTTTTCAAACATAAAAATAAATTTTTAAGGCACAAATTTATGAATTTTTAATTGCATTCCCGAGCAAATACATATTTTTGGAGGAACGAAAAGGAAAATTATGACAAGTGACCGGAAAATACGCAGGGTACTGAAAAAGTACGTCGAACGAAAGGGCTATCTCCAGCCGAGCACGGTAAAAAACACCCTCGCCACAGAGACGGGGCTTGACAGCAAGGCGCTGCACGACTATTTCTTAAGGGAGACCGGAGCAAGCGCGGAAGCGTGGAGAACGACGCTCCGGGTGGAAGAGGCGAAAAGGCTGCTCATCGAAGAGCCTCAGGCGATTCTGAGGGACATCGCAAGGCGCTGCGGCTTCAGCGACAGGTCCAATTTCTCGAAGCAGTTCCTGTCCGCGACGGGACTCACGCCCGCAGAATGGCGGGAATCAGCTCCTTTTTAGACAATCTTCGGGCTTCATCTTACGCCCTATGATTATCTGGGCGGCCGTGTAGATGAGCACGTCAAGGACGAGCAGGATGTTCACGTCGATGAGCCTGCACAGGACCGCATTCAGCAGGACCAGCACAATGTCCGCACCGATTATAGCCCACCTGGTCTGCTTCACAGAGAGGCCGCACCGCATAAGACGGTGATGGATATGGTTGAGATCCGCCTTGAAAGGGCTCTTGTGCTTGATAAGCCTTGTGAAGAACAGGCGGATTACATCCAGCATAGGGATAAGCAGCGACGAGAACACAAGGATGTAGTACTTGCAGTTGCGCGTAATCGAATAATAAGACGTGAACGAGCAGAGCGAGACGATCAGGAAGCACAGCACAAGGCCCAGCGTCATCGAACCGGTGTCGCCCATATAAAGCTTCGTCTTCTTCTCCGCAGTGCCGAAAACGTTGAAGAGCCAGAAAGAAAAGACGGCGCCGAGCATAGTGACGGACGTCATAGCGAACACGAACCTGCGCTCAAAAATGTATATGACGGACAGCACGCCAAGCGTGACTATGGAAAGGCCCGAGGCAAGGCCGTCTATCCCGTCTATCATATTGATGGCGTTGGTGATGAACACCATAATAACAAGCGTGAGCGGCATTCCTATATAGAACGGTATCCTCCATACCCCCAGCACTCCATACATATTGTTGAGCCACAGACCGCCGGAAACGAGCAGTGCGGACGCCGCAATCTGCACGACGAACTTAATCTTATAGTCGAGGTCCGTGAGATCGTCGACAATTCCGAGGACATACAGGATCAGTCCGCTGCCGAGCATATAGGCGACACGGATCAGCAGCACATTGTCCTGAACAGGCGACGTCAGCACGCCGAAACGGTACAGGAAACCCACCGTAAATGTCAGCACGGTCAGAAGCGTCGGCAGGAAGGATACTCCTCCCAGCCTCGGCACGGGAATCGTGTGGACTCTGCGCGTCGCATCGGGTTCGTCAAAAATGCGGTTCTTATAGGACACGTGCAGCAGCATCTTTATCAGGACGGCACCAAGCATCATCGCCGTGATGAAATCAGCTGCAAGGATAATATAGTTTCTGATATTGGCGTCCATAGCATCCGGTTTTAAATAAGACTTTCGTGGGAAACGCGAAGCATCGTCGAAGAAATGCCTTCAGTACGGGGGAAGCGGACGACCTCCTTCCCGTTGTCGCGGCACCACTGCTCCGCCCTCTTGAATCCGTCGTGCACCTGGTCGCCTCCAAGCACCAGGATATCGAAGTCGAAACCGGCGATGTCCTTGTCGACGTCGCGGTAAAGCGCGACCTCGTCGACGAAGCGGATTGCGCTCACCATATAGAGCCTCTCCTCCGTCGTGTTGATCATCTTCGCCTCCGGCTTGTACTTCAGTACGGTATCCCCGTCCTGCACGGCAACGATAAGCCGGTCGCCCAGCGCCTTTGCTTTCTCGAAAAGCACGATATGCCCGCGGTGAAGCAAATCGTAGACGCCGAAAGTAAGTACCTTTTTCATAACCTTGCGTCCACTATTTCCCTGGGAAGAATTCCCTTGACATCGTACACCACCCCGCCCTCTTTCACAAGGCCGCGGACATCGAGTTCGAGGAACTCCTTGTGCGCAACGGCGAGAATGACGGCGTCGAACTTTCCTTCGGGCAGGCCGTTGGTAATTTCAACTCCATACTCCCGCTTTACCTGCTCCCTGTCTGCCCGGGGGTCGTAAATCGTGATATTCTTCGTGTATTCAGCGAGAGTGTGATAGATATCCACCACCTTGGTGTTGCGGATGTCGGGGCAGTTCTCCTTGAACGTGATGCCAAGGATGAGGATTTTCGCATCCTTCACCACAAGGCCCTTCTTGTTCATACACTTGATGGCCTGGCCGGCCACATAGTCCCCCATCCCGTCATTGAGGCGGCGTGCGTTGCTCATCACACGCGGCAGCACGCCATAGACCTGGGCCTTCTGAATAAGATAGTACGGATCGACCGAGATGCAATGGCCGCCGACGAGTCCGGGGCTGAGCTTTATGAAGTTCCACTTGCTCGAAGCGGCCTCGATGACGTCGTGGGTGTCTATCCCCATCGCATTGAATATCTTGGCAAGCTCGTTCATAAAGGCGATATTGACATCGCGCTGGGAATTCTCGATAATCTTCGATGCCTCTGCGACCTTGATTGAGGGCGCCTTATGGGTACCGTTCACAAGGACTGCGTTGTAGACTTCGTCCACAATGTCGGCAATCTCCGGAGTGGAGCCAGATGTGACCTTCTTTATCTTCTCTACCGTGTGGAGCTTGTCGCCCGGGTTGATGCGTTCCGGGGAATATCCGGCGAAGAAGTCCCTGTTGTACTTCAGCCCGGAAACTCTCTCGACGACGGGAAGGCACTCCTCCTCGGTCACGCCGGGATAAACCGTTGATTCATAGACCACTATGTCGCCCTTTGAAATCACCTTACCGACAGTCTCGCTCGCACCCCAAAGGGGTTTGAGGTCGGGTCTGTTGTTCTCGTCAACAGGCGTCGGGACCGCGACCACATAGAAATTGCAGTCCCTGATTTTCTCCATATCGGTCGTGCAGACGAAACCGAACTTGTCGATGGCTTCACGGAGAAGCTCATCCGATACTTCGAGAGTGGCGTCGTGCCCCGCCATAAGCGCGTCGACGCGCTTCTGATTCATATCGAATCCGACGGTGGGAAACTTGGTCGAAAAGAGACGCGCCAGCGGCAGGCCCACATAGCCAAGCCCAATGACGCATATCTTGATGTCTTTCATAATATATTGTTGTTCAAAAATTTACAACTCGAGGATTCCCTTGATGGAATCAGCGTAGCTGACTGGGAGCAGATTGGCCCTCAGCCCGGAAGCATCCCTCGGCAGGGCCGGCATATCCAGCAGACGGGCGAGCGCCCCGCTCATAGCCGGGATGTCGTATGGATCCACGGTAAATCCGTTCTCCCCTTCCCTGACAAGGGATGACGAGCCGGCTTTCGAGGACACCAAAACCCGGCAGCCGCAGGTGAGCCCCTCCCCCGTCACGGCGCCGAATGCCTCCTGAGTGCTGGGAAGAGCCAGCACGTCGGCGGCATTGAACCACGCCAAAAGCTCTTCCCCGTAAAGGAATCCGGTAAACAAGGCATTGATACCGAGAGAACTGCTCAGGGCTTCAAGCTCAGCGCGGTCGGGGCCGTCCCCAACGACAATCAGCCTCGCCCCGCCACCAAGGCGCGAAAAAGCCTCGAAGAGCCTCGGCAGATTCTTAAGGCCGACAAGGCGGCCGACAAAAAGAACGGTCTTCTTCCCGTCAAGGCCGTATTTCTCACGATAAACGGAAGTCAACGGCGCCGCCTTGGCCAGCCGCTCCCTCATAAGGACATCGTCCCCTACGATCGGCATCAGGATACCCTTGCCGAACCTGTCCCTATACCACTCGAGCACATCCGGGCTGTGGAGGATAAGTTCATCCACATATCCCGGAATAATCTTCCTTGCCACTCTGTGGAAGGCGGAGAAGTCATTGCCGCGGATCATATCCATACTGTCGTCACAGAAGACGGCAAGCTTGTAGCCGTAGCGTCTGCGAAGCTGAATCAGGCGTATGGTAATCAGCGAGAACTCCTGTGAGAAGACTGTCGAAGGACGGTTCTTCTCAATAAGGTCCGCAAGCCCCTTGGGATAGCTCTTCCCGTGGAAACTGCCTACCTCTAGACGCCTGTTCTCAAAAACGGCGTTTTCCAGAATGCGCTCCTCGTTCTCCGCCGGGACATAGTGATATATCTGACAATCCATACGTTCCGCCAGCGCATTGCACAGGTCGATGCGGTACGGAGCGGGATATGTGGATATGTACAGATTGCTCATAGACTTTCCATATGCATTTGCTTGTCCGGTTCGTTCTCGAAGCGGTCCTTGATCTTCACTGCAGGATTGCCGCCCCATATTTCGCACGGAGGAATATCGCGGGTTACGACGGCTCCGGCCGCCACTATGGCGCCCTTCCCTATCGTGACACCGGAAAGGATGACGGCTCCGCTTCCTATCCAGACGTCGTCTTCAATGACGATGGGCTTGTTCTCGCCTCTCGGGCCTTTCCAGATGGAGACGCCCGGAGTGCGGAAGGTGTGGTCGTTGCGGCCCACGAACAGGACATTCGATCCCGTCAGGACCTGGTTGCCGACCACAAGGTCGCAGGCAATCTCGTTGTAGGCACCGAACTGGACGCGGTCGCCGAGTTTCACCTTCATTCCCTTGTAGAATACGGTGTGATGGCGAACCCTCACGAATCCGTCATACTCCACCCGGGGCCACTTGATGTGGAACAGATACCAGGTGCGGACCTTGTTTTTCAAATAGTTGACCCTGCAGGCGAAAGCGCTCCTGCCGGGCAACGGGTTCTCGTTAGGATTCATTGTCTATAGTCTTGAATGTCTGAACCGCATCCTCAAAGGAGACCTCCAGCAGGCCGTCACGCGCTCCTCCTTCGTTGTGGGAAGGATAGCGCCTCATAGCCTCCTGCAGGCCCTCGCGGAATGACGACGGATCCAGCGGATCGAACACCAGTCCGTTTTCTTTGTTGATAAATACAAGCGCTCCGATGTACTTGCTCGCCAGCACGGGGCATCCGAGCACGAGCGCCTCGTTGATGACGGCGCCGAAAGTCTCGTGCCGGCTGCAGAGGACAAGGAAGTCGGCACGGTCATACCAGCGGTAGAGGTCCTTGCCGAACTGGAAGCCGGCAAACACCACGTCCCCTGAAATCCCGAGGCGCTCAGCCTGCCTTTCCAGATTCTCCTTCTCCGGTCCTTCCCCGACAAGCACCAGTTTGTACCCATTGTGATCCACACCGGCGAAGGCGTCGAACAGGAGTTCAAGGGCCTTGACCGGGACCAGCCGTCCTATAAACAGGATCACCCTGCTGCCGTCCGGGAGAGGATTGTCAAAATCCTTCCTCATCGCAAGTATGCTCGCAGGATTCTGGATATTGGGACAGACGCCTGTCTTGAGCCAGGGGAAACGCTTCTTATAGAAGGCCTCAACCTCCTTGTTGTACAGGACTACGCCCTCGGCACGGTGAAGGACGAAACTCCTCGACCAGGCCTTGGGGCCGCTGGAGCCTTCCGCCCAGTCGAGAGTGTCCGAAGTCGTCAGATAGAGCCTGTAGCCGAAACGGCGCTTCAGCACTGCCAGCGCGGCGCTGACGGAAGAATACTCGTGGACGAAGACCACGTCGGGGCGGACTTCCTTCAAAATGGACGATATCCCGAACCGGACGGGGCGGGAGCCCACGTTGAATCCTTTCGTCAGGAAACGCGCGTCGATACCCTTAAGGCGCGAGAGCAGCGCATCCCGGTCGTATGTGAAACCTTCCAGGTCGGCATTGAAAAATACGACGGTAAGGTCGTAGAATTCAGCCATAGAGTTGAACACGTCAATCCTCCACGGAGGAAGATACTGGAAGAAATATATCGCCTTTTTCATCTGACTTTTTTCAAGCGGACATTATTATAGGCATAGCTGGAAGTGTCGCGAGGGTCTACATACAGCCTTATTCTCCCGTTGGCGACGTTATCGTAGACCTTGTTCCCGACATTGACTTTCTTTATCTTGCTGTTGGAACGCCAGGCAATCCTCTTCACCCGGCGAAGGCTGATACACTGTGCTGAAAGATTCATCACCCGATTGCCGTAGATTGTCAGGTTTATAGCACCGTCATCGGCAAAAATACCCCTGTTTCCGTGAGGGCCGTAGATGTCGTGGACATAATTATGGCAGATAACGACATCCTTGTTCCGGGTGCCCGTGTAAATAGCACCGGCATCTATCAGCATCCTGGGGGCGCCCTGCCGGAATTTTTCCGTAGTACTCAGTTCATTTTCACATATCACCCCCTGGGCCCTTTCAAAATCCGAAGTATAATGCGAACCGACACCTATGCCGATGTATGTGAAATCTTCAAAAACGTTGTTCTTGACAAGAAAACCGCTTCCCTGCATCTGCACGTTGAAGTTATGGACCATCATCCACCCGTTGCAGGAAAAAGTGCTGCCGGTCACCTGGCAATTATCCGATTCCTCATCACAGACGATTCCGCTTCGATAACACCTGACCATCCGGTTATCCCGATAACGAAGATTCCCGGAATCATTGAAAACCAACACATTGGAACGGATGCCCTCAAAGAGGCACTTTTCAACGACGACAGAATCCGCTTTCGATGACTTGAAATGAATAAGGATATCCCGGTCTGAATTACCCAGGAACTTTATTCCACGGAAAGAGACTCCACCCAGTTCGCTATTCTTCACGGAAAGGAAACTTGAAGCGGAACACACATAAACATCATCCCTTTCCGGAGGCCGGCAGACGATATATCTGGGAAGGCAGCGGCCGAACCGTAGCTCCGTGTGCATACGTGTACCTGTCTTGTCTTCACGGAGAAAATACATCCAGCCGTTGGATATCTTAAGCACCTTGTATATCTTGCCCTGGAACCACTGGGACAGGACAATATAAATGTCTTTCGCCTCTTCCTCCGACATATCAGGCTCCTTCACGGGAATGCAATAGACATCCTTGCGGAAAGGGACCTTGAGAGGCCAGAAGCGGGCCCATTTGACATCGTCGGAAGGATCATAGTCACTCAATGTCTTCAGATCCACAAAACCCTGTCCGAGCCTGTAGGTCGAATCCGCGGATTCTCCGACGATGACCGTGCCGTCGCCGTCGATGTTGATCGCAAATCCCGGCAAAGATCTGTCCACAAAGGAAATATGCCCTTCGTGAAAGAAAAATATGCCGGGGGCCAAATGTATGTCGATCCCGCTTTCTCCCGCCTCATACGCTCTGTCGATATGCGACTGGAGCATATCGAAATCTTTCTGTGTCTGGACGAGAATAGCCGCGAGCAGGCAAAAAAGAAAGTTCATACGCTCCTACCTTAAATGAATTGATTCCACGGTGCTCTGGATATGGGCACGGGAAGATGCGCCGAACACGACTGACTGCAGGTTCTGCGCGTTGATGTAATCGAACGACTCCTGAACGCTTATCGAGCCGGAAGCAAGCACGTTCATCGCCATAAGCTGGTATTTCGAAGGATCGTTCGCGGCAATCACTTTCTCATATTCCTCCTTAGAAGGATGCATATGGAAACCGGCCGCATTGATGGACGAACAGATGACGATGTCCTCAAGTCCCCACTCCTCGAGCTTGCTCTTGAGATACGGCATATTGAGCGTCACGAAACCGGGAGTCACATTGTATTTCTTACGGACATATTCGGCGAAATGCTCGAAGACGTCCTTGATCCCGTAACCGAGCATCAGGTCCGTGACGATGTTCTGAAGGAAGAAAACCTTCACGTTCAGCCCGCGGAACATCTTGTACTCGACGTCGACGAGCATCTCCATAATCTTCATCGCATCCCGCGTGAAGATGAAGTTGGCGCCCTTGCCAATCATCCCGAGCACGCCGGAAGAGGTGTTCCCCTTGAACAGCACCTCGTTGACCGCAGGGAATATGCCCATCTCATTGACCATATTGGCATACTTGTAGGCATACGGAATCGAAGGGTACCAGGCGATGTCGCCGTATTTGCTCTTGTTGGCGCGGAAGCGCTCGCAGATAGGCTCCGCCTTTTCGTTGCTGTTGAGCATAACGCCCTTTATGCCGCAGTCGAAAGCGTTGTCGTAGACCTCGAAGATATTGTCGATGTTCTCGAACCGCTTCAGCATCTCCTCCGCCTTCTCCTGCGAACGGTGGTTGATGCCGAAAAACTGGTTGTCGCCAAAAATGATTTTATCCAACTGTTCCATCTTACGCCGTTACATTACCGTTCCTGAAAATAGTGTGGATGACCTCCTGTGTGTCGACCGCCTCACGGAACGGGCATCCGCCGCTCCTGCGTCCCTGAAGGATGGCGTCGACAAACTCGTAGAGCTGCTTAGTGAAATTCGCGCCGCGCACGTAGAACGGGCACGGGTCGGGGATCATATTCATCGGCACGGAAGTCCAGCCCCCAGGTAGTCCGGCGGCCTCGTCCGCTTCGCGAAGGAAAAGCCTGTAGCCATACAGGTCGGCCACGATCTTGCCCTTCGTCCCGTGGATGTCAAGTTTCAGCATTGGCTTGCGGTAGGTGTAGTCGCTCCAGTTGACGTGGATGTTGACGCCGACGCTGCCCTTGTAGCTCATCTGCACGTCGACGATGTCTTCCACGGCCTCCGAATACACCTGCCCCATCATCGTGCCCGAGATCTTCTCCGGAGCCCCGAAGAAAAACTCCATAAGGTCGATGGCGTGGCTTCCCATTTCATACGCCGCGCCGCCGCCGTTCTCGCGTTTGCTTCGCCAACCCTTCTCTTTCTGAGGTTTGCTGATGGTCGAACTGAGGAACTGCACGGCGGTGTGTGACACCTTGCCTATCAGGCCCTTGTCCAGCATTTCCTTCACCTTCGCGAACACCGTGTCGAACCTGTAGACATAGCCCACCTGGTTGACCAGCCCCTTCGCCTCGAACATATCCGCAAGCTCCTTCGCCTGCACCGGCGAAGTCGTGAACGGCTTCTCGCAGAAAACGCTGATCCCCTGCTCGCAGGCCATCCGGCACACCTCATAGTGCATCACCGAAGGCGTACAGACGATTACGGCATCCACAAGGCCGCTCGTGAGAAGGTCCTTGTAGTCGGTGAACATCTTCACTGCCGGAAGATACTTCGCGATCATATTGAGCATCATTCCGGACGTGTCGGCAATAGCCGTCATCTCCACTCCGGGATGGGTGTTGATGATAGAGTAATGGGTGATACCCATCCTCCCCATCCCGATAACTCCGATTCTTACTTTATCCATCATTCTTATTCATAATACTTTTTGCCGGCGAGGCGGCGAAACGGGATAGCGGCCAGATAGAAAAGATACGGCACGTTATCCTTGAGGTAGCCCCGGATGAAGGCCGGCCAGCTCTGGCTCTTTTTGCCCCAGTACAGCCCCATCAGGCCGAGTTTCTTGATCAGTGGCGGCGCCATCTTGTATTCGCCCAGGCAGAAACGGAAAGCCGCGCCGACTCCGATGCAGATTTTCCTCTCGAGATACGGAAGTATCCTTGCGGCGAAGAAATCCTGCTTCGGGGCGCGCATAGACACCCAGACGATGTCCGCGCCGCTCTCATTTATCATCGCGGCAATGCCTTTATAGTCGTACTCGTCAAGGTCGCAGAACGGCGGGGAGAAGGTTCCGGCGATGTTCGCTCCTGACTCTTCCGCGAATTTCCGGCTGATCTTTTCCAGCGTCTCTTCCGTGTCGCCGAGCAGGAAGTGCTTGAGACCGTTTTCCTTCTCGGAGAGCATCTGCTCGAAAAATAGCGGTCCCATCGTCCTTTTGACATTTTTCAGTCCCCAAAGCCGTGCAGCCCATTGGATGGGCTCAGCGTCCGGCAGATTCATAAGAGAGCCGGCCATCACCTCACGGTAATCGGCGTGCTTCGTGGCATACTTAACCGTACGGGGATTGCTGACGCAGACATAGCCGCTCTCCCCTTCCCTTGACGCCCGCACAATCCTCTCCTTCGCGTCCGCCATATTGGTGCACGAAATATAAGTACCGCCTATTCTGAATCTGTCATTCGACATCATCAATCCACTTTCTTGAAAGAGAACATACAACTGTCCACGGGAACGGGGGTATGGTCCCGGTGATAATGATACCTGTCACGGAACAGGCTGTCCGGATACGGGGTTATGCTGCTCCTGTAAGCGTCAATCAGTTCTTCCTCCATTTCACCGTCCTCTGCCGCGCAGATGCAGAGGGAATCAACCCATTCCTGCAGACTCTCCCGGACAGGAGGACAGAGCAGAGAGAAAGAGACGCCCTTCGAAGAAGCCAGGCCGGACATTTTCTGCAGATAACTCCTGCTGAGCGGAGAGACAAGGGAATACGGGGCGTCCGGCTCCAGATCGTAGGCAAACGCATAATTGCTAACCCGTATGAAGGGAAGACACGCCGTCCGGTAATGAGGTATCTGCTGCAAACGCGCAAGAAGAATATCGTTGAACAACGGTTTATATTCCCTTGTATAGAAAGGTTTCAGGAAATACTGGTAAGTGAACTGGTCAAGATCATTCTGCAAGCACTGCGGAGTACACACGAGAACCACCCGTTCAGGGAGAGCGTCCGCATTGGCTTCAAAATAGCGGCGCATCAGAAAATACTGGCCGGCCATCGTCACCGCCTGATTGCAGGAAAGTGAAACGGCGTCGGGATATGACCGCTGCGAAGGGTAGATCTGCTGTCCGACGCTGTCTCCCAGGATTAAAACACCCTTCCCCGATTTCTCCTTGCTCAGGATGATGGACCTGAACACCTCCTTCCCA
>JAFZME010000153.1 GCA_017553405.1 Bacteroidales bacterium
GCTGCAGGGGGTGACGGTCACCGACGGGGTGCATTTCGCGACGACGGACCGAGACGGATTCTTCCGCCTGAAGATCGACAAGAATTCCCGCTTCGTCTACATCGTGACGCCTTCGGGCTACACGGCGGACTATTCGTCGGGAGCGCCGGCGTTCTACCAGAAACTTTCCAAGAAGAAGTTCTATCCTTTTGCGGTGTTCAAAACCAAGGAGGGATCGGACTACACCCTCTTCTCAGTGTCGGACCCGCAGATGGCCAACGAGAAGCATTTCAAGAAATTCTCCGCCGAGCCGCTGAAGGACCTGATAACGATGGCGGCCTCCAAGAGTGCGGAGCATCTGACGGTGGGCGTAGCCCTTGGCGACATCGGCTGGAACAACCTTGATCCGCAGACAATGTACAAGGACGCCATCCGCCGCACCGGGATCCCGTTCTATGCCGTGATAGGCAACCACGACTTCATCCAGGATCTTCCCAGCCCTGAGGCCAACGCGACATTCGAGGATCGCTTCGGCCCGCTCAACTGGGCGGTCTGGATTGGCAAGGACCTTCTCATAGGCGTCTGCGACATTTTGTTCAAGGGCGGAGCCGAGACGGCGCTGAGGACCGGCAAGTATGAAGAAGGCTACTCCGACGAGACTCTCGCCTTCGTGAAGAACGTGCTCGCCAATGTCCCGAAGGGGACGCACGTCTTTATGGCCCAGCACTCGCCGATTTTCATCTGGCAACGCGACAGCTACATCAAGAACGGAGAGGAGATGCTTGCGCTGTTTGACGGCTACACCCTCGATATCCTTGCCGGCCACACGCATATTATGAACAATATAGTCCACTCCAAGACGATTTTCGAGCACAATGCGGCTTCGATATGCGGCGCCTGGTGGACGACGACCGTCTGCAAGGACGGCACACCGCGCGGCTATGAAATATTCGACAACTACGGCGATAGCCTGAGTTGGCACTGGCACAACATTGACCTTCCCGACGACCGCCAGGTCGAGTTCATCGACCTCGGCCAGTCTATGTATCACCCCAACAGCGCTCTCGCCAATGTCTGGGACTACGATCCCGACTGGAAGGTCGAGTGGTGGCAGGACGGGCAGTATATGGGCGATGCGGTGAAGGTCCCCGATGTCTCCCCGACCTACATAAAGGCCATCAACGAGGCCTTCGAGAAGAGCGGCAAGGAGATACCGAGATACAAGCGTCCCCGCCGCAATATCCACTACTTCGCCGCCAATCCGACCAGCCAGTATGCCGGCAAGATCGATTTCAAGGTGACGGCCCCGGACGGGAGGGAGTGGACCCACACCTCGGTGATGGAGCACGGCTACATCGACGTGCAGGCCCACCGCGGCGGCGCCGGGCTTATGCCGGAGAACACGCTCAGCTCGATGGCCAACGCCATTGCCCTCGGCGTCAACACCCTCGAGCTTGATCTCCACGTGAGCCGCGACAGCCAGGTGGTGGTCTCTCACGATGCCTATTTCCATTCGCGCTATACGACTCGTCCGGACGGTACTCTGATCCAGAAGGGAGAGCCCCACGAGTATCTCTGGACTATGCCTTACGACTCGATTACCCGCTACGACGTGGGCCTGAGGCCCAACACCGTGTGGCCGGACCAGAAGAAGGTGGCGGAGGTCAAGCCTCTTGCCAAGGATCTCATCGAGTTCTGCGAAAAGCAGGCTGCCGAAAAGCACCTCTCACCTTTCCGCTACAACATCGAGATCAAGAGCCGCGAGGGCGAAGGCGAAGGCCGCGACTGGCCTGAGTACCGGACTTTCGTGGATCTATGCATCCCGGTCATCGAGTCTCTCGGCGACCGCCTGGTCGTCCAGTGCTTCGACGTGAGGGCCCTTGAGTATATGCACGAGAAATACAAGGACCTCTTCCTGTCGTATCTGACCGACAAGGACGAGCCGGACATCTTCAAGATACTCTCCAACCTTTCGTTCAAACCCGACTGGTGGAGCCCCCACTATTCCGTCATTACGCCCGAAAATGTCGCCTATTGCCATTCACTCGGCATAAGGGTGGTCCCGTGGACCATTGACAAACCGGAGGATATAACGCGTATGATCGACTGCGGAGTCGATGCGATAATCTCCAACTATCCCGACAGGGTGCTGATCCAGACGCGCGGCTACGTCCGTTAAGGCTTGGAACTCCAGTAATACCAGGTTGAAAGTATGCCGTCGACGTAGGCGATGGTCTGCCGGCCGTCGAAGTCGGGCATCTGGCTGATGGCGTCGGCGACATTGTCCCAGGAAGAGGTGTCGACTCCCTTTTCGGCAGCGAACTTTATGCATTTGTCTATCCGCCCTTCGCCGGCATTGAATGCGGCAAGGGCGAATTTTCTGGCCTCGGCGGCATTGCCGGCGACGCTCGAGTAGCGTTTTTCCAGTTTTGAAAGGTAGGCGGTGCCAACGCTTATGTTGTTCTCCGGATCAAGGAGGTATTCCGCGCTGTGCTTGCGTGCCACCACCTGCATAAGACCGACGGTCCCTTTTCCGGAAGACACTCCGATCTTGAAACGGGACTCGTGATAGATGACGGCCGCGATCAGCTTCCAGTCCCAGCCGATTTTGGCGGCGTAGGTCTTGATTATCTCATCGTAGGGGCTGATACGTCCGCCTGTGTATTCGTTCTTCTTGAAAGAAAAGCGTGCCTTCCGGTACTCATTCGACGCGAGAGTGGATGCCAGCCACAGGTTCATTGCGTGAAGCTTGCCTTCCGCCCCGGAACGGACGAGCCATATGGTGCTGTCTTCGAAGTCGATGGTAGGGGAGAGGCCGCTGGTCTCCAGACTGTCGCCCAGGTCCGCCACGACAATGTCGACACTGCCGTTTCTCAGCGAATCCATCCAGTCCTCCTCTCCGCTTGAAAGGCGGATGTCGTGGCTGGCGTGCATCTCGTCGGAGAACTTCTTCAGGAGCATATAGTTGAGGCCGGCCTTGAACTCGAAGTCTTCGTCGTCGGTCAGGAGGATGGCGCTGTGGATGACGGTGTCACGCAGGTCTTTCGGATGGGAGACATACTTGCGCGTCCTCACGGAATGCGGGCTTTTCAGCAGTGCGAGGAGCGTCAGAAGGATGACGACGGCGTATTTTACCCGGCGTCTCATCTGCTGTTGATGGCGCCCTTTATGCCGCCGAGACCGCCTCCAAGGCCGCCTCCGCCGCCACCGACGCCGCTGCCAGCGCGGCTGGAGAGCGTCCTGAGCTTGGTGGACTGTATGTAGAACGGCCACCAGATGCCGATCTTGAAGGATCTCTGCGTGCCGATATAGTTGTTGGCCGTGAAGTAGTCCTTCTTGTCCATAGGCCAGCCCTGGGCGATGTTCTCACCCTTGATGAAGAGGGTGCATCTCTTCCACTGGAGGTTCATAAAGACGTCGAGGACGGGGCACAGGCCGTATTTGTAGTCGTTCTGATTCATAAAGGTGCCCGTGACGGGGTTGTAGCCGGGGGCGTACCATTTTGTGGTCATCACACCGTTGACGCCTATCTGCATCTTCATCACGTCCGGACTTACGATGTTGAACTGGACGTAGTAGCGCAGGTTGAAAGCCAGCATCGGAAGCGGAAGCACATCCGGCTTCGAGGAGAGCTGGAAGAGTATGTTGTGGTCCAGATGGACAATGTCCTTCGCGAACGCGAAATTCTTCACCAGCGAGGCCGTCATAATGCTTATCGCGGAGTTGTCCTGATAAGCGCAGCCGTCGTAGCCGTAATAGATGTGGTTCTTAAGGATGGAATATCCGAACTCGGCGCGGAGCTTCCAGTGGGGAATCTCGAGAGCTCCCTGGATCTTCGTCAGGGAAATCTTTGACGGATTGTCAAGCGACCAGCTGTAATGGTTGGAGTAGAACTGCCTCTGGAAGAAGTCCGGCTCGGTAAGGGATGTCTCGAAATGGACTTTCAGAGAGAGCGGCGAGTAGCGGTGCCGCCTGAAGGGATAGAAGCTGAACTTCGCGTTGGCGTTGACGAAGAAGTCGTTGACGTCGTGGCCGGCGAAGGTGTAGCTGCCGGTCGCGTCCCAGAATATGTATTTCCGGAACTGGCCTTCCGCACCGGCATAGACATAGAGAGAGTTCCATCTGGTGTTCTTCGTGGGGCGTATGTAATCGCCCGGACCCCTCATATAGTGCATCTGGAACCTGTCGCCGACGCCGCCCTCGATTTTCGACACTATCCCGTCCGGTTTCCACGGCTGGAGACGTACGAACACGCGGTTGTCCAGCCTCGCCACCCTTAGGGAGTCCATACTCTTGGATGGATGGATATTGAAGACGTCGTTGAAGAAGGCCCTGCCGTTCTCGTCGGTGACTGCGTCCACGTAGGTCTTGCTGTAGGCGGAATATTCGGTGGCCGTGCCGATGAAAAGCGTGGTTACGCTGGTGTCGAAGGTGTCGGCGGGAGCCTGGGCTACGGCGGTCGTGTCGCCTTTATTCTTGTGTTTCTTTATGAAACTGAACGGAATACGGAAGCTCTGGTCGTAGAACACCGTGTTCTTTCGATAGGAATTGGAGGCCGAGGCGAGGTTGA
>JAFZME010000154.1 GCA_017553405.1 Bacteroidales bacterium
GCTCTCGTAAGGGTGAAGCAGATGGACTACCAGGCCGTCCCCGCCCAGGTCGGAGTGCGTTTCAAGGGCGACGACCGGGAGGCGATAGTCAGCCTTTCCGACTCGCTCAAGAACTATCTCTACGGAGTCAAGGGACTGAAATGGGTACATTCCGATTCCGATGAATACGATCCTGTGGTGAGGGTGATCCCTGATGCCGACGAAGCCGCTCGCCTCGGCGTCAGCCGCGCTCTTCTCTCGCTTTCACTGGCGGGCAATTTCAACGGCCTCCCCGTAGCGACGCTGTGGGAGGGGACTAAGCCCGTCCCGGTCAGGATCTATTCCGACTCGGTCAACGACGATATGGGCTACGACGCCGTCTCGTCGCAGCTGGTCCCGACTTCGGTGCCCGGAGTGAGCGTAAGGCTCGACCAGGTCGCCTCCGTGGAGCCGGACTGGACTCCTCATTCAATAACGAGGGTGGGCGGGCGCCACACTTCCACCGTCTATGCCGACCTCGTCTACGGCTACAGCCAGCCGTCCATAATGAAGAAAGTGTCGAAGTTCCTCGACAAGCTTGATATGCCCGAAGGGGTGGAAATGAGCGTGGTCGGCCTCAGGGAGATCAATTCCATCTATCTCCCCAAGATAATGTGGAGCTTCGTCTGTGCCGTCGCCGTGCTTTTCTTCTTCCTGCTCTTCCATTTCAGGAAGATTTCGCTGGCCGTCCTGACCATTGTGCTCTCCTCGATCTGTATGTTCGGGGCTTTCTTCGGATTGTGGATATTCAACCTCGACTTCAGCATCACCGCCGTCCTCGGGCTCATCAGTATAGTGGGCATCATTGTGCGCAACGGGATAGTTATGTTCGAATATGCCGAACACCTGAGGTTCGACAAGGGTTTATCCCTCAGGGATGCCGCTTTCGAGGCCGGCAGGCGGAGGATGCGTCCCATCTTCCTTACTTCCTGCACGACGGCTCTTGGTGTCCTTCCGATGATATTGGCGGCGGACCCTCTCTGGATGCCTCTGGGAGTGGTGATATGTTTCGGTACGATGCTCTCTATCTTGTTGATAGTGCTTATTATGCCGGTTTCTTACTGGCAGGTTTACCGGATTTTCAGCAGAAAATAATATATTTGCAGACTGAACATTTTTTGATATGAGAATAAAAGAAGGTTTCATCCTCCGTTCCATTTGCGGACAGAACGTCATTTCCGGAGAGGGTGCCGCGAACGTCAATTTCTCCAAGCTGGTTTCCCTCAACGAGACGGCGGCCCTGCTCTTCTCGAAGGTTTCGGGGACGGATTTCACCCCTGAGACAATGGCCGACATCCTCATTTCCGAATATGAAGTCGATTACGACACGGCCCTTGCCGACAGCAAGGCTCTCTGTGACCAGTGGGTTGAGATAGGGATAGCTGAATAGTAGTGAAAAGGATTCAGGAGCAGATTATCGCACTCATTAAGGCGGGACTCTCGGGGGAGGCTCCGCCGCTCGAGCTGTTCGAAGGTGCGGTCGACTGGGAGGCCATCTACAAGACCGCTTTCTCCCAGACCATCGTCTGCGTCGTGACCGACGGCATTTCGCTTCTGCCCGATTCCCTGAAGCCTCAGATAGAGGTTCTCGAACTTTACCTTGCGGACACCCTTGCGACCGAGATCCGCAACGACCAGATGGACCGTTTCCTCGTCAGCCTGATGGACTCCCTCGAGAAGGAGGGATTCCGGCCCGTGGTCCTCAAGGGACAGTGTCTGGCCCTCAATTATCCCGAGCCCTCCCACCGCCAGAGCGGCGACATCGACCTTCTTGTTCCCCCGTCCGCCTACCGGCATTTGAGGGACTATCTCGTGTCCAAGGCCAGTCAGGTCGACGGCGAGTTCCCCGAGATTCTCCATCAGGGGATGATTTTCAACAACATCGAGGTCGAGGTCCACGGCGCCGTCTCGAGTATGTTCTCCTTCTCTCTCGACCGCAAGCTTGCCGCGGAGGTCGAGGATCTCTTCGCAAAGGATGATTTCCGCGAGGTCCCCGTCCGGGCCGGCAAGGTCCGCGCCCCCGGCGACAATTTCAACGCCATCTATGTGATGCTCCATATCCTCCGCCACTATTTCACCGGCGGAGTCGGCCTGAGGCAGATCTCCGACTGGGCGATGTTCCTCCACGCCAACAGAGATTCGATCGACAGGGAGGCGCTTGGCGCGAAGCTCCGCGACCTGGGTCTGATGCGCGCCTGGAAGACTTTCGGGGCCTTCGTGGTCGAATATGTCGGCATCCCCGCGGATTCGGTTCCCTTCTATGCCCCGGTCGGCAGGAGGCGTCTTGAAAGGATGCTCTCCTTCGTGTTCAAGTGCGGCAATTTCGGCGTCAACGAGTCCCGCGTCCGCAAGGACGAACCCTATCTTGTCAAGAAGATCCATTCCTTCCTTCTTTTTGACGTCCACGACAAGCTCCGCCACTTCACCGAGTTCCCCGTGGATTCCCTCCGTTTCTTCTTCGGAGCCGTCCTTTACGGCTTCCGCCGCCTTTTCAATGGCGTATGAAAGGCCTGATGAAATATATGCGCTGGCTCTGGCGCAACTCCGACGGCGTCCGCGTCCGTCTGCTGCTCAATGTGCTTTTCGGGACTCTCAATGTCGGGCTCAACCTGCTTTTCATCGCCCTCTGCAAGCACCTTGTGGACATAGCGACAGGCGAGGCCGAGGGCTCGATCCCTATGTTCGCCGGCATCGTGATGGGCGTGATAGTCCTCCGCCTTCTCGTGACCGCCGTCAATGTGAGGATAGAGAACCTGATGAGCTCAAAGATGAATTTCATCATCCGCAGGAGGCTCTATTCCAGCCTGCTGCAGTCGAAATGGAACGGCCGTGAGCGCCTCCATTCCGGCGACACCCTCAACCGTCTCGAGACCGACGTCTCCACGGTGACTGGCGTCATCTGCTCGGATTTCCCTCAGCTTGTTTCGACCGTCATCCAGCTGCTTGCGGCCGTCGCCTACCTCTCCACGATGGACATCCGCCTGGCCCTTGTCCTTCTTGTGATCACTCCGGTATTCCTGATAGTCTCCCGTCTTTTCTTCCGCAAGATGAGGACTCTCACGCGCAACATCCGCGACACCGAGAGCCTTGTCCAGAGCCACCTTCAGGAGTCCATCCAGCACCGCGTAGTCATCAGCTCGATGGAGAACGGCGGCCAGATGGAAGACCGCCTCGACGACCTCCAGGACACTGAATACGACCAGGTCAAAGCCCGCACCCGCTTCACGATCTTCGCGCGGACGGTGGTCAGTGCGTCCTTCCTGTTCGGCTACATCGCGGCCTTCCTCTGGGGCGTCTTCGGCATCGCGTCCGGAGCCATCACCTTCGGCGTGATGACCGCCTTCCTCCAGCTTGTCGGCCAGATCCAGCGTCCCGTGGTCAATATCACCCGCCAGATTCCTTCCTTCATCTATTCCACGGCCTCCATCGACCGCATTATGGAGCTCGAGGACAGCCCCAAGGAAGA
>JAFZME010000155.1 GCA_017553405.1 Bacteroidales bacterium
CCTACTTCTCCAGGCGGACGGCTTCGGTGATGCTGATTTGGCGGCCGTCGCGGAAGGCGGTGACGACGGCGTCCTTGAAGCCGAGGCGGCGGACGGCGTTGAGGCTGCCCAGGGCGTCGGAGTAGCGGGTGAACAGGCCGGCCGAGTAGGTGTACTTCAGCGAGCTCGTGATCCTCTCATAGACGGGGGCGAGGCCTTTGAGGTCGTCGACGCCGGCGTGCGAGGAGCGCGTCATAAAGCGGATCTGGTAGACTATGCCCGGAGGAAGGGTGTTGTCCTTGGCGAAGCGGCCGACGGGGGCTATGCGGAAAGTCGTGTCGTCGGACGACTCCTTGACGGCGACCTTGATGCGGGGCTTGGGACCGTAGGAGTTCTTGGTGAACGTGTAGGCGGAGGAGACGCCGGCTACCTCACGGTCGGCCTTGTCCTCCGTGCCCACCACGCCGCTGGAGAGAAACTCCAGCTCGGCCTTGCGGAGCACCTCGCCGGTGCGCCTCAGCGAATCCCGAAGCGGCGGCAGAGCCCCCTCGAGGACCGATATCTTCGAAACGGCATCTTCAATGTCCGAAGAGCTGGACGACGAGGACATCTTCTGCCGGAGGGCGTCGATGGCCTTCTCGACGTTATAGATGGAGTCGCGGAGACTGCGGACCTCGGCCATCTTCTGCTTGTAGAGGTTGGTCCCGGCCGAACCCTTTACGGTCGACGAGACGGCGGAGCCGTTGTCCATACGCCTGGGGTCCGACACCGGAGTCAGCTCCGAAAGTTTCTTGAGGCCGGCGACGTCGGAGATAGATTTTCTCACGGGAATCTCCTCGTATTCAAGGACATAGATATTGACAGTCCCTTTCTCGCAGCCACGGGTGGATGCGAAGATGGAGTACTTGCCGTCCTCCGTGTCTATATAAAGGAAATCATCCTCCGGCGAGGAATACGGGAATCCCATATTCTGCGGCTCGCCCCAGGAGGAGGACTCTTCGTCCCAGATGGAGAAGTAGAGGTCGTAGCCGCCCATCCCGTAGAGGCCGTCGGAGGCGAAATAGAGCTTTTTGCCGTCGGCGGAGAGCATCGGGAAGATCTCGTTGCCGGCGGAGAAAAGGGACTCGCCGAGCAGGTCGGGCGCCGTCCAGAGCGTGTCGGTCTCGTTGGTCACGTAGATGTTGCGGCTGCCCTGGTCGTCGGTGGTGGAGAAATAGACCGAATGCGCATCCTTCGGCATATAGACGGCCGGGGGGACACGCGACACAGTTGTCGTGTCAAGCACGTTGGGCGTCTGGCGCCAGCTGCCGCTGCGGAGAGGATAGAACAGCATAAAATCCTTCAGGGGAAAGTTCTGCCGCGCCACGACGACGGGCGTGGAGCAGAAATCGGTCATATTGAGGCCGTTCTGCGCAAGGGAATACTTCTCCTCGATGGACTTGTGGAGGTCTTCGTCCGTGGTCATCGAGGCGGCGGCCCTGTAGAGGGCGAGGGCGTCCTCGAAACGGTAGGCGGAGCGGAGAGCGTCCGCTTCAGCGACCATATCGGCCGGCACCGTGACGTTGTCGACCGGCGGGTTGACTCTCTCGAAGACCACCGTGTCGGCCTGGACGGAAATGCTTCCCGACTCAATGGAAATGGGATCCGGACGGACCAGAAGGGTGTCCTGCTGGGCAAATGACGACACAGCCCCCATTGAAAAGAGGACCGCAGAAATCAATATTTCGGGAAGTCTTGCCATTTGATCCGATAGGACGGACTGCAAAAATAACCACATTATAGTACATATCAAACATCAGGCCGCTTGTAAATGATTATTTTTTATCTAACTTTGTATCCTTAATTTTCCGGCGGTGTCGGAAGATGTTTTGCGCGCCATACGCAGACAGAAAAGGTTAAAGATTAAAAAACATAAAAAATGCAAAGCAAAGGTGCAATCAGAATGGTGGCGATCTTTCTCGCCCTGGCCTGTATCTGGCAGCTCTCCTTCACGGTCGTAACACGCCTTCAGGAGAAGAAAGCGGCCGATCACGCAGCGGTCAAGGCGGAGCAGTTCGTCGCAGCGGAGAACGTCGCTGAAGACGTCCGTGAGTTTGTTCTCGACTCTGTCGCCGCAGTTCGCAACAGAGCCTACATCGATTCCATTTCCAACGAAAAAGTATTCCTTGGCTACACCTTCCAGAGTGTGAAGGAGAAGGAGATCAACCTCGGTCTCGACCTCAAGGGCGGTATGAACGTTATGCTTCAGGTCCAGCTCGAGGATCTCGTCAAGGCCCTTTCCGGCAACTCTTCAGACCCTGACTTCGTCAAGGCCGTCGAGACCGCCAAGGCCAACAACGTCAACTCCAGCGCCGACTTCATCGGCCTGTTCTCCGCCGCTTGGGAAGAGCAGACCGGCGGAAGGCATCTCGCCGAGATCTTCGGCACCTACGAACTCCGCGACAAAGTCAAGCCCGAGTCCACCAACTCCGAAGTCATCAACGTCATCCGCGGCGAGGCTAAGAGCGCAGTCGACAACTCGTTCAACGTCCTCCGCAACCGTATCGACCGTTTCGGCGTTACCCAGCCCAACATCCAGGCCGTCGGCAACAGCGGCAAGATTCTCATCGAACTCCCGGGCGTCAAGGATCCGGAGCGTGTGAGGAAGCTCCTCCAGGGCACCGCGTCCCTCGAGTTCTGGCCGACCTTCACCTCCAATGAGGTCGACCTCAACGCAGTCGACGCCTACATCGCCGAGGTCTTCCGCAACACCGGCGACACCGTCGCCATCTCCAAGGAGTACGCTTCCGCAGCCGACTCCATCAGGGTTGCGACCGAAGAGTACGCGAAGAACCACCCGCTCTTCTCCGTCCTCAATCCTTCCGGCTGGAACAACGCCTGCATCGGTTTCGCCTCCGGCGTCGACACCGCGACGGTCAACAAGTACCTCGCGATGGCCACCGACTACCTCCCTCAGGGCTTCCGCGGTCTCTGGACCGTCAAGCCTTCGGAGTTCGCGCAGGGCGCAAACGTCTATGAGCTCGTCGCCATCAAGGCCACTTCCCGCGACGGCAAAGCCCCTCTCGACGGCGGTGTCGTGACCGACGCCCGCGTCGAATTCGGCAGCGCCAACCAGGGCAATCCTTCCGTCTCGATGTCGATGAACGCCGAAGGCGCAAGCATCTGGGCCCACCTCACGAAGGACAACATCGGCAAGCAGATAGCCATCGTGCTCGACGGCCTCGTCTATTCCTACCCCAACGTCCAGGGCGAGATCTCCGGAGGCAACTCCCAGATCACCGGCAACTTCGACGTCCAGGAAGCCGAGGACCTTGCCAACGTCCTCAAGTCCGGTAAACTTCCCGCCCCTGCGACCATCATCCAGGAGCAGGTCGTCGGTCCTTCCCTCGGTAGCGCGTCCATCAAGGCTGGTCTCATCTCCTTCCTGATTGCATTCTGCCTCGTGCTCATCTATATGGTGCTCTTCTATCAGGGAGCGGGCCTCATCGCCGACCTTGCACTTCTGTGCAACGTCCTCTTCCTGTTCGGCACCCTCGTTTCCTTCGGCGCCGTCCTCACCCTGCCCGGTATCGCAGGTCTCGTCCTGACTCTGGGTATGGCTGTGGATGCCAACGTTATTATATATGAGCGCATCAAGGAGGAGATCGCTGCAGGCAAGGGATTCTCGAAGGCTGTAGCCGACGGCTATTCCAACGCCTATTCCGCCATCATCGACGGTCAGCTCACCACCCTCCTCACCGGTGTGATCCTCGCGATCTTCGGCTCCGGCCCCGTCCAGGGCTTCGCGACCACCCTCATCATCGGTATCATCACTTCCGTCGTCACCTCCATCTTCATCACCAGGATCGTCATCGACGACCGCATCGCACGCGGCAAGACCGTTTCCTTCTCCAACGCAGTCTCCAGGAACTTCCTGAAGAACACCCACGCCGACTTCCTCGGCGCAAGGAAGTGGTCCTACATCGTCTCCGGCACCCTCATTCTCATCGCCGTCCTGTCCATCAGCATCAAGGGCTTCACCTATGGTGTCGATTTCACCGGCGGCCGTACTTTCGTCGTCCGCTTCGACCAGGCCGTGACCGCTGAGCAGGTCCGCGCCGCCGCCGAGGCCGAGTTCGAAGGCGCAGTCGAGGTCAAGCAGTTCGGTGGTGAAAGCCAGATGAAGATCACCACCCAGTACAAGGTCGGCAACGAGTCCTCCGAGGTCGACGCCGAAGTCGAGCAGAAGCTCTTCAACGCCCTCCAGGGCTTCTACCAGGAGCCTATCCCGTTCGATTCCTTCCGCAACACGCTGAACAACCCGAACGGTATCATCTCCTCCGACAAAGTCGGTCCTACCATCGCCCGCGACATCCAGCGCAGCGCCATCATCTCCGTACTCCTCGCCCTTCTCGGTATTTTCGCCTACATCGCGTTCCGTTTCAAGGGCTGGACCTGGGGTCTCGGCGGTGTCGTCTCCCTTGCCCACACCGCAATCATCGTCATCGGTTTCTTCTCGTTGTTCTCGGGTATCCTCCCGTTCAACCTCGACGTCGACCAGACCTTCATTGCGGCCATCCTGACCATCATCGGTTACGCCATCAACGATAACGTGGTTATCTTCGACCGTATCCGTGAATACAGGACTCTGCATCCCAATGCAGACCTCAAGGAGAACACCAACACCGCTCTCAACGCCACCCTCACCCGTACGGTCAACACCTCTGTCACCACCCTCCTCCCGATGATCGCCATCGCGATCTGGGGCGGCGAGTCCATCAGGGGTCTTGCTGTCGCTCTCTGTGTCGGTATCATCATCGGTACCTATGCATCCATTATGATCGGTACCCCGGTGATGTACGACGTGACCGTCGCTTCCGCGAAAAGGAAGGCCGCGAAAGCTGCTAAGAAATAATTGATTATCAGCTTTCTACAAAAAGACCGGAAATTCCGGTCTTTTTTTTTGCTCGTCGGACCTCCTTTTCGTATATTTGTTTTCCTATACCTTATTAACTATGTCCTTCGTCCACCTTCACGTCCACTCGCAATACTCGATTCTCGACGGTCTCTCCTCGATGAGCGACCTTTTCAAAAGAGCCGAAGAGCTCGGAATGCCCGCCATTGCCCTGACCGATCACGGCAATATGTACGGCGTCAAGGAGTTCTTCAAATACGCCGGCAAGCACAAGTCGGTCAAGCCCATCGTGGGCTGCGAGGTCTACGTGTCCAAAGGTGACCACAGGAGGAAGGAGCCCGGCTACTACCACCTTATCCTTCTCGCGAAAAACCTGACCGGCTACCGCAACCTCGTCAAGATAGTCTCCATCGCCCACATCGAGGGTATGTACTACCGCCCGAGAGTGTCCCACGAAGTGATAGAGAAGTACCACGAAGGGCTTATCTGCTCCTCCGCGTGTATTGCCGGAGAGGTTCCGCGCGCCATCATCGCAGGCGACGAAGAAGCCCTCGACAAGGCCATCCGCTGGCACAAGCGAGTCTTCGGCGACGACTATTACCTCGAAGTGATGCTCCACAAGACGGAGGTGCAGGACCTTCCCCCGGAGGCCTACGAAAAGGTTATCGACGTCTACCGCAAGCAGATGGTCTACAACAAGGAGATCTTCGCCCTCGGAGAGAAGTACGGCATCAAGGTCATAGCGACCAACGACGCCCATTTCGTCCGCAAGGAGGAGGGCCCTGTCCACGACCGCCTTATCTGCCTCACGACCAACTCGTACATAGACGACCCCAAGCGCCTCCGCTACACCCAGCAGGAGTACATCAAGTCCGAGGAGGAGATGCTGGCCCTGTTCCCGGATCACCCGGAGGCCATCTCCAACACCCTCGAGGTGGCCGACAAGATAGAGTCCTACAGCATCGACTGCGACCCTATCCTTCCCCGCTTCGAAATCGACAAGGACTTCCTTGCCAATATAAAAGAGGAAGAAGAGCGCTATAAGGAGATTATCGACGCCGGCCGCAACGACAAGAACGGCAACTACCGCGGCGACGAGTTCTGCCGCTCAGTGGCCTACCTGTGCCACCTTACCTATAAAGGCGCCCACGAGCGCTACGGCGAGGTCCTGACCGACGAGCAGAAGGAAAGGATCGAGTTCGAGCTCAAGACCATCTGCCGTATGGGCTTCCCGGACTACTTCCTGATAGTCCAGGACTATATAGCCGCGTCGCGGGCCGCCGGCAGTATGGTCGGCCCCGGGCGAGGCTCCGCCGCCGGCAGCGTCGTCGCC
>JAFZME010000017.1 GCA_017553405.1 Bacteroidales bacterium
CCGGTCCTCTCCGCGTAGGAGAGGAAAAGGGCGCCGTCCGGAGTGAGCTCTATGCCGCTCTTGTCCCTTTTGAGCAGGCGCGCCCCAAGCGACGACTCCAGCTCCGCAAGCGCCTGGCTCACAGCGGGCTGGCTCACGCCGAGCTCCCTCGACGCAGCCGTCACTCCCCCGCACCGCACCACCGCGCGGAACACCGCTACCTTATTATCTTCGAGTATCATATTTCTTCAGGAAATGCAAATATATGCAAATTCTTTCTTAAATTTGCCTTCTGTGTATATACAACAAACCTTTATTTGTATGAAAAAATTATTGATTCTGTTCGCCGCGGTGATGTTTGCGGCACAGGGGCTCTGGGGGCAGAGCCAGGAAGAGATGATGCAGCAGATGATGCGTCCGCTTCCCAACGACCCGCTTGTCAGGACCGGCAAGCTCGACAACGGCTTAACCTATTACATCCGTCACAACGCGCTGCCTGCGGAGCGTGCCGAGTTCTACCTCGCGACCGACGTAGGCGCCATCCAGGAGGAATATCCCTCGCAGGACGGACTTGCCCATTTCCTCGAGCATATGTGCTTCAACGGCACGAAGAATTTCCCCGACAAGGGCATCCTCGACTATCTCCGCTCCATCGGAGCCGAGTTCGGGCGCAATATCAACGCGTCGACCGGATGGGAAGAGACGCAGTATATGCTCAACAATATGCCGGTGGCCCGCGAAAGCGTGGTGGACAGCTGCCTTCTCATACTCCACGACTACTCCCACTTCGTGACCAACGACCCCGCTGAGATTGACAAGGAGCGCGGAGTCATCATAGAGGAGCGCAGGCAGAGGAGGACCGCCCAGTGGAGGTTCCACGAGAGGTCTCTCCCCTACTACTACGGCGACACCAAATGGGCGACCTGCACGCTTATAGGCCTGCAGGAGCACCTTGAGACCTTCAAGCCGGAAAGCCTCGTCGAATTCTACCAGACCTGGTATCACCCCGGCAACCAGGCCATCATAGTGGTCGGCGACGTCGATGTCGACCGCACCGAAAAGAAGATTGCCGAGATATTCGCCGACATCCCCGCCAAGGAGAACCCCAAGGCCAAGGACGTTATCAAGATTCCCGATCACGACGAGCCTCTGGTGGGCGTCCTCACAGACCCTGAGGCTTCAATCTGCTCAGTCGAACTTCTCTGGGAGTCCGAGGCGATGCCCGAGGAGTACAACGCCACCATTATCGGCAAATCCACCGACCTTATGATGGATGTCGTGGAGAGCGTTATGAGCGAGCGTTTCAACGACATCACCTCGAAGCCCGACACGCCTTATCTCTCTGCAGATTTCGGCGTGGGCAACCTCTGCGAGACTATGAAGGCCTCGATAGGCAAGGTTATGCTTCGTGAAGACAACCTGCTCGGCGGCTTCAAGGCCTACTACACCGAGCTCGAGAAGATGAAGCGCTTCGGCTTCACCGACGACGAGGTCGAGAGGGCCAAGACCGACATCCTCACTATGTACGAGAACAGAGTCAAGAAGGCGGAAACACGCAAGAACCCCGAGTTCGTGCGTCCCATCATCCGCAGCTTCTTCGACAAATATCCTTATATGGATCCCCAGACCGACTACACAATAGTCTCCTCGATCCTCGGCCAGGTCAACTCCGCAGTCCTCTCCCAGGTGGTCTCGCAGCTGATTCCCGACAAGAACCTGGTGATTATCTACACCGGACCCGAGAAGGAAGGCATTGCGACTCCCACCAAGGAGCAGCTGCTTGCCGCTATGGCAGAGGTCAAGGCGGCGGACATACGCCCCAATGAGGCCAACTCCATAGCGAAAGAGTTCCTCAATCCCGCCAAGCTCAAGGGCGGCAAGGTCAAGAAGAGCGCCGAGGGCATCTACGGCTCGACCGTATGGACTCTTAAGAACGGCATCCAGGTAACTCTTCTCCCGACCGATTACACCAAGGACCAGATCCTCCTCAAGCTCTATCGCGACGGCGGCAAGAGCCGTATCGAGGACGCCGACATCGACACCTTCGACGACAACGTGTACGGACTTTACGTCCAGAACACCGGTGTCGCAGGATTCTCCGGCACGGATGTCTCCAAGATGCTCTCCGGCAAGACCGTCAGCATCAGGCCTTTCATCTCCGACCTTGAGAACGGAGTCAACGGTTCAACCCGCGGGGCCGATCTCGAGACCGCTTTCCAGCTCATCTATCTCTACTACACCTCGCCGCGCTTCGATGCCGACGAGTTCGCCACGGGCATCAACCAGCTTAACGCCGTTCTTCCCAACCTTGCGAGCCAGCCCAACTACAAGCTCCAGCAGGAATTTATGAAGACCTCCTACAGCGGCAACCCGCGCTGCAAGCTCATCGACACCGACAAGGTGGCCAATGCCTCCGTCGAGACACTCGAAAGGGTCTACAAGCAGCTGTTCTCCGATGCCGCCGGCCTCAGGATGACCATCGTGGGCGATTTCTCCGTCGATGCCGTGAAGCCTCTCGTCGAGAAATACATAGGCGCCATCCCGAAGGGCAAGAAGGCCCCGGCGTGGATCGACCGTCACGAGGACTACGCAAAGGGTGCCGTGGAAAATGTCTTCAAGATGACTATGCAGACTCCCAAGACGTCGGTCGTCAACCTCTACTGGGCTCCGGCGAGCTATGACGCCGCGACTATGGCAGCCCTCGACGCCGCCGACTACATCCTCGACATCCGCTACACCAACTCCCTCCGCGAGGACGAGGGCGGCACCTACGGCGCCCACACCTCCGCAGGCGTAGACAAATACCCTCGTGAGGAAGCGACAATCCAGACCTCCTTCGACTGCCGTCCTTCACTTGCCGGCAAGCTGCGCGACCTCGCCAAGGCCGGTATCCGCGCCCTCGCCGAAGAAGGCCCGACCGCCGAGGAGACCTCGATGGCAATCCTCAATCTCCAGAAGAAAATTCCCGAGAACAGGCTTTCCAACTTCTACTGGAGGCGCAACATCGAGGAGTACTACGACTACGGCTTCGACTGCGACAAGGAGTATGAGGCCGCCGTGGCGGCTCTTGACGCGGCCAAGATCCAGGCCGCCGTCAAGTCCCTCCTCGACGCCGGCAACCTCATCGAGGTCGTTATGACCCCCGCCTCCGACTCCGCCGAAAGCGAGTAGCTGCTGTCCGCCTCGCCGGCGGCAGCTTTGCCGCTGGTGGCGGCGCTCCGCTGGCTGCGCTTCGGCGCTTCGACGCTTCGGCGCTTCGGCGTGGAGCACAAGCCGCTGACTAACAGCGAATTACACAAAACCCCTTATGCCAAAACGCATAAGGGGTTTTGTGTAAAATACTACAACACAACACGTTACGCTCCACACATTTTGAGCACGGCATAAAGGCTTCGGGCGATATTCGAAGAAACGGTTTTGCGAAGGTTAGTGCAGTGAACGGTGCCGCTTGCGGAATGACGGAGATTGTTAGACGACGTTATGGGCCGAACGGACCATAAAAGGAGGAGTTTCGACGGTCAAGTGAGCGGGTTGGCCCGTTTCTGAGATCTGAGACCGAAGTCTTTATGTGGGGCCAAAATTACTTGACGGATCCTACTACAAAGAGGTTGACGATTGGACGGAGGGGGGAGTTTGTTGTGAGGATGAGGTAGGCGGTGACGTCGCCTTTGGGGAGCTTGGAGGTGTCGAGGGTGACCTCGAAGGAGCCCTTGGCGCCGGGGGCGAGGGTTGGGACAGGGGCGACAGTGACGCCCGGGGTGTCGCAGTCGGCCTTGAGGCAGACCAAGTCGCTCTTGCCGCGGTTGTCGAAGGTGAACTCAACCTTGACAGGCGCTCCTGCGTCCACTACGCCGAAATCGGCCGTGGAGGTCGTGAAGACGGGCTGCGAGCCGGCCTTGCGCTGCTCTTCCGTCCAGGAGGCGAAATTCTCCTTGGTGAATGCCTCGACCGTGATGCGCTTGCCGTTGAGAGAGGCCTGATAGGTGTTCTTGCCCCATAGGCTGCGGTCGGAGCGGACGGTGAAGGTGAGAGTCGCCGTGGAGCCCGCCGGGACGGGGTTGGGCTCGACGGAGATGCTGAGCTGCGGGGAGACATCCGTGAAGGCCACGTGGACCGGCGCACTGCCGGTGTTGGCCACGGGCACTTCGTCGGAGCGGCTTTCGCCCTGCTCCAGATTGCCGGCCCTGAGCGGCAAGCTCCTGAAGGAAAGGCCGCCCGCAGAGACCGTATACAACTCTTTGAGGGATTTTTTCGTCTCGGTCACATTGCCGCGAAGTCGGAGGATTACCGGCTTCTTAAGCGCGGAGATATAGACGGTCAGCGTCTTGTCGAACGGAAGCGGGCCATCTTCATTGCTGAAGGTCGCGCTGATTTTGACGCTCTCCCCCGGAGCAACCGGCGTCTTGGGCCAGGCGGCCTCCGTGCAGCCGCAGGAGGAGACTATCTCATAGATGCTGAAAGGCTTGTCCGAAATGTTCTCGACGTGGAAAACGCAGCTCTGCGGGCCTGAGGTGACGAGGATGTCGCCGAAATCGTGGACGGTCTTGTCGAAGCGGACGACGCCTTCGACGACCGCCCCCTTTTTCGATGAGGCCTGCGGCACAATCACCTTGTCGGAGGCTTCCGGACTGCCGGACATCACCTCAAGGACAGCAGCGGCGGCGCTGTCTTCCACCTCCTCCACCGCACCGGTGTACTCCATCGGATCCACGGGGGCCGGAGTCTCCTCTGGCTGCTTTGCCGCCCTGAGATGGCAACTGCCAGCGAGGATAAGCGCAACAGGCAATATCAAAAAAACAGGTCTCATACCGCAAAACTAATAAAAAGAGTGGATATTTAAATGATATTTTGTAAATTCGCCCCGTTGAAAGATTACGACAACTAAATTAAAAAGGATTATGGCTTACAAAATTTCCCCCGACACCTGTATCGCTTGCGGGACCTGCGCTGGTGAGTGCCCTCAGGGCGCCATCCAGGAAGGCGATGTCTACAGCATCGACCCCGCCATCTGCATCGACTGCGGCACCTGCGCAGACGCTTGCCCGATGGGCGCCATCACCCCCGGCGAATAATCAGGCGAAAGTCGAAAATGCGGTCCGAAGTTACTTCGGGCCGTTTTTTTGTTTCTCTCTTGAAATGATTGAAAAAAACTTTGCAAAGGCTTGATTTTTCAAAAATATTCACTACCTTTGCAATCCCAAAATGGAGGACTCGTTAGCTCAGTTGGTAGAGCATCACACTTTTAATGTGGGGGTCTCGGGTTCGAGCCCCGAACGGGTCACGAGAAATACGCTTCCTTAGCTCAGTTGGTAGAGCACCTGACTCTTAATCAGGGTGTCTAGGGTTCGAGCCCCTAAGGGAGCACACAAGAGCCGGAAATCCATCACAGGATCTCCGGCTCTTCGCTTTTATAAATCACTCTCAATCAGCCAGGAAGGGACGGACGGGAAAGCCGTAGTAGATTTTCTCCGAGCGGGACTCGTGGGTGGAAGGCGAGCAGTAGAATATATAGGCCTTTGTGTCGGAACCGCCAGATGCGTAGGTCGAAGAAAGATAACTCCCGGCACTTCCTTTCGTGACGTTGCCGGTACCATCCTCGACAAGGGCATCGCTCATCCTACCGGACTTCGGCAAAACAATATATTTGCCTTCGTAACCTGAAATCTTGCTTGTGACTTTCATACATCCCGACTCCTGCGACCATTCAAACTTGCTCTCATCAGCAAGCATCCGTAACTCTTCGATACGGGGCAGACGCCATTTGCCGCCGAGCGTGGCGCGCACGGCGTCATTTTGAGCGATCAGCTCTCCATTCTCACAATTTGAGTGGCCCCTGTAGCCAGCTGAAGTAAAGGCCGTCTTGGGGGATGTCTCCCCCCAGGCGTAATAACTGCCATAGGCGTACCTGTCGGCAGCGCCAAGGTTGCACACCGCCAACTTGAGTCCGGGCCCCAGTTCGACACAGCCGGGGACAAAACTCTTGATCCCGGAGAACCAGTACTTCCCGTCCAGGGAGTAGAACGCCCTGTAGTAGTAGGTCTTGGTGCAGTCAAGGTCGCGGAAAGTGGCCTTGATCTGGACGGCCGACTCGTACATATCCGTCTTCATCTTGGAATCCCATATCACCTCGGTACGGTCCCCTTCCGGAACAGAAGGGTTGTTCGACAGGAAGAAGCCGAACTTGACATCGGGATTCTCCGTCTCCGGGACGTGGAAATAGACCGTGACCGACGACTGCGCCATATTGGTCGGCTCCTGGTCTTCAAAGGCCACGAAAGAATAGCCGGGCAGATTCCACGTCGCCGTATTGGAATCGCCGTTATTGAACTTCTTGCAGGAAACGGCTGTCAGCATAGCAGCAATGGCGGCTGCAAACAGAAGGGATTTTCTTACGCTCATAACTTGAATTTATACTCCGAATCCCAAAGTTAGCGCATTTACCCAATATTTCAAAAACATTATAGCGCCCCTCTCACCGTGGAGGCCAACCAACTGAAAGATAACGAATTAAGCACTTTCTCTCTGCCTGATTTCAGACAGAGAGAAATGTATCATCTTACTGACAATCAACAACTTACCCTCCACGACAAAATCGGCAGGTGCTGCCGTTCTACGAAGATTAGAGCGAAGCGATTGTGGCGAAGCCACCGACGGCTTCTGCCGGCGAGCCCCTCCCCGAGGGAGGGGTTTGGGGTGGGGTGAACGTAGGTGCTGCCGTTCTTCGGTTGTATGCCCGACGGGCATACAAAAACCCCGGAGCATCAAAGATGTCCGGGGTTCGAAGAACGGCAGCTACCTACTCTCCCAACTGGTGGGTCAGTACCATCGGCGATGGTGAGTTTAACTTCTCTGTTCGGAATGGGAAGAGGTGGGACCTCACCGCTATAGCCACCGCA
>JAFZME010000156.1 GCA_017553405.1 Bacteroidales bacterium
GGTCTCGGGGTAGAAGTGGACCATCACGGACTGCGTTTTTTTGAGGTCCGGAGCCCAGGGGTCTTCATCGGCGGTGTGGACGAAGACGTTGCGCCCGAGGCAGGGGAGTGCGCCCTCCTTGAGAAGGATGTTGGCGGTGAACATCCCGGCCGTGTTTTCCAGGGAGGAAATCCTCCTGCGGTAGATTTTCCTTATGCCGGAGTCTTCTCCGAGCAGGGAGAAAAGTGCCACTGGGTGGATGTCGGATATGAAGACGTCGGCCTCCAGGCGCTCCGAGCCGTTAATCTCCACCGCTTTGACAAGGCCGCCTTCTTCGATGAGCCCGGTCACTGCAGCGCCGGTGCGGACATCGCCGTCGATCTGGGAGACGAGGCGCTCGACTATCGCAGGGCCGCCCCCTCTGAGGCGGTGGCTGCTGCGGATGAAGGAGTTGCTTATCTGGGCGAAGACATAGAGCGGGAGGCTCTCCCTCGAGAGCTGAAGCTTCAGCGAGGTGCCGGAAAGGACCTTCTGGAGCAGCGGATCCCCGGTGCATGAGCACAGGAAATCCCACGCGCTCTCGGCGAAGGCCGGATTCATATTGCCGGAGAAGGCGTCGAAGATATGATCGCCGATGTCGCGGAACTTGCCGACGAGCTTCTCAAGGCCGGCTTTCTCGGAAGGGAAGCGCTCGGCGAGGGCGTCCACGAAGGGCTTGTAGCCCATTGCGAAAGGGAAACTTTCGCCGCCTATAACCACCTCGTCGAAGCAGTCTTCGTCGAGCTTCACCCACGGAAGGTCGAGCAGGTTGAAATAGCGGAAAAGGGGGTGGAGAGGGCCGCCTTCGTCGATGCCGCCCACGTAGTGGAAGCCGGTGTCGAAGGTGAAACCTCCGCGGCGGAAGCCCTGGAGGCACCCGCCGGCCTGAAGACCCTTTTCGAGCACTGTCACGCGATAGCCCTCCCTCGAAAGGATGACTCCGCACTGAAGGCCGCCGAGGCCTGCGCCGATTATTACCGCGTGTTTTTTCATATCAATCGCAAAAATAGAAAAAAAGTCCCTCTTTTTTTATATATTTGTTGAACTGTATCTAAATGTGATATATGGCAGCTGACCACACTTTTCTTGCTTTCGACTGCGGAGCGACTTCCGGGAGGGCCATCCTGGCGACCTTCGAAGGCGATTCCTTCTCGATGAAGGAAGTGGGCCGTTTCCCGAGCGGGATGACTATACTCGGCGGCAAGTACTACTGGGACGTCCTTTCCATCTACGCCCATTTTCTCGATTGCCTCAGGCAGCTCGGCCGCGACGGCGTCAGGATCGACTCCATAGGTATAGACACCTGGGGAGTCGATTTCGGTTTCGTGGCGGACGACGGCTCCCTTCTCGGGGCGCCGCGTGCCTACAGGGATCCCTACACCGAGGGCGTCCCGGAGGAAGTTTTCGGCATCATTCCCCGCGAGGAGCTCTACGCCGCGACCGGCATCCAGACACTCCCGTTCAATTCGGTCTTCCAGCTCTATGCGCAGACGAAGGAGGATTTCGCGCCCCTGCGCTATGCGTCCGATATCCTGTTCATCCCGGACCTGCTTTCGTATATGCTCACCGGCAATAAGGTCTGTGAATACACCATCGCATCGACCTCCGGGATGATGGACCAGAAGACCAGGCAGTTCGACAAGGCCCTGCTGAAAAGGCTCGGCATCAGGACGGATGTCCTGCCGGAGATTGTCCAGCCGGGCTCGTCCGTGGGAGTGCTGAGCGAGGAGGTCGCTTCGGCCTGCGGCCTCGGGAGGATTCCCGTAGTCGCGGTGGCCGGCCACGACACCGCTTCGGCGATAGCCGCCGTGCCCGCCCGCGACGAGAAGTTCGCCTACCTCAGCAGCGGCACGTGGAGCCTTATGGGCATCGAGGTCCCTTCCCCGATCATCAACGCCGAGTCGGCTCGCCTCAATTTCACCAACGAGGGCGGCATAGAAGGGACCACGCGTTTTCTCAAGAACATCACCGGGATGTGGCTCCTCGAGCAGTGCCGCAAGGTCTGGAAGGACGAGGGCAAGGATTATTCCTATCCCGAACTTGTCGCGATGGCCGGGAGCGAGGCGTCGTTTGCCGGGCGGATCAACCCTGACGATCCTCGCTTTGCCAATCCCGCCGATATGGTCGCCGAGATCAGGGCCGCCCTCCCGGGAGAGGAGCTGACCGATGCGCGCATAGTTTCCTGCATCTACCACTCGCTGGCCGACCGCTACAAGGAGGTCCTCGGCTGGCTGCAGGGCTTCGCCCCGTTCAAGATAGAGGCGCTCCACATCATCGGCGGCGGCTCCGCCAACGCCCTGCTCAACCAGTGGACCGCCGACGCCATCGGCCTGCCGGTCATCGCCGGCCCCACCGAAGCGACCGCGATAGGCAACATTATGGTCCAGGCCAAGGCCGCCGGCCTCGTTCCCGACCGCTGGGCCGCCCGCCGCCTCATCGCCTCCGCCTTTTCCGTAAAAACATATAAAAACATATAGTTATGAAAGAAGCACAGATACTGAAAGCCTACGAGATTGCCAAAGAGCGCTATGCCGCTATTGGCGTCGACACCGACAAGGCCATTGAGCAGCTTGAGAAGCAGCAGATATCACTCCATTGCTGGCAGACCGACGACGTGGCCGGTTTTGAGCGCAACGAGGCCCTTTCCGGCGGCATCCAGGCGACCGGCAACTACCCGGGCCGTGCCCGCAACATCGACGAGGTCCGCGCCGACCTTGAGTTCGTCAAGACTCTCCTCGCCGGCAACCACCGCGTCAATCTCCACGAAATCTACGGCGATTTCGGCGGCAAGTTCGTCGAGCGCGACGAGGTGGGCGTCGAGCCCTTCCTCTCCTGGATCGACTGGGCGAAGGCCAACAATTTCAAGCTGGATTTCAACTCCACGTCATTCTCGCACCCCAAGAGCGGCGACCTTTCCCTCGCCAATCCCGACCCTGCGATCCGCGAGTTCTGGATCGAGCACACCAAGCGCTGCCGCCGCATCGCCGACGCGATGGGCAAGGCGCAGAACGACCCGTGTATTATGAACATATGGGTACACGACGGCTCCAAGGATATGACGGTCAACCGCAAGTACTACCGTGAGCTCCTCGCCGCCTCCCTCGACGAGATCCTTGCCGAGAAGCTCCCGTGGATGAAGTCCTGCGTCGAGGCCAAACTCTTCGGCATCGGTCTCGAGAGCTACACCGTGGGCTCTATGGATTTCTACGAGTGCTATTGCGCCAGCCGCAAGGTCATCTACACCCTCGACACCGGCCATTACGAGCAGACCGAGAACGTCGCCGACAAGGTGGCCTCCCTGCTTCTCTATATCCCCGAGCTGATGCTCCACGTGAGCCGTCCCGTCCGCTGGGATTCCGACCACGTGACCATTATGAACGACCAGACTCTCGAACTTTTCAAGGAGCTGGTGCGCGCAGACGGTCTCGACCGTGCCCACGTGGGCCTCGACTACTTCGACGCCAGCATCAACCGCATAGGCGCCTACATCATAGGCACGAGGGCCACCCAGAAGTGCATCCTTTCCGCCCTTCTGGAGCCCCTTGCGAAGCTTCGTGAGTACGAAGCCGCCGGCAAGGGCTTCCAGCGCCTCGCCCTTCTGGAAGAGGCCAAGACCCTTCCTTTCGGCGCGGTGTTCGATTATTTCAATCTCAAGAACGGCGTTCCGGTGGGCGAGGAGTTCATCGCCGACATCGAGCGCTACGAAAAAGAAGTCACATCCAAGCGTTAAAAGATGGCATCTGTTCTTTCCGGCCGGCTGGCCCTCAAGGCCGAGGTCGACAAGGTCGCCGAAGTGGCGCAATATCTCTGGCAGAAGGGCTGGGCCGAGCGCAACGGCGGCAACATCACAATCAATATCACCGGTTTCGTCGATGAGGAAATGGCGGAGATGCCGGCCATAAGCGCCCCAAGGGCGATCGGCAAGGTGCTTCCTCACCTCAAGGGCGCGTGGTTCTATTGCAAGGGCACGGGGAAGCGTATGCGCGACCTCGCCCGCGAGCCTATGGCCAACGGCTCGATTATCCGCATCCTTCCGGATTGCGCGAGCTATGAGATAGTGGCGGACGAGCCGGTGGCTCCGACTTCGGAGCTCCCTTCGCATCTCGCCGTCCACGACTACCTCCTCGCCAAGGGCTCCCCGTACCGCGCGACGCTCCATACCCACCCCATTGAGCTTGTGGCACTTACCCACAGCAAGAAATGGATGGAGAAGGACGTGGCCACGAAGATGCTCTGGTCGATGATTCCGGAGACCAAGGCCTTCTGCCCTCGCGGGCTCGGGATGGTGCCGTATATGCTTCCGTCCAGCGTGGAGCTGGCGGAGGCCACCATCCGCGCCATCGACGACGACTACGACGTCGTGATGTGGGAGAAGCACGGCGTGTTTGCAGTGGATGTCGACATAATGGACGCCTTCGACCAGGTCGACGTGCTCAACAAGGCGGCGCAGATATTCATCGCCGCCCGCAGTATGGGCTTCGAGCCTGAGGGGATGAGCGAAGAGCAGATGGCGCAGCTGAGCGCGGCATTCTCCCTTCCCAAATAGATTGTTACGAACCGCATAATCGATATGACAGCTAAAAAAATATTCATCCTGCTCTTTTTGCAGGCGCTTATGAGCATCGCGGCCTACGGGACGTCGTTCCCCGGAGCCGACCCCGTCGCCGATCCTTCCGCCGTCGTCGTCTGCGGCAAGGCCCGTTTCACTGTCCTCACCCCGAAGCTCATCCGTATGGAATGGGCCGAGGACGGCGTCTTCGAGGACAGGGCCAGCCTCGCCGTCGTCAACAGGCGGCTGGAGGTGCCCTCCTTCAAGGTCTCCAGGAGCGGCAAGGGCGTGACGATCAAGACGTCCGCCCTTACCCTCCAGTACAAGGGCCCCGCGAAGTTCTCGGCGAAGAACCTTTCCGTACAGTTCGTGATGGGAGGGAAGAAGGTCAAATGGGTACCCGGCGCGGATGCGGGCGGCAACCTGATGGGCACTTTCCGCACCCTGGACGGCTGCAAGGGCTTTTCCCAGATCAACTACAAGGGCGATCCGTATGAGCCCGGCATCCTTTCGCGCGACGGCTGGGCCGTAGTGGACGAGAGCGCCCGTCATCTCTTCGAGAAGACGGATGCCGACTGGGGCGAGTGGGTGGCGGCGCGTCCCGATGGGGAGCGCATCGACTGGTATATGTTCGCTTATGGACATTCATATAAGGAAGCCCTCACCGATTTCACCAAAATCGCCGGAAAGATTCCTCTCCCGCCGAAGTATGTATTCGGCTACTGGTGGAGCCGCTACTGGCAGTACAGCGATTTCGAGTTCATATCCCTTGCGAAGGAGATCCGTTCCCACGGCATTCCGATGGACATTATGGTCATCGATATGGACTGGCACGACACGTGGACGCTCAAGAAGAAAGGCGCCCCTAAGGATGAATTCGGCCAGCGCATCGGCTGGACGGGCTACACCTGGCAGAAGGAGCTCTTCCCGGATCCGGCGCGCACGCTGGGGCAGCTCCACGCGCTCGACCTCAAGACCTCGCTCAATCTCCATCCCGCTTCCGGCATCCAGCCCTATGAGGACTGCTATGAGGATTTCGTGAAGGATTATCTCTCCCGTACGGACGACTACGACGGCCCTGAGGGCTACCGCTACCACGAGGGCGATTCGCTCATCTATCTGAGGAGCAATCCCGCAACCCGTTCGTCACGGCTTGCCGCGGAAGGGGAGAAGTGCCCGGTGCCGTTCCGCATCGACCAGATGGAGTGGGCCGACGCGTATTTCAACAGCGTGATCCACCCGCTCGAGAACCAGGGCGTCGATTTCTGGTGGCTCGACTGGCAGCAGTGGAAGCTCAGCGAATACGTTCCCGGCCTTAGCAACACGTTCTGGCTCAACCACACCTTCTTCAACGACAAGGTCCGCCGTTCGGTCAGCCAGGGGCTTTCCGCTCCGCGTCCGCTGATCTATCACCGCTGGGGCGGCCTGGGAAGCCACCGCTACCAGATAGGCTTCTCAGGCGACTGCTACGACACCTGGGATGTGCTGCGTTTCCTTCCGTATTTCACGGCGACGTCCTCCAATGTCGGCTACGGCTACTGGGGCCACGACATCGGCGGCCACCAGTATGAGAAGGATCCCTATAAACCGGAGATCTATACCCGTTGGCTGCAATATGGAGTGTTCACTCCCATATTCAAGACTCATTGCACTAAGAGCGCCCTCATCGAGCGCCGGGTGTGGACCTATGCTTCGAAATATTCCAACCCTATGAGGGAGGCCATCCGCCTTCGCTACAGCCTTTCTCCGTATATCTACAACGCCGCCCGCCAGGCCTACGACACGGGGATCTGCATCTGCAGGCCTTTGTATTATGAATATCCGGAAGCCCGGGAGGCCTATGATATGAACGAGGAGTTTTTCTTCGGCGATGACATCCTGGCAACGACCATATGCGAGCCCGCCGACGAGGTGACCGGGCTGTCTCCGCGCAAGATCTGGTTCCCTTCGGGCTGCGACTGGTACGATGTCTCGACCGGTATGATGTATTCCGGCGGGCAGACGCTGGATCTGAGCTACACCCTTAACGAGAATCCGTGGTACGTGAAGGCCGGGGCCATCATCCCGATGGCCGATCCCGAGATCACGTCGCTGCAGCAAAGGAGCAATGTGCTAAGGCTCTTCGTCGCTCCGGGCGACGGGCGGAGCAGCTGCACCGTCTATGAGGACGACGGCAGCACGCAGGCCTATTCCCGCGACTTCGCGACGACTCTGGTGAGCAAGGAGTCCTCCGCTTCGGCTTGCAGGCTCACCGTCGCGGCAAGGCAGGGGAGCTACGCCGGGATGGATCCGCTCCGCCGCGTCGAGATCGTGCTCGAGGGCGTGCTTGTGCCTTCGTCGGTCACGCTTAACGGGGCTGCGGCTTCGTGGGAGTACGACGGCAAGGATCTCGCGGTGGTCGTGAGCGCCCCCGAGATGCCGGCCTCGCAGCAGATAGTCGTGGAGGTGAAATACGGCTCCGGCGACGTGGCTCTGCTTCGCGGCAAGAAGGGCGTCA
Source organism: Bacteroidales bacterium (assembly GCA_017553405.1). Taxonomy (GTDB): domain Bacteria; phylum Bacteroidota; class Bacteroidia; order Bacteroidales; family UBA932; genus Cryptobacteroides. Next base: position 7,065 of record JAFZME010000156.1, read on the forward strand.
TCCGCAGGATGATGGACTTCACCCCCGAATTCAAGGACATCTACAACACTTCGGTCGATTCCTATTCGCTGCTTTGCAGGCCGTTCCTCGTGGTCGCGCAGTGCGCCAGCCGCATCGAGGCCGATCCGTCTCGTCTTGAGGACTGCCTTCGCAGCATCGACATCGACGCGATCGCTTCGGAGCTGGAAGAGTCCGCCAAGGCGACCGAGAAGAGCGGGCGTGACGACTCCGCATCCCGCGCGGCCCGTGTACGCAATGTCATAGCTTTGATTAAGGCACAAGGAAATATAAGATGAAAAAAATAGTCGAATGTGTTCCCAATTTCTCCGAGGGGAGGGACAGGAAGGTAATCGACGCGATAGTTGAGGCGATTGCCGGGGTGCCGGGCGTGAAGGTGCTCGACGTGGACCCGGGCGCGGCGAC
>JAFZME010000157.1 GCA_017553405.1 Bacteroidales bacterium
CCGCTTCAGCGCAGGATGTGCGGCTGGGCGGCGTGATAAAGGACGCGGAGACGGGTGAGGGCGTTATCGGCGCTTCGGTGCTGGTGAAGGGCACCACCACCGGGGCGATTGCCGACCTCGACGGCAACTTCTCCCTCAGCGCTCCCGCCGGGGCGGAGATAGTCGTCAGCGCCGTCGGCTACACCGATTATTCGTTTGTGGCCGGCGACGGAATGGAGGCTCTCGACATCCAGCTGAGCCAGTCGGCCGAGTTCCTCGACGACGTGGTCGTGGTCGGCTACGGCTCCGTGAAGAAGGAGAACCTCACCGGAGCGGTCGACCAGATTGACTCCGAGGTCTTCGAGGGACGTCCGGTCAACAGCGCGACGCAGATGCTCGTAGGTTCGGTTCCGAACCTCAACATCACGCTCGCCGACGGCAAGCCGGGCCGCACCGCGTCCTACAACGTCCGTGGCGCGACCTCCATCGGAGGCGGCGGCAGCGCCCTTATCCTCATCGACGGCGTTGAGGGCGACCCTGCGCTCATCAACCCCAACGACATCGAGAGCGTCTCCGTCCTGAAGGACGCGGCGTCGTCTTCGATCTACGGATCGAGGGCGACCTATGGAGTCGTGCTCATCACCACGAAGAACCCCGACAAGAACAAGGAGCGCTTCTCGGTGACCTACAGCGCCAATTTCTCCTTTATGCAGCCCACGGCCGTGCCCGATGTGGTGGACGACGGTTATATCTATTCCAGGCTGTTCTACGACGCCTGGTTCAACTACAACCATTCGCAGCCTACGGGCATCAACAAGTCCCAGGAATTCTCCCGCATATGGCTGGATGATTTCCGCCAGCGTAAAAAGGACGGCAACACCCAGTCCACCACCGTCAACGATTCGGGCAAGTATGTCTATTACGGCGACACCGACTATTTCGACGTGCTCTATAAGGACTATGTCTTCGCGCACACCCACAACCTTTCGGTCAGCGGCGCGGTCGGTCCTCTCAGCTACATCGTTTCCGGCCGTGTGTACGACTACGACGGCCTTTTCAACTTCAACCCCGACAAGTACATCACGGCGAATGTCAGGGGCAAGGCGAAGGTCCAGATAGTCAAGTGGCTCAGCCTCACCGAGAATATGGAATACACCTATGAGAAGCAGCACCTGCCTTCCGCCTACAGCGGCGAGGGCGGCGGCAACTTCTGGCGTTCCATTTCGGACGAAGGCCACCCGAGCTCGCCGGTTTTCAACCCGGACAGGACTCTCACCAAGAGCGGCGCGTATGCGATCGGCGGTCTTGTGACGGGCAACAACTATAACGACCGTCTCATCAAGAATTTCAAGACCACGACGGCCCTCAAGGCTGCGTTCTTTAACGACACGTTCAGGATCAACGCCGACTTCTCGTTCTCTTCGAGGGACAAGCACGAGGACCGCAAGCGCACGGTGATCCCCTACAGCGAGACTCCCGGCGAGATCGCATATCTCGGCACCCCGTTCACCAACGACTCGCTGGCCGAGTATTATTCCGCCCACGAATATATCGCCACCAACGTCTACGGCGAATACGAGAACACGTTCAAGCAGAAGCACTACCTCAAAGGCCTGCTTGGATTCAACTACGAGAACAGGAAGGACCGTAACGGCACTTTCACCCGTTACGGGCTCCTCACCCCGGACGTGCAGAACATCAACCTCGCCGTCGGCGACGAGATGACGATGTCCGCCGGCGAGACGCGCTGGAACGTGGCCGGTTTCTTCGCCAGGATCAACTATTCCTACGACAACCGCTACCTCTTCGAGGTGAACGGCCGTTATGACGGCTCGTCCAAGTTCCCGGTCCACTCGCAGTGGGGCTTCTTCCCTTCGGCGTCGGTGGCCTGGAGGCCGTCGATGGAGCATTTCTGGAAGGTCAATCCTATGATAGTCTCCAACCTGAAGCTCCGTTTCTCCTACGGTGAGCTCGGCAACGGTAACGTGACCGCCTATTCCTATCTGGAGAAATTCTCGTTCAGCAACCTCAGCTCCCTTATCATCGACGGAGTCTCGAAGGCGCGTTACACATCAAGCCCTTCGCAGATTCCGGACAACCTGACCTGGGAGACGGCCCGCACGCTGGACGCCGGCCTGGATATATCCTTCCTGAAGGGGAAGATCAACCTCACGGCTGACTACTACGTGAGGAAATCCTACAATATGTTCACCGTCGGTCCTACGTTGCCGGACACTTACGGCGCCTCCGCCCCGAAGGGCAACTACGCCGATATGAGCACCTACGGATTTGAGCTTTCCCTGTCCTACAACGACTCCTTCCCCGTGGGAGGCCACGACCTCAACGTCGGGTTCAGGGCCACCCTCGCGGACAGCCGCGCGTGGATCGAAAAATATAACAACCCCACCGGCGACCTGAGCGACTACTATGTCGGCCAGGAGGTCGGCGAGATGTGGGGCTACGTCTGCAACGGACTGTTCCAGACGCAGAGCCAGATCGACGACTACTATGGTCCCGGAGATCCGTATGTCAACACCAAGTTCGCCTACTCGAACGGCTATCTTGTCGCTCCCGGCGATATGATAGTGGAGGACCTCAACGGCAACCATATCATCGACAGCGGCGCCAACACCGTCACCGACCCGGGCGACCGCAGGATTATCGGCAACACTTCTCCTCGTTTCCGTTATTCATTCTCCCTTAACCTTGAATGGAACGGAATCTATGCCTCCGCCTTCTTCCAGGGCGTCGGCAAGCAGGACTGGTATCCGAGCGCCGAATCCCCCTTCTGGGGCCAGTACAACCGCCCCTACAACCAGGCCTACAAGTGGATGATTGACAACTACTGGACAAAGGACAACCCCGATGCCTACCTGCCGAAGTACACCGGCTACTACCAGCCGTTCTTCAAGGGTATAGCCAACTCGCGCTATGTCCAGGACGTGTCGTATATCCGCCTGCAGAACCTGCAGGTCGGCTGGAACCTCCCGAAGAAATGGCTTGACAAAGCTAAACTCAGCGGTGCGAGCATCTACTTCTCGGGAGAGAACCTCTTCACCTGGTCGCCGATGTACAAGAGGACGAAAGATTTCGACGTGGTCACAGTGACGCAGAAGTCCGACTCCGACATCAACTCCGACAACAAGGGCGACGGTTTCAACTATCCGACTATGCGCACGTTCAGCATCGGTCTCACAATCAAATATTAGGAGGAAAGAGATATGAAATACAGATACGTTTATATTCTTTCAGCCATCCTGACTGTCCTGGCCCCTTCCTGCTCCCTGCAGGAGGACCCCTGGGCTTATGCCAGCAAGAAGGAGATTTTCTCTTCGGAAGACGGACTGAATTCCTATGCATATTCCTTCTACCAGGCCCTTCCCACGCTCAAGTCGCTTCCCGTGTGCGAGGCGTCCAACGTGGACTACGCCGCCTGCCGGAGCTATTCCAATTTCTATTGTGACGGCGCCTACACGGCGGAGACCAGCACTTCCTGGAGCTGGTCTTCCCTGAGGAATATCAACTACTTCCTTGACGGCCTCCACAGCGAGGAGTGCACCGTCAGTGACGAAGTCAGGAACCACTACGAGGGCGTGGCCCGCTGGTTCCGCGCATATTTCTACTATGACAAGCTTGCTACTTACGGTCCCGTGCCGTGGTTTGACCACTGCCTGAGCAATTCCGACACTGACGAGATGTACAAGAACAGGGATTCGAGGGATTTCATCATAGGAAAGATCATCGAGGACCTCGACTTCGCCTACGATAATATCAGCACCACAAGCTCCGTCGGCAATACGAAGATCTCGAAGTACGCCGCCCTTGCGCTCAAGTCGAGGGTATGCCTTTTCGAGGCGAGCTGGAGGAAGTACCACGGCGAATCGGGTGCCGCCTACACGATCAGGCAGCTTTACGACCTGAGCATCGCCGCGTCGAAGGCGCTGATGGACTCCAAGGTGTTCTCGCTCAACCAGACCAGCGTGTCTGACGACCTGATCACCGTAAAGGGCGCCTACCGGAGCCTGTTCTATTCCAGGGAGGTCCTCACCAACGAGGTCATCCTCGGGGCAGTGGCTTCGCTGGCCGAGAATGTCACCGGGGAAGCCAACTGGAAGTATAATTCCGGTTCCTACGGCAACAGTTTCTGCCTGTCGAGGGCTTTCGTGTACACATATCTGCGTACCGACGGCACTCCTTTTACCAGCCAGTCGAATTATTCGACCATACCCTTCAAGAACGAGTTCACCAACCGCGACAACCGCCTGGCCCAGACCGTGAAAGGGCCGTCATATTCGATGAACGGCGGCGATGCGACCAGGAAGGTGGCCGACATCGTTAACAACGTGGCTCCCACCGGATATCATCCTATCAAGTTCGTCGAGGACGCCACGTCGAAGGACAACAAGGCCAAGAACGAGAACTGTTATCCCCTTATCCGCTATGCGGAGATCCTGCTCAACTACGCTGAGGCGCGGGCCGAAATCGGCGCCATCACTGCCAGCGACTGGCAGAACACCATCGGCGCCCTTCGCAAGAGGGCGGGGATAGGGGCTTCGTCCGACGCGGTTATGGCCTTGCCGACCACGGTGGACACCTATCTCCAGCAGACCTTCTACCCGAAGGTGACGAGCCCCGTCATCCTCGAGATACGCCGTGAAAGGGCCATCGAGCTGGTCTATGAAGGATTCCGCGTCAACGACCTCAACCGCTGGGCCGAGGGCAAGCGCTTCGAGTCCGTCCCGTGGACCGGCATCCATTTCCCCGCCCTCGACACGCCGTTCGACGTCAACGGCGACGGTGCTGCCGATTATTATTTCACGCAGAAGGAGCTGACCGAAGTGTCTGCGGCCTACAAGGGTATTTATGTGAAGATACTTCCCGAGGAAAGTCAGGAGCAGGGCCTTCACGCCGACCCCAACCCGGCCGGCGGATATGACCTCCGCTACGAGCTGGCGCTCAAGCGCAAATGGTACGACGACGGCAGGCAGTATCTGAGGCCTGTTCCCGCCCAGATTGTCCGCGACTATGCTAACAGGGGGTATGTTATTGACCAAAATCCCGGATGGTAATATGAAAAAGACGATATTGATTATGTTTTGCGCTCTTTCGCTGGTGGGCTGTGGTAAAATGGGTAAAGACGGCCGCATTAAGCAGGAGATAGACAAGAACAGGTGGTACTATGACGACGAGGTCGTCGATGACGGCAAGCCTTCGCTGATGGTGATGTCGTTCAACGTCAGGTACGGCAGCGCGAGCGAGACCAACCCGGACGACAACTGGGTCAACCGGCGTTCCTCCTGCTACGCGATGGTCAACACTATGCGTCCCGTGCTTATGGGTGTGCAGGAGTGCCAGAAATCGCAAAGGGACGACATCAAGAACAACTGCCCCGGTTACGACGTGATAGGGGTGAGCCGTGACAACACCACCAACGGGGAACAGGTCGCGATATTCTACCTGAGGGATTCCGTCACCGTCGTCGACTGGGGGACTTTCTGGCTGACGGAGACGCCCAATGTCGTGAGCAAGCACCCTTCCGCGGGGCACTACCGCTGCGCTACGTGGGCCAAGGTCATCCATAACAAGAGCGGCAATACCTTCTATCACATCAACACCCACCTCGACCTTACCCAGGTGAGGGGATTCGAGATGGTCGTGATTATGGATTTCATCCGTGCCAACTGCGGCGACTTGCCGGTGGTGCTTACCGCCGACTGGAACACTTCCGACGACGACGAGATATTCGACGATATGTACCAGACGTTCGTGAACGCCAGGGTGACGGCCGTCACGGGTGATGCCTACGGTACCTTCAACGGTTTCTCCAATCCTTCGTCTTCGACGCGTATCGACCACGTCTTCTACCGGGGATTCTCCTCGTGCAGCAAGTTCGTTACGGTAAGGCAGAGCTGGGAGGGACACAAGTTCATTTCCGACCACTATCCCGTGTATGCAATCCTGAAATTCTAAGCGCTATGAATAAAAGAGCATTAGTCTTGTTTGTCGCTGCCCTTGCACTTTTCTCGTGCAAGAAGGAAGCTTCGGTCAAGGCATATTTCACAATAGACAAGGATGTCTGCGAGGTCTTCGAGGATATTGTCATAGAGAACCTGTCCTCGGCGTCGAACACGACCATCGGCCTTTGCAAGTGGGAGTGGGACGGCAACGTGAGCTACGAGAACGAGATCGGGACGGTCAGTTTCGCCTCGGTCGGCGAACACACAGTGACGCTCACCGTGTATGCGGAAGAAGGAGTCGCTTCTCCCGACACATATACGCAGGTGGTCAAGGTCTATAACAACAACGAGCCTCCGGTCGCGGCGTTCGACGCTCCGGAAGTGGCCATCCAGGACGAGGTCATCCAGTTTACCGACCGTTCGACCGATAACACCGGCAGGATTGTCTCCTGGCTGTGGGATATCGGCGGCGTGACATCCACCGAGCAGAACCCCTCCGTGACTTTCATCTCCTGGGGAAATGTCATCACCGTCACCTTGACCGTTACGGACAATTTCGGCGCTTCGGACACTGTGAGCAAGACTCTTTCAGTGCAGAAATCCGAGGGGCACGATATGGCTGTGGAATGGAGCAAGTCCTACGACACCGCCGGTTATGTCTACTGGACCTCGCCTGCGGTCTCGCTTGACGGATCCAGCATCTACGTCAGCTCCACCGGCTACCACCTGGTCTGCTTCGATCCTTCCGGCAACCAGAAGGGCAGCTACAACATCGGCGAGAACGGTGCGAACCCCTACACGTACAACGACCCGTCCAATCCTTCCATAAGGAACCAGACGCCGACTCCGTCCATCGACATCGAAGGCAACGTGTATATCGCCGTGCAGTTCTACGAGAAGCCCCAGTCGACCACCACCGGTCAGGGCGGATTGTTCTCCATCAAGCCTGATTGCGCCGGTCTCAACTGGTATTTCAATACGGGTGAGAAGTCGACGTACCGCTTCCTCGCGTCGCCGGTCTTCGGCAACTATGTCGCGATATGCCTCAAGGAGAACGACAGCGCCTTCATCAACCAGAACTGCGGCGTCTTCAACCGCACGACCGGCCAGCTGGTGCAGGCGCTCAACTGCGACCAGGGCTCGTATGGCGGTATGGCGGTCTCCAAGGACGGGACGATCGTGTACGGCGCTTCGCGTGCCGGCGCGGGCTA
>JAFZME010000018.1 GCA_017553405.1 Bacteroidales bacterium
ACGGCTCGAGATTTACTGCCGATATGGCCATCCAGAACGTCATCGGCGACGCTTTCCGCGGCGCGACGTGGGTATCCATCCACAACGGCGGCGGCGTCGGCTGGGGCGAGGTCATCAACGGCGGTTTCGGTATGGTCATCGACGGCAGCGACGACAGCGCCCGCCACATCCGCGAAATGCTCTTCTGGGACGTCAACAACGGCATCGCCCGTCGCTCCTGGGCGCGCAACGACGCCGCCCGTTTCGCCCTCGAGCGCGAAATGGCCCGCACCCCCGGCCTCCGCGTCACCGTCCCCAACCTCGCTGATGAAGCTCTTTTACGCTCAGTTGTCATTTCGAGCGCCCCATCTGTCATTTCGAGCGAAGTCGAGAAATCTAAATAATCACTATGATTCACAAAATATCAAACGAGTGGCTCTCCCTGGAGCGCCTGAAGGAAGTAATTGACAATCACGCCTCGCTGGAGCTTTCCGAAGAAGCGAAGAGCGCGATAGTGCGTTGCCGGGAGTATCTCGACCGCAAGATGGAGGACGTGGAGACGCCCATTTACGGCATCACGACGGGCTTCGGCTCGCTCTACAACGTGACCATCCCGAAGGAGGACCTGTCGCAGCTGCAGCACAACCTGGTGATGTCCCACGCGTGCGGCGCCGGCGAGACGGTACGGCCCGAGATAGTGAAGCTGATGCTGTTCCTGAAGGTGCAGAACCTTTCGTACGGCCATTCCGGCGTGCAGTTGGTGACGGTGCAGAGGCTTATCGATATGTTCAATAACGATATTCTGCCGGTGGTCTACCAGCAGGGCTCGCTGGGAGCCTCCGGCGACCTGGCCCCGCTTGCCCACCTCTGCCTGCCGCTCATCGGCCTCGGAGAGGTGCTCTACAAGGGGCGGATCCGCCCTGCGGCGGAGCTCTGGAAGGAGCTCGGCTGGGAGCCCGTACGCCTGCAGTCGAAGGAGGGCCTGGCCCTTCTCAACGGTACGCAGTTTATGAGTGCCCACGCCGTGTGGTCCATACTCAAGAGTATGCGCCTGTCCCGCTGGGCCGACCGTATCGGCGCGATGTCGCTGGATGCTTATGACGGCCGCATAGAGCCGTTCCTCCCGCTCACCCATAACATCCGCCCCCACAACGGGCAGATTGAGACGGGCAAGCGTTTCTGCGAACTGCTGGAGGGGAGCGAGCTGATGGCCCGTCCGAAGGAGCACGTGCAGGATCCCTACAGTTTCCGCTGTATTCCGCAGGTCCACGGCGCTGTGAAGGACAATATCCTCTATGTCAAGTCCGTCATAGAGAATGAGATCAATTCCGTCACGGACAATCCGAATGTCTTCCCCGATGAAGATATGATCATATCCGCCGGCAATTTCCACGGAGAGCCCATAGCCATACCGATGGACGCCCTCGCTATCGCGATGTCCGAGCTTGCCAGCATATCCGAACGCCGCACCTACCAGCTCATCCACGGTCTCCGCGGCCTGCCTAAGTACCTGGTAGCCAATCCCGGTCTCAACAGCGGATTTATGATTCCGCAGTACACGGCGGCCTCCATCGTGAGCCAGAACAAGGGGCTCTGCCATCCGGCTTCCTGCGACTCCATCCCTTCGTCGCAGGGGCAGGAGGATCACGTGAGTATGGGCTCCAATGCCGCGACGAAGCTCGTCCGCGTGGTCGACAACGTGGAGACGGTGCTGGCCATCGAGCTATTCAACGCCGCCCAGGCGCTCGAGTTCCGCCACCCGGCGAAGTCCTCCCCGGCGCTCGAGGCGATCTTCTCCTCCTACCGCCGTATCGTCCCATTCATCGGCAACGACACCTATATGCACCCCCTCATCGCCAAATCTGTCGAATTCCTCCGCGAAGAGCAATGAGTTGTCATACCGAGCGAATGCGAGCGTATCTCCTTTTGTCATTCCGAGCGTAGTCGAGGAATCTTATTGTAGAAAATGAAGACTTTAATTAAAAACATCGGCCTCCTTGTTGGCATCGTGCCGGAGGGCGTGGCGTGGAAGGCGGGAAAGGAGATGCGTGAGACTGGCGTCCTCGAGAACGCCTGGCTCCTCGTCGAGGACGGCGTGATAGTAGATTTCTCGACTGCGGCTGCGCCTCCGCTCGAAATGACAAAGGAATCATTTCGACCAGGCGAAGCGCCTTCTTTGTCATTTCGACCAAGAGCCGAGGGCTCGCGCGGAGAAATCTCCCGCGTCATCGACGCTGCCGGCGGGATGGTGATGCCGGGGTTCTGCGACAGCCATACACACATCGTGTATGCCGGGAGCAGGGAAGGGGAGTTCCTCGACAAGATCGAGGGGCTTTCCTACGAGGAGATTGCCGCGAGGGGAGGGGGAATACTCAATTCCGCCGACCTGCTCCACCGTACCTCCGAGGACGAGCTCTACGAGCAGTCGATGGTGCGTGTGCGCGAAATGATGGACCACGGCACCGTCGCGATGGAGATAAAGAGCGGCTACGGCCTCAATCCGGAGGATGAGATGAAAATGCTGCGGGTTATCGACCGTATCAAAAAGAGCGTCCCGGCGGCAGTGAAAAGCACCTTCCTCGGCGCTCACGCCGTGGGGCGCGGCTACAGCCACGAGGCGTACGTGCAGGCCGTCATCGATATGACGCCCGAAGCCGCCCGCCTGGCGGACTTCATCGACGTCTTCTGCGACGAAGGCTTCTTCACGCCCGAGGACACGGCGC
>JAFZME010000158.1 GCA_017553405.1 Bacteroidales bacterium
AGCTCCTTCCCGTCATAGCCGAAAACCACGCAGTCCGCCGTCACCGCCGGATGCGGGTACTCATAAGTGTAAACTCCTTTTTTTGCCATACACCTGTGTATTAATCACACAAAGATACCATAAATAATGCATTTAACAAAAGTATCTTTTCCGCGAATATAGGTTTCGCGGAAAATGCCTACATTTGCAACACTAAACGATAAGACTATGCCTGTCAACAAAGACGCGATGGGTCGCTACCGGATCATAGACCGGATGCTGGCAGACCCGCAAAAGGACTATACAACCGGAGAAATCTGGCAAGCCGTCTCGCGCGAGTGTCCTTCCGTATCCATCCGTATGATACAGAAGGACATAAAGGCGCTGGAGGAGGAGCTCGGCAAGAAGATTCTGCGCGGCGCTGCAGGCAAAGGGACCGTCCGCTATGCCGACCAGGCCGACCCGATATTCTACCAGGAGCTCACCGGCGACGAGGAGGAGATCCTCCGGGAGGCCATAGCCAGCCTGGGCCAGTTCGAAGGGCTGGAGAACTTCAAGTGGCTGGAGACCCTCAAGCGCAAGCTCGATGTCCGGCAGGAGAAGAAGGAGAGGCCGATAATATCGTTCTCAAGGACCAACGTCCTCCAGATTCCGGACAACCTGCTGGGGCAGCTGTTCTCCGCCATATCCCGAAGGAAAGTCATCCGTTTCGGCTACCGCCGGTTCCAGGACGCCGACAAGCCGTACTCCCCCACCACCGTCCACCCCTACCAGCTCCGTCAGCACAACAACCGCTGGTTCCTCATCTGCAACCCCATAGGCAGCAAGAATCACCCGTTCGTCCCGGACGGGATCTACAACTACGCGCTCGACCGTATGAACGGCAAGGTCGAGTATATGGAGGACATTCCATATATAGACACTCCTGTCGACATCGACGCCCTCTTCGAGGACATCGTAGGCGTCACCCTGAAGAAGGGAGTGGAGATGGAGGACATCTACTTCGCCGTGAAGCCGCAGGCCGTCGACTACATCCGGACCAAGTTCATCCATCCGTCCCAGGACGAAGTCAACCCCTCCGTGGAGCGTGAATTCAAGAAGAAATATCCCACCCTCTCGGACTGCCGTTTCTTCGTGATCAGCTGCCGTCCCAACAACGAGCTCATCACCGCTATGGCTTCCTTCGGAGGCTCTGTGATAGTCGTCGAACCGCAGAAAATACGGGACGAACTGAAGGAAATTTTCCGTCGCGCGGGGGCGAATTACGAGGCTCTGGGATAGCCGGCAAAAAGCGAAAAAAGGCTTCGCCAAATTCTCATATTTTTGTGTTGGAATTCAGAAGGAATTCTTTACATTTGCAGTCCACGGTCTTTGACATACCGGAGCAAACTTTTGACTTTTGCCCGTCACGATTGACAGGTGTCCGGGAAACCGGACAACACCAATGTCGCCGCGTTACATCGATACTGCGCTTCAATCTGCGATTTCGCACAGTATCACCATATGTGCCTTGCACATTGAGTGTATTTATGGCTGTTTAGCGCTAAGGGGCGCTCAACAGCGCAGTCTCTTCGAGCCTGCATTAATACAAAGAAAACGAACTCCGGTATGTCAGGACCTTTTTCCTGAAACAAAATGACAGACACCGCCATCAGACAAGCGGCATCCCTTATGGAATGCCAGAGCGACCTGCTTTCCCTCCTCAACCACATCAAGGTGGATGAGCTGGGCGGCAAGGCCTTCCCCTTCACCCACGATCAGCTATATCACTTCTGCTCCCCGAGGAGGAACCGCAAGCACTACCATACCTTCACCATCCCGAAGAAATCCGGCGGAGTTAGGACCATCTCCGCCCCGACGAAGATGCTCAAGTCGCTGCTCCGCTGCACCAACACCCTTCTCAAGGCCTTCTACGACGCCCCGGAGGATGTCACGGGATTCGTCAGGGAAAGGTCCATCGTGGACAACGCCAGAGCCCACGCCGGGATGAACTACGTCTTCAACACGGACCTCAAGGACTTCTTCCCCAGCATCTCGAAGTCCCGCGTGTGGGCGACACTGAAGACGAGCCCTTTCAACTTCAACGACCGCATCGCCGACGCTGTTGCCGGCCTGTGCTGCACCTGCCTCAACGGAGAGGATGAGCCTGAAAGGATTGCCCTGCCCCAGGGATCCCCCGCCTCCCCCGTCCTGACCAACATCGTCTGCCGCAATCTCGACCGCAGGCTCCGCGGCCTCGCCCGCCGCTTCGGTCTCCACTACACCCGCTACGCCGACGACATCACCTTCAGCAGTATGCACAATGTCTATCAGGAAGGCGGCGAGTTTATGGCGGAGCTCCGAAGGATTGTCCTCGGACAGCATTTCGAGCTCAACGAAAAGAAGACGCGCCTGCAGGTGCGCAGCGCAAGGCAGGAAGTGACCGGACTTGTCGTCAACGACAAGGTCAACATATCAAGAGCATATATCCGCGACCTCGACAACCTCCTCTACATCTGGCAGCGCCACGGCCGCTCCGCCGCCTTCCTGAAGTTCGTCGGACGCTATGTACCCAAAGGCGTGTGGTTCGGCCAGGCCCATAATATGGAGAGAGTCGTCGCCGGGCGGCTTGCCTACATCCGTATGGTCAAGGGCGAGTGCCGCGCCTGGCGCAGGCTTCAGGACCGCTTCGACCGCCTGATCGCCAGAGGGAATCACCCCGTCGGAAGCGGAGGCAAGGATTTCATCTACACCAGCTTCTACACCCTCGACAATTTTATGAAATTCTCGGGGCTGGAGCTGCAGTTCATCCTCGAGGACGGCCGGCCGAAGGTCTTTTTCGTGAAAGACGGCGTCCGGACCGACATCACCCTCAGCCACTATGTCAGGACACGCCTGCGCAACATCCTTCAGTCCGGCTCCAAAGAGGAGCTCCGGAAGTTCACCGCCCGCTACATCATCGCCCACTGCGCCTTCACCTATATGAGCGATGCCGAAGGCTTATTCTGGCTTATCATCCGCAGCGTCCCGCGCAAGAAAATCGCGTCCCTCGGCAACAAAGACCTCGCCGAGCTCATCACCGACCTCTCGCTGGAGAAGGTGGAGGATGAAGCACTATAACCTGGACGGTCTCCCTCGCTACATCACCATCATCAATGAGGTGCAATCCCGTTTTGACGCAATCTACCACGAACTGGAAGAAAAGCGGAAAAAGGAGCTCGCCATCCTTCCCCGCCTCGGCACCGGCACCGGGGAGAAGAAGATTGTCTCCTGAATGGATGTCGTCGGCAAATACAGGCCTTTTTGCCTACGAGTTGAAGATTTTGCCTGGTTCGTATGCAAAAACGGGCTGTTTTGCACACGAACTGGGGTCCAAGGTCGACTCGTATGCAAAAACGGGCTGTTTTGCATA
>JAFZME010000159.1 GCA_017553405.1 Bacteroidales bacterium
CGCTCGAAATGACAGGGGGGACTTCGCTCGAAATGACAGGGGAGGGCTCTGCAGGGGCAGGTTCGGCTTTCGGTTCGGGCTTCGGTTCCGGTTGGGGCTCGACCTTCGGGGCGGCGGGTTTTGGGGTGGGGGCTGCGACCGGTCTCGGGGCCTCCGCTGCGGGGGCGGCGTTGAGGAACGAGAGCCGCATAAGGGCGTACTCGATGTGGAGGCGGGGGTTGACGGCGGCCTTGTAGCCGGACTCGCACTGGGCGGTGATGCCGAGGGCGTCGTAGAGGAATTTTACCGAGCATCTGCCCGCCTGCTCCTTGTAGTCGGCTTTCAGCGACTCGGGGAGGTCGAGAAGGGCGTCGAGCCCTGCGGTCCTGGCGACCACCAGGTTGCGAAGGTGGGAGCTCAGCGCCGCCACGAAGTGGAGGGCGTTGAAGCCTTTGGCGAGTATCTTGTCGAGGGTGAGCAGGGCGGAGCCGTAGTCGCCCTTCAGGAAATCGTTGACCAGGGAGAAGCTGTACTCGTAGTCGAGGACGTTGAGGTTGCGGATGACGTCTTCATAGTGGACGTCGGTCCCGCAGAAGGCGACGGTCTGGTCGAAGATGGTGAGGGCGTCCCTCATCGCGCCGTCGGCCTGTGTGGCAATCACGTGGAGCGACTTGTCGTCGATCTTTACACCTTCCTTTTCGGCAATCATCCGGAGGTTCCTGACCGCGTCGCCTACGCTGATCCTGTTGAAGTCGTAGGTCTGGCAACGGGAAAGGATCGTGGGGAGTATCTTGTGCTTTTCGGTCGTGGCAAGGATGAATATGGCGTGTGCCGGCGGCTCTTCCAGGGTTTTGAGGAAGGCGTTGAAAGCCGACGGGCTGAGCATATGGACCTCGTCTATGATGTAGACGCTGTACTTGCCCACGGGCGGCGGCACCTGGACTTTCTCCATCAGGGTCTTGATGTCGTCAACGCTGTTGTTGGAGGCGGCGTCGAGCTCGTGGATGCAGTAGGACCTGCCCTCCTTGAAGGACATACACGACTCGCATTCGCCGCAGGGCTCCATATCAGGCCCGGGGTTTGTACAGTTGATCATCTTGGCGAAGATCCTCGCCGTCGTCGTCTTGCCGACACCGCGGGGGCCGCAGAAGAGATAGGCGTGGGCGAGCTGTCCGCGGGCGATGGAGTTTTTGAGGGTGCGGGCGATATTGTCCTGGCCGATGAGTGTCCCGAACGACTCCGGCCTGTATTTTCTTGCTGATACTATATATTGGCTCATAACTTACAAATATAAGAAAATTAGTTAACTTTGTGATTGTTAAATTTGGGATATGAAAAAGATTGTTATTTGCATCGCAGCCGTGCTGTTTTGCGTAGCCGCAGCGGCACAGGCCAAGCTTGAGACCAAGAAGTTCAAAATCGCCGATTTCCAGGATTGTATCACCAAGGTAGTCCTCACCGGCAACGATATGGCCGACTCCTTCCTCCGCAAGGATGTGGTCGACCGCTGGACCATCTCGCCGTTCGAGTTCTGCACGGCCGAGGAGTTCGAGGCCGCCAAGACTTCCCCCAACACTTATTTCCTGACCTACGTCTCCGGTCAGTATGGCCACGAGATCTCTCCCGGGATTGAATTCCTTACCCTTGTCAAGGGCGGCCCGGAGGCGGTCGACGGCATCGGGGCAATGACAGAGGTCGTTTCCATCCCCTGCGGCCCCGTCAAGGGCTTCGGCCGCGAGACGGCATTCCTCCCCGCCCTCCTGGACATCATCCAGAACTACACCCTCAAGGCCATCGAGAAGGAGCTTGCCTCCTTCGCCGGCCTCGGCCTCTACAACCGCAACCTCCCCGCCACCGGCATCAAGAGGATCTATATGGCCAATGACGACCTCAGTTTCCGCGTCAAGGAAGCTGACAAGGTCAAGTATATCGACGAGGACATCGTGGTCACCGACGAGGACGACGTGGACGAAGTACTCGCAAAGGGGACCTACAACACTCTCGTGAGCTTCGTCGTCGCCCCTCTGGAGCCGACAGCCGGTTCGATGTGCCACAAGATGCTCATCGGCGCCGATGACCACAAGCTCTACTACACCGCCCGTCACAAGATCACCGGCAAGACCGGTGTCGGCTTCCTGACTTCCGACCTCAAGAAGATCGCAAAGCCCAGATGAGAGAAGGCATCACCGGAAGCGGCCTCCGCTATGCAGTAGCAACCGGTGGCCGTTCCGTGGCGTGGTGTGCCCTGACCGTGCGCTGCGGCACTGCCGACGAGGGAGATTTCCCCGCCGGCATCGCCCATTTTATGGAGCACAACCTGTTCAGGGGGACAAAGCGCCGCAGTTCGTCTTACATATCTTCCCGTCTCGACCGCCTGGGCGGAGAGCTCAATGCATTCACTACAAAGGAGGAGATTGTTCTCCACGCCACGGTACTCAAGGACGACCTTCCGAAGGCGGTCTCGCTCCTTCTGGAGCTTGCCAGCGAAGCTTCGTTCCCCGACGACGAAGTGGAGACGGAAAGGGGAGTCGTCCTGGATGAAATCATCTCCTACAAGGACAATCCTTTCGAGGACGTCTATGACCGTTTCGAGGAGATGCTCTTCGACGGCCACAGGCTCTCCCGTTCCATTCTCGGGACGGTGGCATCGGTAAAGAAAATCACTCCCGCCGACCTTCGCGCTTACTACGCGAAGATGTTCATCCCGGGCAGGATGGCGCTCACGATAGTCGCTCCTGACGACGAGCCTTCGCTTGAAAGGCTGGCTATTAAACTCACGGAACCGGTCTTCAAGGGCGGCTCCGGGGAAGTCGCCCGCCCTGCGATGACGTATTTGGCTCCGGCGCCTTTCACGAAAAGGGTTGACAAGCGCAACCACGAGGTCAATGCCGTCATCGGAGGCCCTGCCCCGTCGCTTTTCGACGGCGAGGCCCGCTACCCGGTGTTCCTTCTTGCCAACATTCTGGGCGGTCCGGCGTCAAACTCCATTCTCGGCAGAGTTCTGAGGGAGAAGCACGGCTGGGTCTACGGAGTCGAATGCTCCTACACTCAGTATTCCGACACCGGTATCCTTGCCATCTCCTTTGGCTGCGACAGGCCCAATCTTGAAAAATGCCTCGTGGCCATACGCCGCCAGCTCGACCGTTTCTGCTCGGCGCCGATGGCCGCCTCGTCGCTGAAGGCGGCGGTCCGGCAGCTTCTCGGCCAGATGGCCGTCTCGTCGGAAAGCGGCGAGGCTCGCTGCCTTTCTATGGGCAAAAGCCTTATCTCATATGGCAAGGTGACGCCCTCGTCAGAGACGCGGGCGCTGCTGGAGGCGGTGACGCCGGAGCGCCTGCACGACGCGGCGTCGCGCATCCTCGCTCCAGAGGCACTCTCCTCGCTTATATTCCTTTGAGATTTTCCGCGACTTCTTCAAGGAGCCATTTCGGAGTCGATGTGGCCCCGGAGACGCCTATGCTGTCTTCCGGCCGGAACCAGGAAGGATCGATTTCGGCGGACGAGCCGATGCGGAAGGTGCGCGGATTGACCTTCCTGCAGAGCTCGAAGAGCACTTTGCCGTTGGAACTTGAGGCGCCGGAGACAAATACTATGGCGTCGTGGGACAGGGCGAATTCCTTGAGCGAACTGTAGCGCGAGGCGACTTGGGAGCAGATGGTGTCGTTGATTACCAGGTCGCTTCCCGGGGGCACTCCGCGGACCTTTTCCATCGCTTCCGCAATCGCGTCGCAGAGTTCCTTATAGTCCGCAGGGCTTTTGGTCGTCTGGGAGAAGACTTCGACCTTCTCGTTAAGGTCGATTCCTCGGAGGGCTTCTTCCAGCATCCCCTTGTCCTCGACAACGATGGCGTCTCCGTCCACCTGGCCGAGAAGGCCGAGAACTTCCGCGTGACCTATTTTCCCGAAAATGACGAGAGTGCCGTGGCGGCCGCCTTCGCGGAGCCTGGTGTGGGCCTCGCGAATACGCTTTTGCAGCTGAAGCACCACGGGGCAGGTGCAGTCGATGATTTCGCGGGACGCCGCTTCAGCGTAGGTCGCCGGGGGCTCTCCGTGGGCGCGGATGAGGATGGGCTCGCCTTCCGGCACTTCCGAAACCGACTTTACGCTTGACAGCCCTTTTGCGGCAAGGCGGTCGAGCTCGGCTTCATTGTGGACAATGGCGCCGAGGGAGAAAAGCTTGCTGGAACTTTCGAGAAAGGCCTCGGCCTTGCCGATGGCACGGATGACTCCGCCGCAGAATCCCGCTTTCGGGTCTATTTCAACCCTTCTCGTCATCAGTAAAGAATGCCGAAACGGCCCTGGATGAGGCCACGGATCCAGGCAACCTCCTGATCCATAGTCATCGAAGAGTTGTCGAGGACAAAGGCATCCTCCGCCTGGCGGAGAGGCGAGGTCTTGCGGGTGGAGTCGATGTGGTCGCGCTCGCGGAGGTTTTTGAGGACGTCCTCGAAAACGGGGCTCTGGCCCTTGGCGACCATCTCGTCGAAGCGCCTCTGCGCCCTGACCTTGTCGTCGGCAACCATAAATATCTTGAGCTCGGCATTGGGGAACACTGTCGTGCCTATGTCGCGTCCGTCCATCACGACGCGTCCGCCCACGCTGAAGGAGTGGAGCTTGTCGTCGACGTAAGCGCGTACGAAAGGAATGGCCGACACGGGGCTGACAAAACTCGAGACCTCGAGCGTGCGGATCTCGCTCTCGATGCAGCGGTCGCCGAGCCAGAGAGTCGTGGCGCCGTCGTCGCGGCGGAAGTGGAGGTCGAGCCCGCCAATGGAAGCTTCGAGGGCTTTTTCGTCGATAACCCCGTCGCAGATCATCCCGCTTTCCATTGCGAAAAGCGTGACTCCGCGGTACATCGCTCCGGAGTCGAGATAGAGGAATCCGAAGGTGGAGGCTATGAGTTTGGCAAACGAGCTTTTTCCGGTGGAGGAATAGCCGTCTATAGCGATGGTGATGTCGGGGACTGTCATTATTGGATGGATTCTACGTTGTCAATGATGTCTTGCGCCGAGACCGGGTCGCCGCCGAGGATGATGAGGCGGTGGACGACGTTGCGGAGTTCGCGGATATTGCCCGGCCACTCTCTCTTCTTGAGGAGTTCGATGGCTTCGGGGGAGAAAGCCTTGACCGGCTCGCCGCTGTCGGAGGCTATCCTTTCCGCAAAATGGCTTACGAGCTCGGGTATGTCGTCCCTCCTTTCGTCAAGGGAAGGGACCTTGATGACTATGACGCTGAGGCGGTGATATAAATCTTCGCGGAATGTACCTCTGGCTATTTCTTCGTGGAGCTTTTTATTGGTCGCCGCTATGACGCGGACGTCGACGCAAATCTCTTTGTCGCCGCCGACGGGGGTGAGTTTCTTCTCCTGAAGGACGCGGAGGACCTTGGCCTGGGCGGCAAGTGACATATCGCCTATCTCGTCGAGGAATATGGTCCCGCCGTCGGCCTGCTCGAACTTGCCCTTGTGGTCGCGGATGGCGGAGGTGAAGGAGCCTTTCTTATGGCCGAAGAGTTCGCTGTCGATGAGCTCCGGGGGAATCGCGGCGCAGTTGACTTCCACGTAAGGGCCCATCGAGCGCTTGGACATCTGGTAGAGGTTCTGGGCCACAAGCTCCTTGCCGCTGCCGTTGGGGCCAACGATGAGGACGCTGGCGGAGGTCGGCGCCACTTTTTCAATCATCTCCTTGAGATGGACGACCGGCTCGGAACTGCCGACTATGTCCTGGCCGTAGACCTTTTTCTTGAGAATACGCGTCTGGGAGACGAGGTTGGCCTTGTCGGTCGCGTTCTTGATGGTGATGAGGATGCGGTTGATGTCGAGCGGTTTGCCGATGAAGTCGAAGGCGCCCTTCTTGATGCAGGTCACGGCCAGGTCCAGGTCGGCGTGGCCGGAAATCATTATCACGGGGCTCTCTACGCCTTCTTCGACCAGCTTGTCAAGCACCTCCGTCCCGTCCATCCCCGGCATCTTGATGTCGCAGAAGATCGCGTCGAATTTTTCCTTCAATGCCTTCTCGAATCCTTCAGTGCCGTTCTCCGCAGTCTCCACCGTGTACTCTTCCATTTCGAGGATCTCCTTGAGGGAGTTCCTTATCGCCCTTTCGTCGTCAATTATAAGAATTTTCATATCGCAAATTTACTAACTTTTTCGAAACTCCTATCCGTGTACAAAAACACCCCTTTTTTGTGCACCGAAGGGGTAATCCCGACCTGCCGTGTACAAAAACACCCTTTTTTTGTACACCGAAACGGCAAAACCGGCCTCCCGTGCACAAAACGCCCCTATTTTTGTGCACCGAGCGCGTCGCGGAGGTAGACGCCGGTGACGGAGTCGGGGTTGGCGGCAAGCTGCTCCGGAGTGCCGGAGGCGATGACGCGGCCGCCGCGGGCGCCGCCTTCGGGGCCGAGGTCGAATATGTAATCGACGCTCTTGAGGACGTCGAGGTTGTGCTCGATGATGATGACGGTGTTGCCTGCATCGACTATCTTGTCGAGCACGCCCAGGAGGACCTTGATGTCCTCGAAGTGGAGACCGGTCGTGGGCTCGTCGAGAATATAGAGGGTGTTGCCCGTGCCGGGGCGGGAGAGCTCGGCGGCAAGCTTCATCCTCTGGGATTCGCCGCCGGAGAGAGTCACCGCCGACTGGCCGAGGTGGACGTAGCCCAGGCCCACGTCGACCAGGGCCTTCAGCCTGGCGGCGATGCGGGGCACCGGCTTGAAGAACTCATAGGCCTCGCTGATGGGCATCTCCAACACGTCGTTGATGTTCTTGCCCTTGTATTTCACGGCGAGCGTGTCCTCCTTGTAGCGGCGGCCGCGGCACTCCTCGCAGGGAACATTGACTGAAGGCAGGAAATTCATCTCGATGACCTTGATGCCCGCGCCTTTGCACTCCTCGCAGCGTCCGCCGGGGATGTTGAAGGAGAAGCGCCCGGCCTTGAAGCCGCGGACCTTGGCGTCGCGGGTGTTTTCGTAGAGAAGGCGGATGTCGCTGAATACCCCCGTGAAGGTCGCGGGATTGCTGCGCGGGGTCCTCCCGATGGGGGACTGGTCGATTTCGATCAGTTTGTCGATGTTGGCAAGACCCTCCAGCGAGCCGTATGCGAGAGGCTTTTTCTTCGAACGGTAGAGTTTCTGCTTTATAATCGGAACGAGAGTCTCGTTGATGAGCGTCGATTTGCCGCTGCCGGAGAGGCCGCTGATGCCGATAAGACAGCCGAGAGGAAAGGCGACATCGATGTGTTTGAGATTATTTCCGGCAGCGCCCTTCAGAGTGAGGAAGGAACCGTTGCCTCTTCTCCTGCCGGAAGGAACGGGGATGGACTTGATGCCTTTAAGATAGTCGAGAGTCAGCGACTCGCCGAACACGCAGTGGCTCAAAGTCTCGGCATCCGGCTTGACTGACGGCTTGAGCAGGGCGCTGACAGGAGCGTTGAGGCAGATCTTACCGCCTTTTTCGCCCGCTCCCGGCCCCACGTCGACGATCCAGTCGGCGCTGAGCATCGTTTCGGCGTCGTGCTCCACCACCATCACCGAGTTGCCCTCGTCGCGAAGCGTCTTGAGGGAGGCGATGAGTTTGCGGTTGTCCTTCTGGTGGAGCCCGATGGAAGGCTCGTCAAGGATGTACAGCACATTGACAAGCTTGGATCCGATCTGCGTCGCGAGGCGAATCCTCTGCGACTCGCCGCCGGAGAGCGAGGCGGTCGGCCTGTCGAGAGAGAGGTAGTCGAGCCCGACATCCAGAAGGAAGCCGACTCTGTCACGCAGCTCTTTCAAGATATCCCGTGCTATGAGCCTTTCCCTTTCGGAGAGCTGCTCCTCCACCGAGTCGAGCCAGGCCTTGAGGTCGGACATCTCCATTGCGGCGACATCGGTAATCTTCTTGCCGCCTATCCTGAAAAGGAGGGCCTCCTTGTTGAGCCTGGTCCCGCCGCAGACGGGGCAGACGATCCGGTCTTCGATGTCGCCGACCACTCCTTCGAAGGGAACCATTTCCGACAGGGAACCGTCTCCTATACGGAAGAGCTCGTCCGAGCCGTACACCAGCAGCGACACCGCTTCATCCGGAATGGCCGCTATGGGATCATAGAGGGAGAAATTGTATTTGCGGGCTATGGAACGTATGATGTCGAACTTGCGCCCTTCACGCACCTTCCCCAGCGGCACTATGCCCCCGTCGGCCACGGACTTGCTCCTGTCGGGGATGATTGTGTCGATATTGACATCGACTATCATACCGAGGCCCTTGCAATGGGGGCAGTAGCCTTCGGGCGAGTTGAACGAGAACGAATGAGGCTGGGGCTCCTGAAGTGACAGCCCGGTCCCCGGATCCACGAGATGCTTCGAGTAGTGGCGAAGGATGCCGTCAGACATATCAAGCACGGCCACCGAGCCGTGACCTGCATCGAGGGCAGTCGTCACCGAGCGGCGTATCCTCTTGTCGTCGCCGCTTTCCGGGATGAGCTTGTCCACCACAAGTTCGATGAAATGGATCTTGTAGCGGTCCAGTGCGTCGACCTCCTGGAGGGGGAGTATCTCGCCGTCGATACGGACTTCGGTGTAGCCGCGGCGGCGCAGCCTGTCGAAAAGTTCGCGGTAGTGGCCCTTGCGGCCGCGCACCAGGGGAGCGAGCAGAAGGCATTTGCGGCCTTCGTAGTTTTCCATTATCAGGTCGACTATCTGCTCGTCGGTGTAGCGGACCATTTCCATCCCCGTTTCGGGGGAATAAGCCCTCGAGCCCTTGGCATAGAGGAGCCTGAGGAAGTCGTAGATTTCGGTGATGGTGCCGACCGTGGACCGCGGGTTGCTCCCGGTGGTCTTCTGCTCTATCGCGATAATCGGGGAAAGGCCGCGGATTTCCTCCACTTCGGGCTTCTCGAGCACGCCCATAAAGTATTTGGCGTAGGAGGAAAGGGTGTCCATATACCGCCTCTGCCCTTCGGCATACAGAGTATCGAATGCCAGTGACGACTTGCCGCTTCCGGAAAGCCCCGTGACTACGACGAATTCGCCTCGAGGGATGTCCACGCTGACATCCTTGAGGTTATTGGCCTTCGCGCCGGTTATTTTAATGTACTCTTTCACTTAAATCCGTCAAGGGCTATGGGCTCTATATCATCCCCGGGCGCTTCGTTGAAGGGCTCGAGGAAGGGGTTGGTGGCCGCCTCCCTGCCGATGGTGGTCTCCGGTCCGTGGCCGGGAAGGACCAGGGTGTCTTCCGGTAGTACCATAAGTTTATGGAGGAGGCTGTCCATCAGGATGTCGTAGTCGCCTCCCGGCATATCGGTACGGCCTATGGATCCGGCGAAAAGCGTGTCTCCGCTGAAGACCGCCTTCTCGGAGGCGCAATACCAGCTGATGCCGCCGGGAGTGTGTCCCGGAGTGGCCAGGGCGCGGAGTTCGAGCCCGCCGACCTTGACGACGGAGCCGTCGCTGACAGGCACGGTCGAGAAACCGAGGTCGACATCGTGCAGGCCGAACATCGACGCCAGGGTGCCGCAGCGCTCCATAATGTAATTGTCCTCTGCGGACAGCATTACGGGGATGCCATATCGCCGGGCCAGCCGCGCCACACCATAGACGTGATCGGGGTGGCCGTGGGTGAGCAGGATTGCGACGGGCTTCAGGCCCTCGAGCGACTCCTCCAGCGCGGCGGCTTCACCGTCGCCGTAACAGCCCGGATCGACGACTGCTACCGCACCGCCTTCGTCGGCAATGAGGTAGCAGTTGGTCTCTAAAGGGTTGAAATAGAAGGACTTGATCATTAGAAGATGTAGTTGAGGCCGACGTTCATGCCCCACACACCGTCGTTCTGGGTGATCCAGTCTTCCTTGTGTCCGTAGATGCTCTTTGCAAACTCGAACGAGATGTTGAAGTTCTCGTTCATAATGACGTGGAGTCCCACTCCGGCTCCCATATGGAGCCTTTCGGTACGGAGGTCGCCCTTGCCGCCGGCGATGCCGATGACGTCACGCTCGGAGAGCTTGTCGGTGACGGTCCCGTCGGAAAGGGTGACTTCGGTCGGGAGAGTGAGGTAGTCCCTGGTCGTGGAGGCCCTGTTGTAGGCGTCCTTCATCTGCTCCCACCTGTAGGGCTGCACGACGGCACCCATATCGAAGAACGGGTTGAGAGCCAGCGTCCAGTGCTGCTTGATCCAGTCGAACTTGACGAACTTCCATCTGAGCTCGAAGTTGGCCCAGGCGTAGCCGTTGCCCTGGATGCGGTTGGCGATGGTGCCTCGGAGGGTGCAGGTGGAGCCTAAGCCTTCGGTGTTGATCTGCTTCATATTGAGGCTCTGGATCGTCTGCAGCATATAGAACGGAGCGTTGCCGGCTATGAGGCCCTGATAGGCGAGGTGATAGCCGAAGACGAGCTTCGGGGTGCCGAGGGTGTAGAAGTCGCGGTAGTGGATGGCGAGCTTGAGGTAGTTGTTGCGCCACTTGCCGAAGAAGTCGGGGGAACCGAAGAAATAGATTTCGAGGTTGCGGCCTTTGGAAGGACCGTTTTCAAAGTCGCGGGTGTCGTAGACGACGCCGGCCTTGAGCTCGATGTGATGACCTCCCTTCCTTTCATTTTCGGGGATGATGTCGTACTTGCAATAGAGGTCATAGAGGGAAGGAGTCCCTGCGGTGATCTTCTTGTTGCGGGCGTTGCCGGTGGTGAGCCACCAGTAGGAAAGGCCGGCGGCCCAACCCCAGTTGCTTTCGCCGAACTTGCCCTGGAAGCAGGTCATAACACGGAAAATGTCCCTTTGCATAAGATAGAAGCCCGTGCCTTCCGGATCGAAGGGAGTGTCGACCTTGGAGTTGGCCTTGTCGTTCCAGATCTTGTCGAGAGTCTTGATGTAGGGGGAGGAGGCGCCGTTGAAGCCATAGAAGGAATAGGTCCTGTTGGCAAACCACGAGATGGCGGCGGAGACGCGGATCCCCGGGATCAGGTACTTCGAGTCGAAGAAGCTGTGGAGGACGATGTTGCCTTTGGTGTAGGCGGAAACCTCGACGTTGAATTTGTAGATGTAGTCGGGGTACTTGGAGCCGTCACCATAGTTGTAGATGTCGCAGAGGGCGCCGTAGTGGAAGCCGAGGTCCGAGGAATAGCCGATTGCGGGGAGGGGACCGAAGTTCCATCCTGTCTTTATGGAATCCTTGGGGGCTTTTTCTTTCTTTGCTTTCTTGGCCTTGCCTTTGGTGGCCGCGACCTCTGTGCTGTCATTCTTGAAGAATGGTTCCTCCTCTGCGTACGCGCTCACAAAAACGGTCGCGAGAAGGATTGTGGCTAGGATTTTTCTCATATAACGGTTAATAAATGGTCCTCAAAGATAGGAAAAATTATCTATTCGCAAGGCATAGACGGAGTTTTTCGAGCCCTTGCTCCACCAGGGCGCGGGGGCAGGCGATGTTGAGCCGGATGAATCCTTCGCCTTCCTGACCGTAAAGCGTGCCGGGGCAGACGGCGAGCCCGTGGCCCTCTCTGAGCTCCGTGGCAAGGCGTTCAGAAAAGCCTTCCGAGGGCTCTCCGGGGCGGATCGCCTTCCGGCAGTCTATCCACATCAGATAGGTCCCTTCAAGCGGCAGGACGGGGAATCCCGGCAGTTTTTCTTTGAAAAAGCCGCAGACACAGTCGGCGTTGCCTTTGAGATAGACGCGCAGCTCGTCGAGCCAGTCGCCGCCCTCGCGATAGGCCGCCTCGAGAGCCGCCACTCCGAAGACATTGACGTCGCAGCATTCGTTTTCGTTGATGGCCCTGTCGATGGCGGCTTTCCGCTGCGCATCGGGCGCTGCAATCGCGGCGATCTGGATGCCGGCGATGTTGAATGCCTTGGTCGGGGATATGCAGGAAGCGGAATTGAGCGCAATCTCCTCCGGCAGGGAGCCGAAGGGTGTGTAGTCGTGGCCGGGGTAGGTGAGCTCGCAGTGGATTTCGTCGGAGATGACGAAGACGTCGTGGCGGAGACAGATCTCGCCGATACGCAGAAGCTCCTCCCGAGTCCACACGCGGCCCGCCGGGTTGTGGGGGTTGCAAAGGAGCAATGCAGTGGCGTCCGGCTCAGCCGCCCTGCGCTCGAGGTCGTCGAAGTCGATGGAATAACGCCCATCCTTATAGACAAGAGCGTTGCGGCTTTCGACGCAGCGGTTGTTGCGCACGGCGGGGAAGAAGCAGTTGTAGACAGGAGGCATAATGATGACCTTCTCGCCGGGCTTCGTGACGGCTTTTATGCAGGCCGAATAGGCGGCGATGACGCCCGTCGTGGGGATGAGATCCTCCTTTCGGATGGTCCATCCGTGCCTTTCCTTGAACCAGTCGGTGATTGCCTTATAGAATCTTCTGCCGAGAAGCGGATAGCCGAATACTCCGTGGTCCAGGCGCTTCTGCAGTGCCTGAAGGATAGCCGGCGCCGCCTTGAAATCCATATCTGCCACCCACATCGGCAGCACGTCGCCGCCGTAGAGGTCCCATTTCACGGATGCCGTCCCGCGACGGTCTATAATTTCATCAAAATCATATTTTCCCATAGATTACAAATATAAGTATTATCTTTGTATGCTATGAAAAGAATCGTCATTATCCTCGCCGCCCTCGCCGCGGCATTTTCCTGCACCAATGAAAAAAGGCAGCCCGCGCTGCTCGACCCTGCTGCGTTCGCCGACACCCTTGAAGGCAAGCCCGTCGCACTTTACACCCTGAAAAACGCCGACCTCGTGCTCCAGGTGACCAATTACGGCGCCCGCGTCGCGTCAATCTGGACGCCCGACCGCAAGGGCAACTACGACAACGTCGTGGTCGGCCGCGCCTCCCTTGAGGGCTATGTCCACCCTGCCGGAGAGCGCTTCCTCGGCGCCTGCGTCGGCCCGGTCGCCAACCGCATCGGCAACGCGGAATTCGCCATCGGCGATATGGTTTTCAAGACGCCGGCCAACGAAGCGGGCATCACCACGCTCCACGGAGGCTATAAAGGCCTCGACAATGTCGTATGGGACGTCAAGTCCGTCGACGAGAGCTCCATTGTGCTCACTTACCTCCACGAGGACGGCCAGGAAGGCTTCCCAGGCAACCTTTCGATAGAGATGCGCTATGAGCTCACTCCTTCGGATGAGTTCCGCATCACCTACAGCGCCGTGACGGACAGCCCCACTCCGGTCAACATCACCAACCATCCCTTCTTCAACCTTTCCGGCGAAGGCTCCGGCAGCATTGAAGACTGCGTGATGACCATCAATGCCTCCTCCTATATCCCCATCGACGCCCACAGCATTCCTCTCGGCGGCACCGCTTCCGTCGAAGGCACTCCCTTCGACTTCCGCGAGCCCCACGCCATCGGCGAGCGTCTCGGCGAAGACAACGAGCAGCTGCGCAACGCCCGCGGTTACGACCACAACTGGTGTCTCGACCGCAAGGGCGAGGGTATGGAGCAAGCCTGCACGGTCTATGACCCTGCGAGCGGCCGTTTCCTCGAGGTGCTGACCGACCAGATTGGCCTTCAGTTCTACAGCGGCAATTTCTTCGACGGCAACGACGTCGGAAGCAATGGCAAGCCACTTATTTTCCGTTCGTCATTTGCTTTGGAGACCCAGTATTTCCCGGATTCCCCCAACCATCCGGAATATCCGTCCATTCTCCTTAACCCGGGTGAGACCTACACCCACGAGTGCATCTACCGCTTCAGCACCAGGAAGTGAGGTTTTTCCACCACATAATAACCGCCGCGCTTGCCGTGGCGGTAATCTTTTTCGCCGGCTGCACCCCTGATGACCGCAACCGCCTTATTCCCGGAGACTATTCGGAGCAGCCGGGCGATCCTTCGGATGATCCGTCTGATCCTCCCGGCCCGTCTGATCCTCCCGGCCCGCCGGACACCCCTGTCAGCTACAGCTGGCAGGACGGCATCGATTATATTTTCGATCCGGACGCCCTTTCGGAATTTCACCTCGAGGTCCCTCTCGAAGAGTGGAACAAGCTGCTGGGCTATTATGACGCCGATCCCAACACCGAGGAATATGTTTCCTGCGATGTTACATATATAAAAGGTACGGAAACTACGGTCATCCCTAATTCCGGAGTCAGGCTCAAGGGCAACACGTCGCGACGCCGTCCCGAGAACGGCAGCGGCGGCCACAAGACTCCGGGCACTTCCTGGAACCACTGCCATTTCGGGCTCAATTTCCCGAAATTCGTCAAGGACGACGCCCACACCCTCTGCAGCACCAAGAAGCTCTACCTCAAGTGGTTCAAGGATGATTCTGCCTATGCGAGGGAGGTCTTCTGTTTCGACTTTATGCGCCGCTGCGGGATATGGACTGCCGTCAACAGCTGGTATGTCCGTCTCTATGTGAAGGTCACTGGCGATGCTTCCGAGACCTATTACGGAGTCTATCAGGTGCAGGAGTCCATCGACAAACCCTATCTTGCCGGCCGCGCCGACAAGGGCTTCCTCTCGGATGAGGGCAACCTTTGGAAGTGCCGCTACGGCGCCGGTCTCAACAATGCCGATGAATCTCTTTTCGGCATAGACGACAGTTCCACGGCCACTCCTCCGTATGAGCTGAAGACCAACACCAAAAGCGGGAAGGCCGCCGCGTATGCCCAGCTGAAGGATTTCATAGCAAAGGTCAGCGGCAAGACCGGCGACAGTTTCTACCAGTGGATTCAGCAGGTGACGGATGTGGATTTCCTATTGAAGACCTATGCGGCCAATGTCGTTGTGGGTATGTGGGACGACTACTGGTGCAACAACAATAATTATTATCTCTATTTCACCACGACCGACACCTACGACTACAAGTTCTTCTTCATCCCCTACGACTATGACAACACCCTGGGGACTTCGCTGATGATGGATTCCGGCCGTCAGGATCCCCTCCACTGGGGCAATGACTCCTATCCGCTCATCGCGAAGATTCTCTCATATCCGGATTTCAAGGCGAAGTATGTCGCATATCTGAAAGAGATGGTCGCTTCGGACAGCCCGTTCCATTACAACGCCGCGACCGCGCGTATACGTGCGTGGCACAGCATAATATCCCCGTATGTATCCAATAACACCGGTCAGGATATGACAATCGCCGACGCCCCCGCCTCGTGGGGCAACCACGGTGAATACCGCCTTCTGACAGACGGCGCCAACAATTTTTTCAGAGTAAAAACTGCCACCATCGAGGCCCTTTAATGACATTTTGTCAGTCTTGGACAGGTGGCACGGCACTTGATTTTCCCCGACTCCGGACAAAAACAAAACACTATAAATTATGATCAGACCACTACAAGACAGAGTTGTCGTCGAGCCCAAAGAGGCCGAGACAAAGACGGCTGCGGGATTGTACATCCCCGACACGGCAAAGGAAAAACCCCAGCAGGGCACGGTAGTCGCCGCAGGCCCCGGCAGGAAAGATGAACCTATGGAGGTCAAGGTCGGCGACGACGTCCTCTACGGCAAATATGCAGGCACCGAAGTCACCGTCGGCGACAAGAAGTACCTCATCGTCAAACAGTCCGACATCCTCGCGATAATCTAAGTTCTACGGAACTTGTCATTTCGAGCGAAGTCGAGAAATCTAATAATTAATAATCATGGCAAAAGATATCAAATTCAATGTAGACGTCCGTTCCGCGATGAAGGACGGTGCGGATGCTCTCGCCAATGCAGTCAAGGTGACACTCGGTCCTAAAGGCCGCAACGTAGTCATCGACAAGAAATTCGGTGCCCCGCAGGTGACCAAGGACGGCGTGACCGTCGCCAAGGAAATCGAACTCGATAACCGTTTCGAGAATATGGGCGCACAGATGGTCAAGGAGGTCGCCTCCAAGACCAACGACCAGGCAGGTGACGGCACGACCACCGCGACCGTCCTCGCCCAGGCCATCATCAACGTCGGCCTCAAGAACGTGACCGCCGGCGCCAACCCGATGGACCTCAAGAGGGGCATCGACAAGGCCGTCGCGGCCGTTGTGGCCGACCTCAAGGCCCAGAGCCAGGAAGTCGGCGACGACTACTCCAAGATCGAGCAGGTCGGCACCGTCTCCGCCAACAACGACGCCTACATCGGCAAGCTCATCGCCGACGCTATGGCCAAGGTCAAGAAGGACGGCGTCATCACCGTCGAGGAAGCCAAGGGCACCGAGACCGAGGTCAAGGTCGTCGAAGGTATGCAGTTCGACCGCGGCTACATCTCGCCCTACTTTATGACCAACGGCGACAAGATGGAAGCCGAGCTCGACGACGCCTGCGTCTTCCTCACCGACAAGAAGATCACCACGATGAAGGACCTTCTTCCCATCCTCGAGCCCATCGCCCGTGAAGGGAAGTCCCTCCTTATCATCGCCGAAGATGTTGAGGGCGAAGCCCTTTCGTCCCTCGTCGTCAACCGCCTCCGCGGTACTCTCAAAGTCGCAGCCGTCAAGGCTCCGGGTTTCGGCGACCGCCGCAAGGAGATGCTCCAGGACATCGCAGTCCTCACCGGTGCGACCGTCATTTCCGAGGAGAGAGGCTTCACCCTCGAGGGCGCCACTCCCGATATGCTCGGCAAGGCCGAGAAGGTGACCATCACCAAGGAGAACACCACGATTGTCGGCGGTGCAGGCGACAAGGCCGAGATCAAGGACCGCGCCGATCTCATCCGCAAGCAGATCGAGATCACCAAGAGCGACTACGACCGTGAGAAGCTCCAGGAGCGCCTCGGCAAGCTCGCCGGCGGTGTCGCCGTCCTTTATGTGGGCGCGACGACCGAGGTCGAGATGAAGGAGAAGAAGGACCGCGTGGAGGACGCTCTCAATGCCACACGCGCTGCCGTCGAGGAAGGCTACCTGCCCGGTGGCGGTGTCGCCTACATCCGCGCCGCCGAGGCCCTCAAGGACCTCAAGGGCGAGAACGAGGATGAAACGACCGGCATCCACATCGTGGCCAAGGCCATCGAGGAGCCGCTCCGCCAGATTGCCGCCAATGCCGGCGTCGAGCCCAGCGTCATCGTCAACAAGGTCCGCGAAGGCAAGGCCGACTACGGCTACAACGCCAGGACTGACGAGTTCGTCAACCTCTACGAGGCCGGCGTCATCGACCCGACCAAGGTCGCCCGCGTCGCCCTCGAGAATGCGGCTTCCGTCGCCGGAATGTTCCTCACCACCGAGTGCGGCATCGTCGACATCCCGGAGAAGGAGCCCGCCGCCCCCGCAATGCCCGCCGGCGGGATGATGTAATCATCCACCGAACGCTATAAAACGCCGACTCCTTTCGAGCCGGCGTTCTTTGTCATACCGAGGCCTTCAGGCCGAGCGTATCGCCTTCCGTTTGTCATTTCGAGCGAAGTCGAGAAATCTCCTTTTCAGGAGCGCTTGCGCGGTTTGAACTTCTTGCGCTGCTTTAGCAGCGGGGCGAGGGTTGCGAGCACGCCGGGCAGGAGGCAGAGGATGAATACCAGGACTACGGCGGCTCCGATGGAAAGGTTCTTGAGGATGGCGGCTACGAGGACATCCTGCATCGTGAACGACATTGCAAACGGGACGAGCGCCAGGATGAGGCCGGAGGTGAGGATCGAATGTGAAGAGCCTTTATAGGCTGCAACCAGGGCGCCCTCGACGCCGTCCGCCTGCCTTGCATACAGGTAGCACGTCGTAAACAGGATGGAATAGTCGATGGTCGCGCCCATCAGGATTCCCTGCACAATAAGATAGGCCAGATAGTAGATGCCGTCGCCGCCGAACCCGCCGGCGATGACGTTGGCATAGACTCCTGAAAGCACCGTCATTATCAATGGTATGGGCACGAGTGACGACCTGAAGTTGATACCGACGATAATGTACAGTGCAAGGATGGTGAGAAGAGTCAGCATAAGCAGCTCTCTCGGGAAACCGTCCTTGAGTTCCTTGTACATTTCAGACTCGCTGACCCAGTAGTGGTCCCCTTCAAGCGCGCGGTCGGTCCCGGCCCTCAGGCTGTCCACAAAGGCGAAGGACCTTTCGGACTCGACTTCGTAGGTCGTCAGGAGGACGGCGGCGGAGTGCTCAGGGCCGCGCAGGGCGCCGAGCCCGTGAAGGAGACTGTCGCGCGCCTGGACGACCGCAATCCTTGCGGTGTCGCCCGCCACGCTGACGATTGACGGTGCGACCAGCATCGTGTCGGCCAGGAAGTTAAGGAGCTCAAGAGGAGACATTTTGGTCTCCGGCCCTTCGTCCCGCATTGCTGCGGTATATAGATAAAGGAGATCCGTCTCGTCCTTCGTCACATTGATGCCTGCCTTTTGGAGGGCCTGGCAAACCTTGCCGGAAGAGTAACTCTTGCCGGAGAGATGCATATCAAGGAGCGCGTCAAGCGGGGTGTAGGGCACTGGGGCCGGCTTTTTAACCACCGGAGCTTCAGGCGCCGGAGTGATTGCTGTCGAATCGGTCTGTCCGGCGTCGGCAATCAGGGCCGGGGCAGGAGCGACCGCAGTCGTGTCGGGCCCCGCCGCGAGAATCTTGTCGTAGAGGGCTTCCGTGCGCGCCATATCCTCATCCGACCCTTTCGGAAGGAACATCGCGTATTTTTTCTTGCCGAGTATGTTCTTTCGGACATAGCGTATAAACTCGTCCGGAGTCATCTCGCCGTTGCGCTTGCCAGCCATACGGTAGAGCATCGAGACCTGCTTGGGGTTGGTCTGGAGGAATTCCGCCATCTCGGCTGCACCGAGAGGAGTCGTAATGCGTTCGTAGGTCGGGGTATGAGGGTCGTCCGGTGCGGTTGGAGTAGTGTGGACTACAATCGAGTCGGGGGCCGCTTCGGTGCTGTCGACCGGATTGGCGATGCTGTCGGTCGCCGCCGGGGCGGGGTCCACGACCGGCTCTGGCTGCTTTGCCGGTTTCGGCTTGGCCGGGGTGGCGAACGTGCTCCGGACCATAGCGGCAATGTCAAAATCCCTTCCTTCCGGCATCAGGCCGCTCGCCTTAAGGGCTTCGGCCGACTCCTGCAAGGTCGCGAGGGAGAATGTCTCCGTCCTGTCAGGGTGGGAACGGGCGTAATATACTATATTAAGAAGGGTGTCGGGAATGTCCTGAGGAAGCCTGTCGCCGGCAAGTGAGCGGACCAGCGTAATCATCTCCGTTGCCGTCCGCGGCTTTTCCATAAGGGAGGGATAGCTGATGGCGTCAACCACCTTGGGGTCGGCGGAGAACTCGTCCAGAAGGTCCGGAATGGCCGGTTCATCCTCGTTGGAATAGATCAGCATCATCGGCTTGATCCTCTCCTCGGTGTTGTCCTCGTCCTTGTCCCAGCCTGGAGGGGCGAAGAATATGGGCGTACGGGATTGAAGAACTCCGAACGCAATCACCGCTGCAAGGAACAGCGCCGCTATCGGATAGCGGAAGCGGAACTGGAACTTCGCCATCGAGGCAGCCGGCAGCACCGGCACCTTCTTCCGGCTCGCTTCAATCGCCTTCCTGCACCAGATGATGAGAGCCGGGAGAAGGGTGAAGGTGCAAACCAGAGAGATCGCCACGCCCTTGGCGAGGACGATGCCGAGGTCCGCGCCGATCTTCAGCTTGATGAAGCATAGCATCAGGAGGCTGACCACCGTCGTGAAGGCGCTGCTGAAAATAGGGGCTGCGGTGCCTCCGACCGCTCGGTTCATCGCCGCGACGGGGTCTTTCCCCAGGACTCTTTCGTCGCGGTAGCGGTTCATCATTATAATGCAGTAGTCCATTGAGAGGACCATCTGCAGCACCGGCGAAATCATATTCGTCGTCTGTGACACGCTGGGCAGCAGGGCGTTGGAACCGACATTTATCAGGACGGCTACGCCTATCGTGATAAGGAAGAGAACCACCTCCAGGAATGAGGAGCACATAATGATGAGGACGACGAACGCCATCGCCACGCCGATGATGATGGTCTTTCCGAGGCCCTTCGGCAGGGCGTCGATCCCTTCGGAGAGCGACAGTGAATAGCCGCTTGCCTGCTCCTCAAGCCCGGTGAACTCCGTTTCCATAATCTCCATTCCCTGCTTCATAGAATAGGATTCGGGCAGGTAGCTCGTCATATCGGTGTTGACGTTGATGTTGGGAATCATCAGGGCGCAGAAGACCGCCAGGGTCACCGTGGCCACGAAAAGTGCCACCCGGTGCCTGACCAGCCATCGTACGAGATATAACGCGATTCTCCTCATCGTCAAAATATGATTCAAACTTCAAAATTAATTTATATTGTATAGATTTCCAAAATATAGCCCCGAATCGGTGACTATTGAATTTTTTTGCAAATAATTTTTGCAGATAAAAAAAAGATTTCTACCTTTGCAGTCCCGCTTTTGAACGAGCGGGATTTTTGCGGCCAGCCGGAGACCCCGGAGGCCGGTTTTAAAGAGATCTTTGAAAAGACTGAGAGGAAAAGTACAAGCAAGTACCG
>JAFZME010000019.1 GCA_017553405.1 Bacteroidales bacterium
CTGTGGTGGTCGCTCGCCGGAGTCGCCGCCGCAGTGGCCGCGGTGCTGATTCTCCGCACCCCGGCCGCCGACAGCCCCGTCGAGAATGCCACCTCCCCGACCATAATCGCAGAAGTCGCGGATCCTTCAGTTGAGGCCGCTTCCGCAAGCGTCTCCGGTGACGACAACCAGTCGTTGCCGTCATCGGTTGATTCATCGTCACCGGCCTCGCTTGGTTCATCGTCGCCTGCCACGCAAGATTCGTCATTGCCGTCTTCGCCTGATTCATCGTCACCGGCCACGCAAGATTCGTCATTGCCGGCTCCGACCGGCAATCTCCGCCAGGATGCTTCCGCTCCCTCAAGCGCCAAAGCCTCAGTCATTGCCAGGGCCGAGGAACCCGTCATTGCCGGCTCCGAAGATCCTGTCAATGTCATCTCCGAACGTCCTGCCGGCGCCGAGGAATCCGTCATTGCCGGCTCCGACCGGCAATCTCCTACAGAGGAGCCCGCCGGCACTGAGCGGCCGCAATCGGCGCCTGACCAGCAATCGGCCCCGGAACCGCAGCAATCCGCACCTGCGCCGTCCGTCCAGCCAGGTACCGCCATTCCTCTTACAAGTCCCGCCATGCGCAACCGGCCGCTTATCGCCGCCAATATTGTCGGGGCCGGCATGCCGGGAAGTGTCACACGGACCACTTCCACCAACTATGGCCTGAGGACAGGAAACCTCAAAATGGCGTCCGCGCCCAGGGAGGCCACCCTTCTCAGCCGCAACCGCATCACGGAAACATCCATCCTCCGCAGGATGGACTTCCAGCTCGGCCTCATGGTGAGCTTCGACATCACGCGTCACTGGGGATTGGAAACCGGACTCATGTACACCAGCCTCGCATCCGTAGCCACATCGGCCAGCGGCTCCATAGTTTCCACGACGGAAGACAGGCTCGGCTACCTCGGCCTGCCGGTTCATGTGATCTATACGCCTGTGCAGCTGCGCCTTCTGTCGGTATATTTCTCCGCCGGCCCAGAGCTGGAATACGGCATCTCCCATTCATGGAGAGTATCCGACATGATCAATACCAAGGTTACCGCCTCCGACAACGGCTACGACCTCCCCGGCGACTGGATTCTCTCCGGAAGCCTCAATGCCGGCGTCCAGATCCACCCCACCCGCCACGGAGCCTTCTTTGTCCAGCCGGGCGTCGTCTTCCGTCACGTCTGGGACACCACCCTGGAATCGTATTATACAGATCATCCCGTATCCCTCAGGCTCTCTGCAGGATATAGAATAACGTTCTGACACCTTTTGGAACGAAACACCCCATGTTTGTTCCAAATCCGCAGATTCTCAAGCCGTTTGGAACGAAACGCCCTTCTTTTGTTCCTCTCCGAAACCCCGAAGACAACGTAGGGCCTCCCACGTCATCCTCGCGAGCATTTTTGCCGGCTTGTCGACCCTTTTCCTGCCCCGAAGACAACGTGGCACCTACCACGTCGTCCTCGCGAGCGTTTTTGCCGGCTTGTCGACCCTTTTCTTTCCCCGAAGACAACGTAGGGCCTCCCACGTCGTCCTCGCGAGCATTTTTGCCGGCATTTCGCCCATTTCCCCCTCCCAAAGACAACGTGGCACCTCCCACGTCGTCCTCGCGAGCGTTTTTGCCGGCATTTCGCCCATTTCCCCCTCCCGAAGACAACGTAGGGCCTCCCACGTCGTCCTCGCGAAAGGTTACGAAATGATGATAGCCGTCAACCGACAGCGGTGATAGCGTTGGTGAGGAGGATGAAGTCTTCGACTCCGAGGCGCTCGGCGCGAAGGTCCAGCATTGAGGAGACATCCTCCGGTATGGCGGCTGCGGAGACCTGGAGATTACCGTTCTGGGCCGGGAATGACGAAGATGAAGCTCCGGGGCGCTGAGCAAGCAGCGGCTTAAGGGCGTTGCGCAGGGTCTTCCGGCGCTGGTTGAAAGCGGTTTTGACGACCGTCTTGAACAGTTTTTCGTCGCAGCCCAGGCTGGTGCGTCCGTTGCGCGTCAGGCGGATGACCGCCGACTGAACCTTGGGAGGCGGAGCGAAGGCCCCCGGCCCCACCGTAAACAGATACTCGATATCGTACCATGCCTGCAGCAGCACGCTGAGGATGCCGTAAGTTTTGCTGCCGGGTTTCTCGGCGATACGCTCCGCGACCTCCTTCTGGATCATGCAGACGACCTCCGGCACACGGTCCTTGTCGTCCAGAATCTTGAAGAAAATCTGCGATGAAATATTGTAAGGGAAATTGCCTATTATCCTGTACGGCCCGCTGAACACCCGGTTCATGTCCAGGCGCAGGTAATCCGCCTGCAGCAGCCTTCCCTGCATTCCGGCAAAATGAGTAAGCAGGTAGTCGACGCTCTCCCCGTCCACCTCTACCGCCTTCAGGTCGATGTCTTCCCGCCGGAGAAGGTATTGCGTAAGCACGCCCATCCCGGGGCCGATTTCCAGAACAGGAGATTTCTCGACTCCGGCTTCGCCTCCGCTCGAAATGACAGAAGGGGAGCCGCCGGCAACGACAGAAAGGCCTCCGCCGGCAAGGACGGAACTGTCTCCTCCGGCGAGGACGGAACTGTCTCCTCCGTCAAAGACGGAACTGTCTCCGCCGGCGAGGACGGAACTGTCTCCTCCGGCAAGGATGGAACTGTCTCCGTTGGCAAGGACGGAAAGCGACGCGACTATCCGCTTCGCTATACTCTGGTCTGTCAGGAAATGTTGCCCCAACGCCTTCTTTGCCCTTACTTCCATATTAATGAATGCTCCGGTTGTCTTTTTGGCTGTCTATCTCGGAAAACCATGGCCGCCCGTGGTCATCCTAAGATCTTTGCTAATTTGCCGGCCAGCTCCAGGAAGGCCTGGGCGTCGGGGCGGGTGCCGAGGGCGGCGGGCTCGCCGGCGTCGCCGC
>JAFZME010000160.1 GCA_017553405.1 Bacteroidales bacterium
CCTTTCCGGACCTGGCCTCGCAAGCAGATAGCCTCCGCGACCAAGGACCTGGCCCTCAGGCACCCGTCGTGGAATATGGGCAACAAGATCACCATAGACTCGGCCACGATGATGAACAAGGGCTTCGAGGTCATCGAGGCCCGCTGGCTGTTCGACACTCCCCCGTCCAGGATCCACGTCGTAGTCCATCCGGAGTCGGTCGTCCACTCGATGATCGAGTTCGAGGACGGCGCCGTCATCGCCCAGATGGGGATGCCGGATATGCGCGAGCCCATCCAACTGGCCCTTTCCTATCCGCAGCGCCTTCCGCTCGACAACAAGAAGATCGATTTCGCGGCGCTCGGCTCGCTCAATTTCTATGAGCCCTCGTACGACAAGTTCCCCTGCCTCGGACTCGCGTTCAAGGCCCTCGAAAAGGGAGGCAACATCCCCTGCGCGATGAACGCGGCCAACGAGGTCGCCGTAGCCGCCTATCTCCAGGATAAAATAGGCTTCTACGACATCTCAGACGTGATTGCCCGCGCGATGGACGCCGTCCCATTCATCGCCGAGCCGTCCGAAGACGACATCTTCTCCACCAACGGCCTGGCGGCGAGACTCTCCGCTGAAATGCTATGACAGTCCTCCTGAAAATACTCCAGGTGATTCTTGCCCTGTCGGTGCTCATTGCAATCCACGAGGCGGGGCATTTCACTTTTGCGAGGATATTCGGCATCAGGGTTGACAAGTTCTTCCTCTTCTTCGATGTGGGCGGATTCAAGCTGCTCTCGACCAAAAGCGGCTGGTTCTCAAAGCTTTTCCCGCGGCTGAAGAATCTTGAGACCGAATACGGCATCGGCTGGCTTCCCTTAGGCGGCTACTGCAAGATCTGCGGAATGGTCGACGAGAGTCTGGATATGGAGTCTCTCAAGAAAGAGCCGCAGCCCTGGGAGTTCAGGACAAAGCCGGTCTGGCAGCGCATCCTCGTTATGAGCGGCGGAGTGCTGTTCAATTTCATCCTCGCCATAATCCTCTACACGTCAATACTTTCCATCTGGGGCGACGCATACATTTCAAACAAGGGGACCGGCATCTACGTCAACAAGCTGGCCTACGATATGGGCTTCCGCACCGGCGACGAGATACTCGCCTTCGACGACTACGTGCCGGAGGACTTCGGGATGCTGCAGGCCGACCTGGCCCGCCGCGACGTCCGCAAGGCGACCGTTCTGCGCGACGGCGACACCCTCGATCTCTACATCGACCAGAGTATGCTCGGCGACGTGATATCGACTCCGGGGATGTTCGACGTCGCCGTGCCGTTCGTCATCGACACGGTGCTGGAGTGGTCTTCCAACGCATCCGCGGGTCTCGTCCACGGCGACCGTGTGGTCGGCATTGCCGGCGAGCAGGTCACCTACGTCCAGGACGGACGCGCCGTCCTTGGCGAGAACGCCGGCGGAGTCGTTCCTGTAGATATTATAAGGGACAGCGACACCCTCTGCCTGGCCCTTCAGGTCGATTCGCTCGGCCGCCTCGGCGTCAACACCGTTATGCCGGGCATCGTCCGCCGTGAGTACAGCTTCCTTTCCGCCATCCCGAGCGGATTCAAGATGACTTTCTCCGGCATCGGGGGCTACCTGAGGGACCTCCGCCTCGTCTTCACCCCGAGGACCGAGGCCTACAAGTCCGTGGGCAGTTTCATCGCCATAGGCCAGGTGTTCCCGTCAAGCTGGAACTCCTACCAGTTCCTGAGCATACTCGCCATCCTGTCGGTGATGCTCGGCGTGATGAACCTCATCCCCATCCCCGGTCTTGACGGCGGCCACATCCTCTTCGGCTTCTACGAGCTTTTCACCCGCAGGAAGCCTTCCGACCGCTTTATGCACGCGGCCCAGATCATCGGTATGTTCATCCTCCTCGCCCTTATGGTCCTCGCCTTCGGCAACGACATCGGGCGCCTAATACGATAACGATATGAAAACGAGAATCTTCATTCTGACTGTCATAGCCCTTGTCGCCGCGGGGTGCGGCGGAAGGGGAAAGAGCCTCCTGCCGAACGTGAGCGGCAAGGCGGGCGAGGTCGTCGCAGTCATCGACAAGGACTCCTGGGAAGGAGCCATAGGCGGCGCCCTGCGCGATGCGCTGGCCTCGGACTGCCCCTACCTTGCGCAGCGGGAGCCGCTGTTTTCCCTCACCAACGTGCCTCCGGGAAGCTTTACCAATATGTTCAAGGTCCACCGCAACCTGGTACTCATCAACATCGATCCCCAGGTGGCCAATCCCGGCGTCTACTACAAATACGACCAGTGGGCCCACCCGCAGGCTGTCGTGCAAGTCAGCGCGGCCGACCGTGACGCCGCCCTTGCCCTCGTGATGAACGACGGCGACAAGATGGCTGAGTTCTTCGAGCAGGCCGAGCGCAACCGCATCATCGCCAACGCCAAGCTCTATGAGGAGCTCACCATCGCCGAGGCGGTGAGGAAAGTGACCGGCGGCGGCGCCCTCCACTGCCCTACCGGCTATAAGATCAAGAAACTCACCGACAACTTCCTCTGGGCCGCGGACGAGAGGCAGTACACCAACCAGGCCATCCTCGTCTACCGCTATCCTGCCGAAGGCGAAGACATTTTCACCAAGGACGCAATCATCGCAAAGCGCAACGAGATCCTCGGGGCCAACATCCCCGGTAAGTTCGAGAACACCTATATGACCACCTCCGAAGGAGTCGCTCCGACCGTCAAGTCGCTGTCGTACCACGGCATCGACTTTATGGAGACAAGGGGCTTCTGGGAGGTCCACAACGACTATATGGGCGGTCCTTTCGTGTCCCACTCATTCTATTCCAGGGACGGGAGCGAAATCATTGTCATCGAGGCGTTCGTCTACGCTCCTCGTTTTGACAAGCGTCAGTATTTCCGCCAGGTGGAGTCTCTGCTCTGGTCTTTCGAGTGGGAGAAAGAAAAATCTGAAAAATAATTTTGTCTGCTGAAAAATTATTTATACCTTTGCAATCCCTTTCGGCCATATGGCCCCTGAAGGGGTTTTTGGTGGGTTCGTATAACGGTTAGTACTCGGGATTTTCATTCCCGCAATAGGAGTTCGATTCTCCTACCCACTACCAGAAATAAAAAAAGTACAATATGGCAAACACAAAATCAGCTCAGAAGGCGATACGCCAGAGTGAGCGCCACAGACTGCATAACAGGTATTATGCAAGGACCACGAGGAACGCTATCCGCGACCTCCGCAACACAACTGACAAGAAGGCCGCCGAAGAGAGCGCTCCGAAAGTCTTCGCAATGATCGACAAGCTCGCGAAGATCGGCGTCATCCACAAGAACAAAGCCGCCAACCTCAAGAGCGGTCTTGCTCTCTACATCAACAAGCTTCAGGCTTAGATGTTTAAGGAAGGGGCCGCAGAGGTCCCTTCTTTCGGGATGTAGCGCAGTTGGTAGCGTACCACGTTCGGGACGTGGGGGTCGTCCGTTCGAGTCGGATCATCCCGACCTAAAAGCAAGCAGCAAGTCAGCAATTTTGCCGACTTGCTTTTTTTTTGTAAATTTGTCGATTGTCGCATATGACAAAAGCACTGAAACCGGATAACTCAAAAAACAACTGTTATGGGAGCATTTCACGCATATGACATCCGTGGCATCTACGGAAAAGACTGGGACAAGGAAGTCGCCTACAAGGTGGGCTATTTCATCCCCAAACTTCTGAAGGCCGACAAAGTCCTTGTAGGACGCGACTGCCGCGTCTCCTCCGACGAGATCTTCGAGGCCGCGACCAGGGGCATCAACGATGCCGGAGCCGATGTCGTCAATATCGGCCTCTCCTCGACGCCGATGGTCTATTTCGGCACCGCCAACTACGGTTTCAAGGCCTCCATCCAGATCACCGCATCCCACAACCCCGCCGAATACAACGGAATGAAGGTCTCAACGACCGACGCCCAGGCGGTCGGCTTCGACGCGGGCCTCGGACAGATCAAGGCGTGGATCGACGAAGGAGTCCCGACACCCGTCGCCCCCGTGAGAGGCAAGATATATGAAAAAGAGATTCTCGACGACTACCTCGCCTTTATGCGCAAGTTCGTCGGCGACATCTCCGGCCTCACCATCGCGATGGACCTTTCCAACGGAATGGCCAACCTCTTCGCCAAGCAGATCTTCGGCGAGGGCCCCAATATCCACTACCTCTTCGACACCCTCGACGGCCGTTTCCCCAACCACGAGCCCAACCCGCTCATCGAAAAGAACTGCTTCCCTCTCGAGGACAAGGTCCGCGAGGTCAAGGCCGACGCAGGTGTCATCTATGACGGCGACGCCGACCGCGTGATGTTCATCGACGAAAGGGGCAAGTTCATCTCCCCCGACCTGATGATCGCCCTTATGGGCCGCTATTTCGTCGGAGAGAGAGGTCTCAGGGGCATAGTCCTGCAGGACATCCGCTCCTCAAAGGCCGTCGGCGAGTACCTTGAGCCGATGGGCTGCAAGATGCAGACCTGGAAGGTCGGCCGCGCCTTCGCCG
Organism: Bacteroidales bacterium; assembly: GCA_017553405.1. GTDB lineage: Bacteria > Bacteroidota > Bacteroidia > Bacteroidales > UBA932 > Cryptobacteroides. The sequence continues at coordinate 4,513 of JAFZME010000160.1, forward strand.
CAGCCAAGCTTCGCGAGATTGACGGCGTCTGGGGCGGAGAGCTCGCAGGCCACTACTATTTCCGCGACTTCTTCTACAGCGACAGCGGCCTCCTTGCCTCCATCATACTCCTCAACATCGTGGCCGGCCTCAAGAAAGAAGGCAAGGTGCTCAGCCAGGCCATCGCCGAGATAGTCCGCTACGAGAACTCCGGCGAGATCAACTTCCGCCTCGAGGACAAGAAAGGCGCTATGGACGCTGTCAAGGAGATGTTCACGTCAAAGGAGAAGCCCACCGCATTTATGGACTTCGACGGCTACAGGGTGGAGTTCCCCGACTGGTGGTTCAACATCCGTCCTTCCAACACCGAACCTTACCTCCGCTTCCTCTGCGAGGCTTCTTCCAAGAAGCTCCTCGAGGAAAAGATAGCAGCCACTGAAAAGCTCCTTGCCGAAAAGTTCGGAGCAAAAAGATAAAAGATGACATTCAAAAGAATATTTGCGGCAGCGGCCGTGCTCCTTCTCTGGGGCACGGCCTACGCCCAGAATGATTCCACGAGCCGAAAGGTATTCGGCAAAGAGAGCATGGCATCCTCACGCGGGACTTCCACCCCTGAAGCCGACACCCTCGACACCGGCAATCCCGAAGTAAAAATCCTACTTTTCCAAAACCACACCTGGCGCTATATCAAGAATCCGGACATAGTGACCAGGAAGAAAGTGTTCAGCGAGCACTGGACCACGAACGTCACCAACCCCTACCGGATCAGCGAGGAGTCCCTTCCGGAGAGCTTCACCCTCTGGATAGTCGACACCCTCGACAGCTATTGCTGCCCCAACAAGACAACCCCATCCTCAAAATACGGCTACCGTCACGGCCGCCAGCACACCGGCATCGACCTCCCCTACCCGACCGGGACTCCGGTCTATGCCGCCTTTGACGGCAAGGTCAGGTGCGCCGACTACATCGGCGGCTACGGCAACCTCCTGGTCCTCCGCCACGAAAACGGCCTCGAGACCTTCTACGGCCATTGCTCCGAGCTGAAGGTCAAGGTCGGCGACTGGGTCCACGCGGGCGACGTGATAGCCCTCGGCGGCTCGACAGGCCGCTCCAGCGGGCCTCACCTGCATTTCGAGACGCGCTATAAAGGTCTTTCCTTCGACCCCCTGTGGCTCATCGACTTCCAGACAGGGACACTCCGCCACCGCCTGTTCCGCCTCAAGCGGAGCTGGTTCTCTCCGGGATGCCGCTACTACCAGGTCGATGACGACGAAGACGTCATAGCCGAAGGCGACGAGAAGGACCGCGTTGCCGCAGAAGAGAAGGCACGGCAGGAAGCCGCCGCACGCGAAGCGGCCGCCCAGGCCGCAATGCGTTACCACACGGTTCGCTCCGGCGACACCCTGTATGCCATTGCACGCAAATACGGCACATCCGTCAGCACCCTCTGCCGCCTCAACGGCATAAAAGAAACGACGATCCTGCAAGTGGGCCGTCGTCTCAGAGTCAAGTAGCGGGGCTGCCGCCTATTTTACCATTCCGCTGAATCCCATAAAGGCCATCGCGAGTATTCCGACGGTCACAAGCGCTATGGGCACACCCTTGAACGCCTTGGGGACATCGCTGAGCGAAAGATGCTCGCGTATGCCCGCGAAGATGACCATCGCGAGGCCGTAGCCGAGTGAAGTCGCAAGCGCATAGACCAGGGACTCGCCAAGGTTGAGGAAATGGGCCTCGCCGCCGAAGGTGAACTGCTTGGTCACGACATTGAGTGCGACGCCGAGGACGGCGCAGTTGGTCGTGATAAGGGGCAGGAATATGCCGAGGGCCGAATACAGCGAAGGGCTGGTCTTTTTCAGTACAATCTCCACCATCTGCACGAGCGCCGCGATGACGAGGATGAACGCTATCGTCTGAAGGAACTCGATGTGCAGCGGCACAAGGAGGAACTTGTTGACGAGATAGGTCACAAGAGTCGCCAGGGTGATGACGAAGCAGACGGCGCCGGACATTCCGGTCGCGGTCGAGAGCTTGTTGCTGACCCCGAGGAAGGGGCAGATGCCAAGGAACTGGGCCAGGACGATATTATTGACGAATATCGCCGATATGATTATGAGAAAATATTCCATAGCCTACTCCTTCTTGAGATATTTGTTGAAAAGGACCATCAGATAGCCCAGGCAGATGAATGCGCCCGGGGCCATCACGAAAGCGAGCATACCGTCGCCGGGGATGAACTTCCATCCGAAGATGGAGCCGCTGCCGAGAATCTCCCTTACTGCGCCCAGAACGGTCAGGGCGAGAGTGAAACCAAGGCCGACTCCGATACCGTCGGCGGCCGAAGCGATGACTCCGTTGCGGGAAGCGAAGGCTTCAGCGCGGCCGAGGACTATGCAGTTGACCACGATAAGCGGGATGAAGAGGCCCAAAGTCTCATAGACCGCAGGCGTGTAGGCCTGCATAAGCAGTTGGAGAAGTGTCACGAATGTCGCGATGACGACGATGTAGACCGGAATGTGTACCTTGTCCGGCACCACCGGAGCAATGGCGGATATCGCCATATTGGAAAGCACCAGGACGAACAGAGTCGCAAGGCCCATACTGAGGCCGTTGACGGCGGAAGTCGTCGTGGCGAGCGTGGGGCACATTCCCAGCAGGAGTACGAAGGTCGGATTGTTCTTGACGAATCCGTCCAGGATAAGTCTGACTTTACTGCTCATTTTCTGGCTCCTCCATAGGTTTGACAGATGCTCCGGTCGAGGCGTCGACCTTCACACCGTTTATGCTTTTAAATACATCGACAGCCGTCCCAACGGCTTTTGCATAGGCCCTTGAGGTGATGGTGGATGCCGTGATGGCATCGACATCGCCGCCGTCCTTCTTGACGGAAAGGATCTTGACCGAAGGATCGAAGCCCTTCCACTGGGCTATGAAGCCCTCGTCGGAAGTGCATTTCGCACCGAGCCCCGGAGTCTCGCTATGGGAAAGGACCGAGGTGTTGCAGACAACGCCTGCCGTGTCGAGGCCGACCATAAGGACGATGTCGCCGCCGAAGCCGCCGGCCTTGGAAACTATCGCATAGCCGACGGGAGCGCCGTCCCTGACAGCCTCGTAGTATTTGTACTCCTTGCCGTCGAGAATCGCGGCCTTTTCCTCCGACACGGAGTCGAACTCCGGCACGACCAGGGCGATGGAACGGGCGGTCTTGTCGGCCGCGGCCTTCTCGATCGGCTCCTTCGTCAGGGCGTAGGCCCCTCCGAGAATCGCGGAGCAAAGAAGGCAGGTCAGCGAAAGCACCGCCACCATATTTACAAGTGTAGATTTTGCCGCCATATTATTTCCTCCCGAATTTTTTCTGATGGAATGCCAGGTTGATCAGAGGGACGAAAGCGTTCATAATCAGGATGGCGAACGACACGCCTTCGGGATAGGAACCGAAGTAACGGATCATCATAGTGAGGAAACCTATGCCCACACCGAAAATGACTCCGCCCCAGGCCGACATCGGAGAGGTAACGTAGTCGGTGGCCATAAAGCAGGCGCCGAGGATGAGACCGCCGGTGAGCAGGTTAAACAGAGGATCGGTGAAACGGGCCGGGTTGATGCCCCAGAAGATGAGCGAAGTGAGTGCCACGGTCGCGAAGATGCTGAGCGTGATCCACGGCTTGACGACCTTCCTGCAGAGCAGATAGACGAAACCGACGAGAAGGGCTATCGCACAAGCCTCGCCGGCGCTTCCGCCGAGATTGGCATAAAGCATCGTCGCGTAACCGTAGCCGCCGGAAGCCATTATGTCCTGCACGGAAGAACCGGACAGGAGGCCTTCCTTGACGGCGCCGAGAGGGGTGGCTCCCGTGATGGCGTCAGTGCCGAAAAGGCCCTGAGGCTGGCTCCAGGTCGTCATATACGTGGGGAACGACACGAGGAGGAACACACGGCCTGCGATGGCAGGGTTGAAGATGTTCTGGCCGATGCCGCCGAAGGTCATCTTGGCCACTC
>JAFZME010000161.1 GCA_017553405.1 Bacteroidales bacterium
CATCCTGCTCTGCGGCCACTACAAAGGCATCGACCACCGTATCCGCGAACACCTGGTCACCCGCGAGATCTCCGTCGGCGACTTCGTCGTCAGCGGCGGAGAGATCCCGGCGGCCCTTCTTGCGGACTCCATAGTCCGCCTCATCCCGGGCGCCCTGACAGACGAGACTTCAGCCCTGAGCGACAGCTTCCAGGAAGGCCTCGTCGCTCCCCCCGTCTACACCCGCCCTGCCGAATTCAACGGCTGGAAGGTACCCGACGTGCTCCTGAGCGGCAACCCGAAGCTGATCCGCGCCTGGCAGGACGAGCAGGCCATAGTCCGCACAAAAGAGCGCCGTCCCGAGCTCCTCAAATAAAATCACATCCACATAATGAAAAAGATTCTCTTTATTATCGCACTGGTCGTCCTGGCCGCAGGCTGCAAGAAATTCGGCACCGGAAAAGAAGGCGAACTCAGGTCAATATCCTTCCCCAAGAGCAGTTATGAAATTGAAGCAGGCAGAAGCATTGACATCGAAATCTACCGTACCCCCTCCAATTCCAAGGTTCCCAAATATACTTTCAGCAGCACCAATCCTGACGTCGCCGCAATCAACGGCAGCAAGATAGTCGCCAAGTCCGTCGGCACGACGACCATCAGGGCCGAAGTCAAGGGCGACCCCTCGATAAACTGCTCGTGCGCCGTGAGCGTCGTTCCCGCCAACAACGCTGTCCAGATCACCTCCCTCTCGGTCACAAAGGATTATGTTGAAATCAGCGATCTCGCTCCGGACGGACAGGCCGACTATAAGTTCGTCGGAGTCAACGTCTCCCCCGTCGAGGCCGGATGGAACGACATCAGCGTCTATTCCGACGACGAAGACGTGGAAGTCGTCACCCAGGATGGCGATCCCCTCTCGATGAAAATCATCGTTTCTCCCAACACCGAGCACGAGCCGACCGATGTCCGCACCGTCGATGTCCATCTCAAAGCCCTGAAGGGCGGCAAGGAAGCGACCGTCCAGGTCAAGGTCTGCGGCCACCTGAGGAGTTTCGGCGTTGTTCAGGGAGAAAGCAATTATGCCATAAGCGGGAGCACCGTCCGCCTGGTCCGTGGAAAAACCTTCCAGTTCAACACCATCGTCAACACCACAGGGACTCTCACTTCCGAAATGTCGCAGAACCCCGTAAGCTATTCCTCCGACAACACATCGCTTGTCCAGGTCGACCAAAGCGGCAGGCTGAGCATTCCCTCAAGCGCATCCGTGACAGGTCATTCAGATCCGGTCCACGTTACGATTTCCGCCGGTTACGGGCTCAATGACGTCAAATATTCGGTCTATACCTACGAGGTCCCCACGTCGTACACCTACGACATCCATATGGACGGCAATCACCTCCTGGTCAGTCCCACAACATCCTATATACTGTCGATAAAGTCTTCACCCGAGAATTCTCTTTGCTGGATTTCCCTTCCTTCTCCGCCATCACAGCTTGCAAATGTCGATGTCACCAATACCGATTCCAACCAGTCGAAAATTACTTTCAACGTCATCGCCAGTTCAAGCGGCGAGGTCACCATCAGTCCTAATGCGCCGGTCAAGGCCATCCAGTCGTGGAAATTCTACGCCGACGATTTTCTGGCGACCCAGCCGAAACCCGGCGACTATGTCTATTACGACCCAACCCTCCAGAATAAGTATACCTGGTCGAACGGCGGACTCCTGTCCCTTACCGGTCCCAGGTGGTCCAGCAACAACATCATTGCTCCGCTCTCCGGCTTGGGCACCCTCATCGGCATTATCTACGACACCTTCGAATACACTTCCTTCCCTATCAAACTCGCCGGCCTTTCCGGCAAACATTTCAAAGTGGTTTCAATCAAAGACGCCACGGTCGGTGGAGATAATGGTGAAGGCACCGGCAAATGGCCGTGGACTTCCTACACATTTGATTTAAACGACCGCTGGAACGGCGGATCGAGCACCCTCCCCGACGGCTACAAGAGCAACACCTATCAGGTCAACCAGGCAATCATCGCATACAACGATAGCCAGAGCGACAGCCACTACCGTATCCGCGCCATCTACTCTGCCCAGGCACTCGGAGATTCAGGCAGCGACAGGCTTCCCGTCGCGGTCGGCACTGCATCAAGCATCGGCTCGACAGGCTGGATGATTCCCCTGAAGCAAGACGCTGAGGATCTTGTCGATAAGAAGGCTATTATCGAGCGCAGCGGAAACACGAGCGGCGGCGTCAAGAATTTCGTCACCGGCACCGACTGGTACTGGACCGGCTCCTTCAAGGACGGCAGCTACGCCTACACCTTCAACGCAAGCGGTGTCTCCACCGCCGGCCGCGGCCTCCACTACACCACCCGCCCGATCCTCTTCCTGTAGTTTAGGCCGAGCGTATCTACTGATATATAACTTTTAAGGCCTGCATCACTGCGGGCCTTAAGGTTAGTTAGTAGTGTATTTACCTTGGATAAGAAGGTTAGTAAAAATATGGTTAGAAATTACAGTTTATGAGTGTAATTATTAAAACTTTTTAACAACTCACGTCGTTTTGTTTTAACAATTGCAAATATAGACAAACTTTTAATACTTCCAAAAAAATCCCGCAAAAAATCTCAAAAAATTTTGCCCTTTTTGACAGGAGGAGGATTTTTGACTATCTTTGCGGCGGAATAACGGAGGGCCTGCCTGTCGCGCCCCTGCAAGGGGGTGAGGAAAGTCCGGACAGGACAGGGCGCCCGGCTGCGGAAAGCGCAGGGAGGAGCAATCTTCCGGAGGCCGTAACAGAAAAGAACCGCCGCCTTGTGCGGCAAGGGTGAAAACGCGGGGCAAGAGCCCACGACGGCAGTCGGCGACGCCTGCCGGGTACGGCACCCGGGCCTGCAAGACCAAATATACCGGCAGATGAGGGCGGCCCGCCCGATGCCGGGGGGTAGGTTGCGCCAGATAAATGGCAGGCTCAAACACAGAATCCGGCTTACGGCCCTCCGTAACACCTAAGAGGCTGACTCGCTTAGAGTCGGCCTCTTTTAGGAGATACGCTCGCCCCTCAGGGCTCGGTATGACAGACTATTAAAAGTTATAAGATACCTTGCCGGTGAAGGAGACGGGGGGCTGGGAGTAGATGTAGATGCCACTGACGAGGCCGTCGGCGGGGTGCATCAGTTTCCAGGCGCCGCCGCCGGTGTAGTAGAGGTGGTTGGTGAAGTTACCCACGTAGAAGCCGAGTGTGAGCTTGCCGGCCTTCAGCGGGATGGAATCCGTGAGGGAGAGGTCGCAGACGTAGTAGGCGGGGACGCGGCGCTCCGGCGACGAGGTGTTGTCGAGGTACTGCCTGCCGACGCCCTTGACGGAAGCCGTGAGGGCCAGGGCCTTGACGACACTCCAGGGGGTCGTGGCAAAGGGTTTGAAGGAGGCCTCGGCCATCCCGATCACCGACGGTGAGAGCAGGATGTCGGTCCCCCGGCAGACTCCCCCTTCGTAGACGGTCCAGGTCGAGAGGTAGTTGTAGTCGTCGTCCACGTCGGTGGCGTGGTCCTCGTAATGCGCGATTTTATTGAGCGAGAGCGTCAGGTTGCCGCGGAGCGATACCCACGGGGCCGGCGCCCAGGCGGCTGAGAGCTCGATTCCGCGCCGCCAGGCACGGTCGACGTTGTTCTTGATGGCATAGCCAGACTTGGAGAGGCGGCCGGTCTCGAGGAGCATATCCCAATATTCCATACAATAGAGGTTGAGCCCGGCGCTGAGTTTTTCGGAGCCGAATTCATATCCTATCTCCACGTCCACCATCTTCTCCGGCTTCAGCACCTGCTTCTCGAGAGTCGTGGCGTTGTTGTAGGCGATGACCTCCTTGAGGTCGCCGCGCCCGGGCTCCCTGTGGCCGAAGGCCGCCGAAGCATATATACGGTGCTTCCCGAGGGAAGCGGTGAGTCCTGCCCTGGGATTGAAGAAATTCCAGAAGGCGTCGAAGTCCATCTTTTCTTCACCGTCGTCCAATCCCCTCATATTCAGGCGTATGCCACGATATTGAAGGTCAAGGTAAGCGTTGAGCTGCTTAATGGGACGATATTCCATCCTGCCATACACGCTCCAGTCGCCCTTGAATGTGCGGTTGCGGTAGATCTCCGTGACCTCTCCGTCGGAGAAATCCCCCACCTCGGTGTCGCGGAAATCCTTGCCGAAATGGCGTCCGTGGTAGAACGAACCGCTTGCGCCGGCGGTGAGCAGAAGCTTCTTGCCAGTGTATTTCACGTCGCTCTTGAGCGCATAGAAGTCGTTGCCCATATACCGCCTCGTATATGTCGGATCCACCCCTATCCAATACTCGTCGTAGCCGTCGCCGCGGGTGTAGCCGAGAGTCGTCGTCCAGGCCACATTGCCGGGGAACATATGCGTATAGTTGAGCTGCACGTTGTGCTGCGCATAGCGGTCATAATCAAGATGATAGTGAGTGTTGCCGAATTCATCGAGGTACATTCCCGAAGAGTTGTAGCGGCGGTCGAGAGCGTAGGTCTCAAGGTCGATCCCGTTCCAGGTGATGCCGCTTTTCTGGCTACCCATAAGGTAGGTCAGCCTCAGGGAAGAATTGGCGCCGAGCCAGCCGAGCGCCGCGAACGCGCTTCGTGCCGTAACCTTGCCGCCACGGATATATCCGTCCGTCCTGTCCTCGGAATATGCACCCGAAAGATACACGCCGCCCTTCAAAAGGCCGGTCGACGCGCTTACGAGCGTCATCAGCGTGTTCCAGGAGCCGTAGGACGCCTCGAAACCGACCGTGGGAGAATCTCCCGCAAAGGCGGTGTTCATATTGATGCTCGCGCCGAATGCGCCCGTGCCGCTCGCCGAGGTGCCGAGGCCCCTCTGGACCTGCACCCCGGAAAGGATTCCGGTCAAGGCGGGGATGTTCACCCAGAAGACCTCCTGCGACTCGGAGTCGTTGAGCGGCAGGCCGTTGAGAGTCACGTTGATCTGGCTCCCGGAGACTCCCCTTATTTTAATATAAGTGTAGCCAAGGCCGGTGCCGTTCTCCACGGTGGAGACGACCGACGGCAGCAGGCCGAGCGTCGAAGGAAGGGAAGACGAAGGATTCGCCGCCCTGAGCTCGTCACTGCCGACCGATGTGAATGTAACGGGGGTGAGCTCCCCTGCCCTGGACGATGAAACGACCACGCTGTCGAGACGCTCGACCTTGAGCGAATCGCTCCCTGCCTCTGCATGTAGCGGAAATAAGGCCGCAATAATAAAAAATAAACCTCGCATATATTACCATACTGCGAGGATACCGGGCAAAATGCCTCCGAATGCCTTCCCTACGGCGGTATGGACCGCATCAGGTTCAGTGGGACTCTCTCAACCCTTGAAAAAAGGGTACCCCCGCATAAGTTGTATTGCAAAGGTAGTAAAAAAAGCGTAGCTTTGTAGGTTATGAGAACAAAATTCGTATTCGTCACAGGAGGCGTGGCCTCGTCGCTCGGCAAGGGCATAGTCGCCGCCTCGCTAGCAAAGCTCCTTTCAGCAAGGGGCCTTCGCGTCACCATCCAGAAATTCGACCCCTACATCAACATAGATCCCGGGACGCTCAACCCCTATGAGCACGGCGAGTGCTATGTGACCGAGGACGGCGCCGAGACCGACCTCGACCTCGGCCACTACGAGCGTTTCCTCGGCATCCACACCTCCAAGGCCAACAACGTCACGACCGGCAAGATCTACAACACCGTCATCACCAAGGAGCGCGAAGGCGCCTACCTCGGCAAGACGGTCCAGATCGTCCCCCACATCACCGACGAGATCAAGCGCCGTATGCTCCTCCTCGGCAAGACCGGCCGTTTCGACATAGTCATCACCGAAGTCGGCGGCACCGTCGGCGATATGGAGTCCCAGCCGTTCGTTGAAGCCATCCGTCAGCTCCAGTGGGAGCTTCCTGAAGAGGATTTTATGAGCATCCACCTCACGATGGTCCCCTATCTCCGCGCCGCGAAGGAGCTCAAGACCAAGCCCACGCAGCACTCCGTGAGGATGCTCCAGCAGTCCGGCGTCTCCCCCGACATCATCGTATGCCGCACCGAGAAGAACCTCCCGGCCGATATGAAGCGCAAGATAGCTCAGTTCTGCAACGTTAAGCCCGGCCACGTAATCCAGTCCATCGACGCACGCTCCATCTATGAAGTCCCCTTCAACCTTGAAGGCGAGAACCTCGACGATATGGTGGTCGAGCACTTCAAGCTCGACTGCGCCCCCGAGCCGGACCTTTCCAAGCTAAGGTCCTTCCTCGACAGGCTCTTCCACCCCAAGTGCGAAGTCGACGTCGCCCTCGTAGGCAAGTATGTAGAGCTCCAGGACGCCTACAAGAGCATCCAGGAGTCCTTCATCCACGCCGGCGCAGCCCTCGAGTGCAAGGTCAACGTCCACAGCATCCGCGCCGAGCAGATCACCCCGGAGACCGCCCCGAAGCTCCTCGGCAAGATGGATGCGGTCCTCGTCGCTCCCGGATTCGGCGAGAGAGGCCTTGAAGGCAAGATTGCCGCCGTCCGCTACGTCCGCGAGAAAGGCATCCCCTTCTTCGGCATCTGCCTCGGAATGCAGATGGCCGTCGTGGAGTTCGCCCGCGACGTCCTCGGCCTCAAGGAAGCCGCCTCGACCGAGCTCAACCCCGAGACTCCCGACCCCGTCATCGACCTTATGGAGGACCAGAAGACCACGACCGTCAAGGGCGGCACGATGCGTCTCGGCGCCTATGACTGCATCCTCAAGGAAGGCTCCCTCGCCCGCAAACTCTACGGCAAGGAGAAAATCTCCGAACGCCACCGCCACCGCTATGAATTCAACGACGCCTACCGAGCCGCGATGCAGGAAGCCGGACTTGCGGTGACCGGCGAGAACCCCGACACCGGCCTCGTCGAGATCATCGAGATCCCTTCTCATCCCTTCTTCATCGGCGTCCAGTTCCACCCCGAGCTCAAGAGCACCCCGGAGAACCCCCAGCCGATCTTCACCGGCTTCATAAAGGCCGCCATCGAAAGGCATTCCGCCAAATGAGGTTCCACGCCGCAATAGCCGTCGCCCTGCTGCTTCTCCTGCCTGCCTGCGGGAGCGGCAAGGTCAAGGAGTACAAGGTCAAGGTCGTGAAGGAGTACCCCCACGACACATCGTCCTACACCCAGGGCCTCTTTTTCCACGACGGCAAACTCTACGAGTCCACCGGCGAATACGGCAACTCAACCTTCCGCACGGTCAATCTCGAGAGCGGCGAGCCCCTCACGAAGATGCAGTTCGACAAGAAGTATTTTATAGAGGGCTCCGCCATCCTCGACGGCATACTCTATATCCTCACCTGGAACGAGAAAGTTGTCTTCCGCTATGACGCCAAGACTCTCAAATACCTCTCGACAGCCGGCTACCGCCGCCAGGGATGGGGCCTCACGACCGACGGCAAGCAGCTCATCACTTCCGACGGCTCGTCGAAGATCTATTTCCTCGACTCATCGCTCAAGACACTGAAGAGCATCCAGGTCACCCTGAACGGCACCCCCGTCCGCTATCTCAACGAGCTCGAATGGATCGACGGCCGCATATGGGCCAATGTCTACACGACCGATATGATAGTAGTCATCAACCCCTCCAGCGGGGTTGTGGAAGCCACGATAGACTGCACCGGGCTCCTCCCGAAGAGCCTGCAGACAAAAAAGACCGACGTGCTCAACGGCATCGCGGTCTCAGGCAAGAAAATCTACCTCACGGGCAAGCGCTGGCCCCGTCTCTACGAGGTGGAGCTCATTTCGAAGTAAGGGGGTCTATTCCTCTGTGCCAGAAGCGCGAAGTGATGTCTTCGCGCCCCTCGGGCGTGACCTTGTAGAGCCGCTGGTTGGTCGTGCGTGAATTGAGCGGTCCCTTCTCAGGGATATACGGCCCGACCTTCACGTAATCGAACACATCCCAGACAGCGTCCTCCACCTCGGGACGGCCCGAGTAGAGGGCCACTTTCACCCTGTGCTTCAGCTTGATGTAGCGCGCCAGCGAAAGCAGAGCTTCAGGGTCTCTCCCCTCTCCGAGGAAGAGGAAGCAGCCCACGCCGAAATTGTCGGCGAAAAGGCTGTCGATCCTCTCTGGGGTGAGTTCCTCGCCGATGTCCTCCTTCAGGAAAGGAGAGTGGCACCCGATACAATTACCCCGGCAGTTGGAAATGTCAACTGCCAGGGTAAGCATCCCGGGGATTTCCTCCAGCACTACGGAGGTCATCGCGGGAACGAACTTAATCATTGGCGTAGTATCTGTGGGCGGCCTCTTCCTGACGCATCTCGCTGAAGGAGGATATGCGCTTGAGGTAGCCGATGACTCTCGTCAAGTAATCAAGGTTCTTGCTGCCGCACTTGGGGCAGACATCGAGGGTGTCCTTCGAAATGTAGCCGCAGTCGTTGCAGACGGTGTTGCGGCAGTTGAAGGTGAAATAGTTGGTGCCGTAGTGGGCGGCGACCTTGAGAAGCTCGCGATACTGCTCCTTGGTGAGGTGCTCGGCAATATTCATATGGAGAGCCGAACCGCCGTCGAGGTACTTGACGTAATCTTCGCCGTGGAGCTTGAACTTGTCGATGATCGAGAGCTTGTCGTCCTCTGGATTGTAGAAATAGGAGCTGTACATACCGTGCTTCGGGGAGACGAAGTAGCCGTCGTTGCGGTCCCACTTATAGTTCTTGCCGGAGAGGTTCTCGCCGGGGACGAACTCGGTGTTGAACATACACTCGCGGGTGCGGTCTTTCCTGTTGGCGACGTTGATGGTCTCGAGGAGGCCGTTGACGAACTCCTTGTAGTCGTCGTTGGGGGAAATCTCGAGCCCGAGGAACTCGGCGGCGTCGGTCATACCGTTGACTCCGATGGTCAGGTACTGGCGCTTCATATCGATGAAGCCGGCCTTGTAGACATCGAGCATATCGGCCTTGAGGAAGTCCTTGATGATCTCGTTGAAGGCGGTCTGGTACTTGTGGACGCGCTCGGTCATCTCGCTGATGTCGGCGTGGATGCGGTCCATAAGGGCCTGGCGGTCGTAGCCGATGTCGGTCGGGAGGGGTTCGCCGTCCTTGAGGACTATGCCCTTCTCCTTGAAGAAGGCGCGGGCAGAGTTCTGGATGAGGCGGTTGAGGTTGATGGTCATCACGGACTTGGAGCCGGTGGAAACCGAAGCCGTGCCCATCGAATACTGGTGGGTGGTGTGGTTGTGCTCCTCATCGTCCATATCCTTGAGGGAGTTGCGCAGACGGCAGCAGCTGGAGAGGCTGTCGGGGCTGTTGGAGAGGTAGCAGAAGAAGCTGTGGCCCTTGGCCCACATCTCGGCGGTGAAATCCGCGTAGTCCTTGTCGGCGAAATCGTCGGCGCCGTCGGTCAGGAGGGCCATCGTCTCGACCGGGAAGGTCAGGAGGTAGTGGTTGCGCTCCTCGTTGAACCAGTTCATAAAGTGCTTCTGCAGCCAGGAGAGAGTCTCCCACTTCGGCGCAGTGCCGTCGGGGAAGCGGAAATCGGAGAAGACGCCCTCGAAATAGGGTTTGTCGAAGTAGCCGATGTTCCAGAAGACGGTCTGGTAGCCCCTGTTGCCGGCAGGCATGTTCATAGAGTGGACAACCTGCTGGAAGCAGTTGTCGATGACTTTCTCGAGGGTGCGCTGCTTGCGGTTGCTCTCGACGACCTCGTCGAGGCGCTCGAGGTAGTTGTCGCCGTAGTCCTTGCGGATGAAATAGTCGAGATACATCAAGAACTCGGGAGTCGCCACCGCGCCCATAAACTGGGACGAGATGGAATAGACGAGGTTGATGAACTCGCCGCAGAAGGACTTGAGGTCGGTCGGGGCTATGGAAACGCCGCCGAGCTCGCGGAGTCCGCCCACGAGGAAAGGATACATCGTGATGGCTACGCAGTACGGGTAGCCCGGGGTGCCGCTCTCGTCGTGCTTGTAGAGCACGTGGCTTTCGATGTCGGCGATGTACTGGTCGGCAAGGGCCTTGGAATACAGGGAACGGATCTTGTCCCGCATAATGTAGCGGTTCTGCTTGATGTTGTTCTCCTTGTAGAGCTCCTGGCCGAGGGTAACGATGTTTTTCCTCGTGACGTTGGCGTTGGCGTCGAACTTCGAGCCGGTCGCGGCGTTGGAGGCCTTGATGTAGTCCTTGATGAAGTCCTTCTTCTTGCGCAGGTCGAGGCCGGCGTCGAAACGCTCGATGTACTCCTGGGCAGCCCTCTTGTTGATTGACATAAGGGAGTCCACCACCTGACGGCGGATTTCCTGGGAGTAGATCTTGTCGTATATGAACAGGTTGTCGGTAATGGAAACGACAACTTCCTCGGGCGCCACCTGCCCGCTGCCTCTGTAGGCTTCACGTATTCCTCTTTTCAGTTTTTCAATGTCGAATTCTTCAAATTCTCCGGTGGTCTTACGTACGTCCATCGCTAAGGTTCTTTAAATTATGAGTGACAAAAAAACGGACTGCCGGAGGGCAGCCGCCACATTTTCCGATACAAAGTTACTGACGTTTTCGGACAGGAAAAAAGAAAAAAGGAAAAGTTATCAACAACGAAATGTTGATATCAACGAAGGGGCCTATGGGCGGCACGGAGGGCTGATTTTTTCGCCTCTTCCAGCCTCGATTTTTCTTCTTCACTGACCGCCGCCTCGAGGAAGCGGTCGGCTATATAGGCGGCCGCCTGAGAAGACGGGTGGACGAGGTCTTCCGCGTAGAAACGGTAGTCGCGAAGCTCGTCGAGGAGAATCTCATACGAAGGGAAATAGCACACCCTGTCGGGGAACATCCTGCAGAGGGCGTCGGCGGCGAGCACAAGGACGGCTTTCGACACGGAATTGCCCTGCGCGCCATCGGCAAGGTGGCGGATCGGGCTGACCGAGAGGATGAACTTCTTGTCGGGATTGCGCTCTATGAGACGCCCCAGAAGACCTGTCGCCGCGGCCTCGTCGAGACGGTAGCGCTCGAATTCGGCCGCGGGCCGCGTGAGGCAGTTGGCCACGGTCTCGCCCGTCTCCTTAAGCCGGAAGCACCAGGCTGTCCCGAGAGTTAAGACCACCCTGTCGGCCTCCTTCCAGAAGGCGGAGGCCTCTGAGAACGAAGCGTTTGCGTTCTCCAGAAATTCTTTCGCCGATGCACGCGCGAAAGAAGTATGATGGGAGAACGAGCAGATGAGACCAGCCCCGGCGCCCATCTCCACGCACTCGTCCTCGCTGAACGGGACACCGCTCCCGAGCCTTGTCGCCGCGTTGGCGATGCTCACGGGGTTGTAAAGCGGGCCGAACGGGTTGGTCAGCGAGGGAAAGCCGAGGGCGGCGAGCCTCTCCCCCGTCGTGGAGGCGAAGCAGCTTCCGAGAAGAATGGTCTTCGAGCCGTAGGATATCCCGAATGGGAGCCGCCCGGTCTCTACCGGTGTCTGGAGTTTAATCATAACAGGATGGCAAATTACACAAATTTTGACTATTTTTGCAAATAGATATGAAACTTTCCTGCGCCATCACATCCCTGGCCCTCGCGCTGCTGCCCTTCGGGGCCGCCGCCCAGACCTTCGACGACTATATGAGGGACTTCTTCTCCGTGCCGAGGCTCGACGAGCCCGTGGCGGAAAAGCCCGTCAGTTTCGACTACGACCTGCGTTTCGATTTCGCCTTCGTCAACAACGAGTACGACTCCTCCAACCGCGAATTCTCCCCTTCCCAGACCATAGCCGCCACAAGGATCAGCCCTTATGTCGGCGTCAGGGTGCGCCAGGGCGAGACCGGCCGCCACAGAGTGATGGTCGGCGTCGACGTCCTCAAGGATTTCGGCGCGGTGCTCAATTTCGGCAAGCTGTTCGTGGATTTCTCCGTCTGGTACCAGTTTGACGGGACTTTCGGCAAAAACAAGCTCTCCGCCATCGCCGGCATCTACCCGCGCTACCTGACCGAAGGCCGCTACACCAGCGTCATCTATTCCGACTATTTCCGTTTCTACGACAACAATTTCGAGGGCGTGCTCCTCAAGTGGCGCCGCCCGAAGGCCTTCTATGAAATAGGCCTCGACTGGAACGGCCGCAAAGGCCCCCAGCGCCGCGAAAGGTTCAACATATTCACCAGCGCCGACGCGGCCGCGACCTCCTGGCTCCGCTTCGGCTGGCAGGGAATGTTCCAGCACTACGCCTGCACCGACGAGACCGCGGGGATCGTGGTCGACGAGTGTTTCCTCAATCCGTATATGACCTTCGATTTCGCCCAGATGAGCGGCCTGCAGGCTCTTTCGCTCACGATAGGCCCGTATGTGGAATATGAAAGGGACCGCCGTTTCCACGGCAAGCCCCTGATTCCGGTCGGCGGCGACGCGGTGTTCCTTATCCGCAACTGGAACGTCTCCCTCCGCAATGAATTCTTCTACGGCCAGAGTATGGCGCCGTTCTGGAGGGATGTCGACGGCCGCGACGAGGTCTATGCCAACAACCTCTACTACCGCGACGCCTTCTGGCAGGTCACCCTCGGCGACCCGCGCAAGTTCTCCTGGTACGATTGCCTGGAGGCCTCCTGGACGCCCCACCTGACCGATTTCCTCGATCTCAAGATAGCCGTAAAGGCCCATTTCCTCGACGGGCCCAAGGGGCCGTTCGCCGGATGGCAGCAGATTGCCACCCTCACATTCGACCTCCAGAGCCTCCTCGACAGGGACAACCGCCTCAAGATGCGTAATGCGCGCGAAAAGCGCCGCTCCCGCAGGCAGGCCGTTCCTCCAGGACCGCAGACGACTTTGTAATCCTTTTTATATGACACGATTCCGAGCCCTTTTGCTGCTGTTGACGGTCCTTCTCGCCGCCGCCTGCAGCCGCACCGCCGACGGCACTCACAGCCTCACCATCCTCACCACCAACGACATCCACGGCCACTTCTTCGACTCGACCTATGTGAGCGACAAGCTGTCGAAGTCGCTGTTTGCGGTCAGCCGGATGGTGGACAGCGTCCGCGTTGCCGACGGCGTCGACAACGTGCTTCTGCTTGACGCCGGCGACATCCTGCAGGGCGACAACGCCGCCTATTATTTCAATTACGTGGACACGATTTCGGAGCACGTCTATCCTCGTATGGCCGCGTATATGGGCTACGATGCCATTGCGTGGGGCAACCACGACGTAGAGACGGGTCACCCGGTCTACGACAGGGTGGCCGCAGAACTCGCCTCGCACGATATTCCCCTGCTCGCCGGCAACGCCATCCGCAACGACGGCCGCGGGACGTATTTTCCTTTATATACTATAGTGCGCCGCGCCGGACTGAAAGTCGCGATTCTCGGCTACACCAACTCCAACATCAGCGGCTGGCTCGACGAGAAGATATGGAACGGGATGCACTTCGTGCCCATAATGTCGAAGATCCAGGACGATGTAGACCTGGTGCGCCGCAAGGAGAAGCCGGACGTGGTCATCGCCCTGATGCACACCGCCACCGGCAAGGCCGACGGAAGCGTTCCCGAGGCTGAAGGCCTTGAGGTGTTCCGCAGCGTCAGGGGCCTCGACTTTGTCGTGGGCTCCCACGACCACAAGCCCTTCACCGCCGCGACAGACAGCTCCGTTATGCTCAACACCGGCAGCCACTGCCGCTTCCTCGGCCGCGGACGGATCTCCGTCAAGGTCGAAGGCGGAGCGGTCGTTTCGAAGGAGTTTGACGAGCCGCGCCTCATCCGCGTCGACGCCGCTGCGGTCGACACCGCGATGAGGGCGAAATTCCACCCCGACTATCTGGCAGTCAAGGAGTTCACCCTCCGCGAAGTTGGAGAGCTGCTGTGCGACCTTCGCACGCGCGATGCCTATATCGGTATGAGCGACTACATCAACCTGATCCACACCATCCAGCTCGGATGCGCCCCCGCAAAGATTTCCTTCGCCGCGCCGCTGACCTACAACGGCTTCGTCAAGGCCGGCACTCTCATCTACAACGACCTTTTCACGATATATCCCTATGAGAACCAGCTCCACGTGGTCTCGATGACCGGCAAGGAGATCCGCGACGCTATGGAATACAGCTACGACAAATGGCTCGCCGCCCCGGGTTCCGAACACGTTCTTCAGATCAAGCCTTACGACGACCCGCGCACCGGCGCGAAAGGATGGTCGTTCGTCAACCGGTCGTATAACTTCGACTCCGTGGGCGGGCTGGTCTACACCGTGGATGTGACCAAGCCTTTCGGCTCGCGCATCTCGATCGACTCGCTCAGCTCCGGCGAGCCCTTCTCCGAGAGCGAGACCTACCCGGTCGCGATGACCTCCTACCGCGCCAACGGCGGAGGCGGCATCATCCCCGAAGGCGCCGGCCTCGACTCCGTCACGATGGAGGCCCGCACCGTCGCCCACTACCCCGAGATCCGCGAACTCCTCTACGACTACCTCCGCGAGAGAGGGACCATCGATCCGGCCGTCACAGGCGACCCCACCGTCATCGGCTCCTGGCGCTTCATCCCCGACCGCACCGCCCCCCGCGCCCTCAAGCGCGACCTTGCCCTGCTGTTCCAGTAATTAATGCACAAGGTCTAATTCTAAGTGCAGGACCTTGTGCGCAGGAAGTGGCTATGAAAGCGAAAAGCGCACAAGG
>JAFZME010000162.1 GCA_017553405.1 Bacteroidales bacterium
ACCATCACCGGCATCGGCGCCATGGCCGGAGGTGTGGGCTCCATGTTCATCCAGAAGGCCGCCGGCAACCTCTTCGCCTACGCGGAGAAGGCAGGTCCAGCCTTCCGCTTCCTCGGCTTCGAGGGCAAGCCCGCCGGCTATTTCATCGTCTTCTGCTTCTGCGGCATCGCCTACCTCCTCGCCTGGAGCATTATGAAGGCCCTCGTCCCGAAGTACAAGAAGATTGAGGTGTAGCCCGCCGCCGCGCTCGTGATGTGTCAGGTGGTGTCAATTTAGGCACCACCGGGTACGAAAATGCCGGAAAAACGTGTCAGGTGGTGCTCCGAAAGACACCACCTGACACACTCGCAGACGCGGAATATTGTTCTAGCCGCCTTACTGCCTTAAAAGGACGACGGGGTGGCTTCCTTCGTCCTTCATAAAGAGGACGTCGTCCGTGAATTCCAGTATATACAGATTGTTGCTGTAGGTGTCGGATACGGGACTGATTTTGATGGCGGGACGGCTATAGTCAGCGACAAAGCCGAGGGACCAAGTGTAGTTTTGGGATGCTCCGGTTCCGTCCGGAATCCAGACAGAAGTCCCGTCTTCGTTGAATGTCGCGGCGAACCAGGCATCCTGATCCGGCCAACTGAGAGCCCAGCTGCTTTGGGAGAGAAGCCGGGTGATGTTGGTGAAATAATCGAAATACACCCCGTCGCTGGACTCTTCCCTAAGGGACAGATGCAGTCCGTCCAAAGACCTCAAGGTCAAAGACGGGTCGCCCGGTATCACCAGTTTTTCTCCTCCAATAGCCCAGTCAATGTCCTTTTTCGATCCAAAATACCTCAACTCGCACTTGTGGTCGGATGTGATGGAAAAAGCAAAGTCTCCAAAATTCGTCATCGTTCCGGTTGAACTGCTGAAATCAACTGAATGGAGCCACAGGCCGGGCAGGTCGTCTTCGCTGAAATATGTCTGGACGGGAATCTTTTCGAAGGTTACGGTCGATCCTCCAACATTGGTAACCATAAAATTTTCAGTGGCGGAGGATATCAAAAAAGGATCCTGGATGCGGGAACCGTCGAATTTGAGAAACGGAGAGTAAAGTCCGTCCTGGAATTCAAGTGACCATTTGTTTGAAAATTTGTCGTCGGCGTCGTCTTCAATCCAGGTCGAGGTGCCGGAGGCGTTAAAGGTGACGGTGTACGGTTTATCCTCGTAAGTGCATCTCCATCGGCCC
This sequence comes from Bacteroidales bacterium, assembly GCA_017553405.1. Lineage (GTDB taxonomy): Bacteria > Bacteroidota > Bacteroidia > Bacteroidales > UBA932 > Cryptobacteroides. Next base: position 1,223 of record JAFZME010000162.1, read on the forward strand.
GGCAGGATTTTGGAAACGTTGAGAAAATATTGGATATATCTACCTCCATTCCACCACAAGGTCATATTCTCCCCGTCAAAATTCTTGATATCGGGATTGCTGCCGGTGCCTTGTCCGGTCAAAGAAAGTGTCCCGCCCTTGTATTGCCAGGATAAGTTGGTAATGCCGTTATCCCCGTAACGATATATGCCCGAATGGTCGGATAGAAGCTGTATGGTACAAGAAGTTGAATATGCGACGTGATTGTCCGGATATACGGCGTTTTTTGTTTCAAACCACACGCCGACCAGGTCTTTTTCGGGGGAGCGGGCGCTGTCGCCAAGGTTGTTCTTGGTGCAGGCAAAGAATGCGAGGGAAAGCGATAGAAGAAAAAGTGTGCGTTTCATAGTTGTAGTCTTATTCCCTGATAAATTTGACGGTTATGTCAATTGACTGATGTATAGTCGTATCTAAAACGTCATCCGAGGCGGACCAGATAACAAATAAGCCGCTCCCCAATTCGTTCTCGAACCATATGTGGGGATTGTAGAAATCATCAGAAAATGACAATTTCCAATTGTATGAGTATGTTTCCTTGGTACTGAGATCCTGCCATTTTGATGTCCCGTCTGCGGAAATCGTGACGTTATACAACGGATTCCCTCCCCAGATGACCTTCCAATTGCCCGGCAGCAGCTTGTCCAGGTTAGAACAGTACATATAAAAAACGGAACCCTCTTCGTCCTCGGTCGTACACAGGTGCAGCCCGTCAAGCGAATTTATCCTGACCGTCGGCATATTCTCGTTGGAGAACACCAGGCGGTCGTCGGCTAAACCCCAGGAGTAATTATATGGTGATACGTAGTAGCGGGAATTGCCGGTGTGGTCGGCCGCAAAGGTATGGGTGAGTGGCCGGTCATAGGACGTGTCGCCGTCCGAAGCGATTATTTTTGTGCATACCCACATACCGAAAAGGTCGCTGTCATTGAACTTGAGCCGGCCGGATATCTTGTAGAAATAGACGTAGCCGTTGTTCTTGTTGTTGGCCACAAGCGAACTGGCCGATGCGGAGAGGATGTGATAGGTGTCGTCAAAAGAGACGTTGACACCGTCTAATTTGATGATGGCATAGGGGGTCTCGTTTGAGGTCTTGAGGGACCAGTCAACCGACATCAGGCTTCCTCCTTCCACATTCTGCCAGGTCGAGTTGCCGGAAGAATCTATATTCACGATATAGTCGGCGAAACCCGGCATCACGACCTTCCAGGCCCCCGGAAGAATCCGGGAAATGTTGACGTAATATTCGTGGTAGGGCACAGGGCTTCCCCAGTACGACAGATAGGACATCCGTTCTTTGCCCATTTCAAGCAGCTCGAAGTCAGCCGCAGGGTTGCCGTTGGTCCAGGCCAGGCTAAGGGAGTTGCCGCTCAGCGACCAACAGAATTCGTCGATGTCGTTAAAAGCCCTTTGCACTCCTTTGTGGTCGGCGGTGAACTCTGTGGTGACGGGCATATCCTGATAAACTGAATAGTCGTCGGTGACGTAGGTCGTGAGAGCCCAGATGCCGATGAGGTCGTTTTCGTTGAATGTCTTCCCGATGTGGAAGTCGTTCTTGCCGCAGGAGGCGAGGACAAGCGCCAGGGCCAGAATGCTTAGAATCCGTTTCATAAAACTCGATTTTGACAAATATAGGAAAATATTGATTATCTTTGCAAGTTATCGCTTATTGTAAGACTATATATGGCGTTTTCAGATATATTGAGAAAAATCTTCGGTTCGAAGTCGGACCGGGATATGAAGCAGATAAAGCCGGTGCTGGACAAAGTCCTCGCTGCCTATGAAGAAATAGACAAGCTTTCCAACGACGAACTCCGCGCGCGGACCGACGATGTCCGCCGCCGCATCGCCGATGTCGAGGCTCCTTTCGAGAAGAGGATTGCCGAGATCAAGGAAGAGCTGGAGAAAGACATCCCCGTCGAGCAGAAGGAAGATCTCGCGACCGAGTCCGACAAACTCGTCAAGGAGGAGGACGACGCCATCGAGAAGATACTCGACGAGGTCCTTCCCGAGGCCTTCGCCATTATGAAATCGACCGCGCGCCGTTTCAAGGAGAACCCGGAGGTCGTCGTGAAGGCGACGGCGTTCGATGGCGAGCTCGCGACTTCCCACGATTTCGTGCGCATAGAGGGCGACAAGGCGATTTGGCAGAACCACTGGATGGCCGGCGGCAACGAGATCACCTGGGATATGGTCCACTACGACGTCCAGCTCATCGGCGGTATCGTCCTCAACGGCGGCGTCAAGAGCAACAAGGAGCAGCGCGGCTGTATCGCCGAGATGGCGACCGGTGAAGGTAAGACTCTCGTCGCCACGCTTCCTGTCTTCCTCAACGCCCTCGCCGGCAAGGGAGTCCACCTTGTCACCGTCAACGACTACCTGTCCAAGCGTGACTCCGAGTGGATGGGCCCGCTCTATATGTTCCACGGCCTCAGCGTGGACTGCATCGACAAGCACCAGCCCAACTCCGACGCCCGCAAGAAGGC
>JAFZME010000163.1 GCA_017553405.1 Bacteroidales bacterium
AAACAGATTGCGTAGAATGGTGTTTTTCCGCAATTGCGTCCGGGATTTCAGCCCAAATGTCCCTTTTCGTTGCCGCGTTTGCACATAGATTGCACAGAATGCCGTTTTTCCGCAATTGCGTCCGCACCGGCCATAGCGAGCCCCTTCCACGGTGTCATACCGAGCGGTCGTGAGGTGTCAGAGCTTGCCCTGTTCGCCGAGGTGGCTGTCCTTGAAGCCGAGGAAGTAGAGGACGCCGTCGAGACCGATGGTGCTGAGGGACTGCCGGGCGCTTTCCTTAACGCGCGGCTTGGCGTGAAAAGCGATCCCCAGACCGGCCTCGAGGAGCATCGGGAGGTCGTTGGCGCCGTCGCCGACAGCTATGGTCTGTGCCAGGTTGACCTTTTCGGTCTGGGCTATGAGCTTAAGCAGGTCGGCCTTGCGGCGTCCGTCCACGATCTCCCCCAGATAGCGGCCCGTAAGCTTGCCGTCCTCCCCTATCTCCAGGTCGTTGGCATAGACATAGTCTATCCCATAGCGGCGCTGCAGATACTCTCCGAAGAAAGTGAATCCACCGCTAAGGATGGCTATCTTGTAGCCACAGGTCTTCAAGACCGACATCAAGCGGTCTGTCCCTTCCGTAATCGGGAGGTTCTCGGCGATGTCGCGCATTACGCTGACATCCAGCCCCTTCAGGAGCGCGACACGCTCAGTGAAGCTTTCGCGGAAATCGATCTCGCCGCGCATCGCGCGCTCGGTGATGGCCGCGACCTTGTCGTAGACGCCGTGGCGGCGTGCCAGCTCGTCGATGCACTCGGCCTGGATCAGCGTCGAGTCCATATCGAAGCAGATCAGACGGCGCATACGGCGGTACATATCGTCCTTCTGCAGAGAGAAATCCATTCCGGACTCGGCGGAGAGGGCCATCAGCTCGCGCTGCATAGACTCCTTGTCGACTGGAGTGCCGCGGATCGAGAACTCGATACAGGCACGAACGTTCTTCTCCGGATTCTTGATGCTCATACGGCCGGTAAGACGCTTGATGCTGTCTATATTGAGCCCCTGGCGCGCGATCACCTCGGATGCCGCATAAATCTGCTTCGCCGAAAGGCTGCGGCCTATCACCGTGAGGATGTAACGGTTCCTCCCCTGGCGCCCGGCCCAGGCCTCGTAGTCGTCGTCCGGAACAGGTGAAAAGCCGATGGTGACTCCCAGCTCAGTGGCCTTGAACAGCAGCTCCTTCATAACCTGACCCGATGTGCTCTCCTCGGTCCGTATCAGGATACCGAGGGAAAGGGTGTTGTGGATATCGGCCTGGCCGATGTCGAGTATCTGCGCGTCGAAGCGTGAAAGTATCTCCATTATCGATGCCGTGAGCCCCACGCGGTCCTGCCCGGCTATGCGGACAAGTATCTGTTCTTTATTATTTTCCATATTACCTGCTTGTACTACCCACAAAGTTAATAAAAAGTTTTACAGGTCGTTTCTGCAAATATGCCGTTTACAAAAAAGGGGTGTTTTTGTACACCGCGCAGTCAATTTTACCGTTCCGTGCACAAATAGGGGGTGATTTTGTAAACGGAAAAAATCTTTTGGGAGAGCTGGCGAAATCGTGATTTTTTTTGCTAAATTTACGGATTGAAGCAACAGCAGGAAAAATTCATAATAAATATGGTTTTTGACCACCTATCCGAAAAGAAGTACACGGCACCGTCGTGTGCTTTGATATGCCTTGACACTGAGGCAGATATCTGCACCGGCACCAACACTGCCGGCCACGATTATGACGACGACAATCCACTTGATGACCTTGACGATTAAAATGCACAGCAGTATGAAACGTATCTTTTCATTTCTTGCGGCTGCTGCTTTCATCGTGTCATGCGAAATAAGCGAGCCGATCAGGCCGGAGGCCGGGAGCGAAACGCTGCCCGCATACACCGGCACCTTTAGTGACTGGAGCACATTCGTCTTCACTTCCGACGAGGTGAAGACCGTGCATTCAGGCAACACTATTCTCTGGTCGCAGGGCGACAAAATAAGGATGGCTTATACTGTTGGAGGCAACTGGCAGGGTGCCGACGGCGATGCCACTCAGAATTCCCCTGCCAAACTGTATGAGTCCGATGCTCTCGCTTCCGCCGAAGAGATCGCATCATTCACCGTACCGGGACAATTCCCCAGCAGCGGCAGCGGGGCATATGATTTCTACACAATATATCCGTCCTCCGCAGCAGAAAATGATGACAATTTCGCCGACGCGCCTTTGACGGACATTTCAATTCCGTCGGAGCAGACCCCCCCGGCGACATCCTTCGACCCGGCCGCCGACCTTATGATCGGTCATTCCACTGGCACATACTCTTCCAAACCGACTGGTGCAATTCCAATTATGTGGGAGCGCAAGGTCGCCCACGGAGAAATCACCCTCAAGTCCATTAAAGGCTTCTCTGACACAGAAACAATCGAGAGCGTCACCCTGACCGCCCAAAGCGGAGCCTACCTTACCGGTTTATTCTTTTATGATTTCTCTACCGATGAACTTGTTGAAGATGAAGCCTACAACTTCGTCACAGTAGACGGAGACAATCTATCGGGAAATAACGGCAACCTGACATTCTGGATAAGCATATGCCCGGTAGAGATCACCAGCCTGACAATCACCCTCGAGACGGATGCCGCCACTTACACCAATAGCTACTCAGGAATCTCCCGAACTTTCAAGGCTAACGCCCGCAACACCCTGAACATCGGTATGAGCAAAGCAACCAGGACGGCGAAGAAACAGTATTATGAGAAAGTTACTTCTGCTCCGACTGACTGGAGCGGGGAATATCTGATTGTGTATGAAGGAGGGAGCGTCGCATTCGATGGCGGACTGTCCACACTGGATGCCGTGTCCAATACTATCGACGTAACGATTTCCGACGGAAAAATCGAAAAGACAGCCACAACCGAAGCAGCACAATTTACTATCGCCCCGATTACCGGAGGATATTCCATCAAGAGCGCAAGCGGAAAATATATCGGGAACGACAGCAATTCCAATTCGTTGACCAGCAGCAACAACGCTCTCGTTAATACTCTTTCCTTCTCTAGCGGGACTGTTAATGTCATATCTTCCGGTGGTGCTTATCTGAGGTATAACAGCCAATCCGGACAGACGCGCTTCCGCTACTTTAAATCCAGCTCATATTCCGGCCAGCAGGCTATTCAGCTTTACAAACTTGGAAGTTCATCCGGCGGCGGCGAGACTCCTCCGGATCCGCAGCCCGCGACGGCGACTGTGACGACCGCCGCTGCCGGCAACATCGCCCAGACCACGGCGACACTGAACGGATCCTACTCCGGTAATACCGGACCGATTACCGAGGCCGGCTTCTATTGGGGCGAGACCAACAACCCCACGACAAAGGTAACGTCAAGCGGCACAAATTCTCCTTTCACATATAATCTGACCGGCCTGACGGCGAATAAGACCTACTACTTCCAGGCCTACGTCATAGAGTACGGAGAAGAGATCAAAGGCAACGTTGTCTCTTTCACGACCGAGGCGGAGCAGCAGAGCGGCTCCTACTATGTAAAGGTCACCTCAGAACCGAGCGACTGGAGTGGAGATTATCTTATTGTATATGAGACAGGTAACAAAGCCTTCAATGGTGGTCTGACGACCTTGGATGCAAACAATAACATAATATCCGTCACTATATCCAATAACAAGATTGAGAAAACATCCGCTACCCAGGACGCACAGTTTACAATTGCGTCGGTATCCGGAGGCTATTCTATAAAAAGCGCAAGCGGATATTATATAGGAACAACATCCAACAGCAACTCGCTTGCTTCCTCATCCAGTATAGCGTATGTCAATACATTGACTTATTCTTCCGGAGATGTCACCATCAAATCGTCCAATAATATATATCTCCGGTACAATACAGGCGGTCCTCGATTCCGGTACTATGGCAGCGGACAGCAGGCTGTACAACTGTACAAACTATCCGGCTCCTCTACCCCGCAGGTGACTGTCACTACTGGATCGGCCAGCAGCATCGGACAGGATTCCGCCACCCTGAACGGAAGTTATACTGTGCCCACTGGATTGTCAGTCACGGAGCGGGGCTTCTACTTCGGCACCGACAGCAATTCTATGACAAAGGTAAGCGTCAGCGGAAGCGGCACTTCGTTCTCAACGACCAGGACCGGCCTTTCCGAAGGCACGACCTATTATTTTAAAGCCTACGCGCTTGAGAATAATAACGGGACCACGACCTATCGTTACGGCGACGTCCAGACGTTCACGACATCGACTTCGGGCAGTCCTTCCACCGGCTACGTCGACTGGGCTGAACTTCCGGAGCTTGACTATACGCATTATACAACCAACGGCAATTACTATATAGACAATTCCACCCACGGAAACAAGTACGCGTCCAACACGCTGTATTACACGCATCACTGGACCGACGTGCAATACTCCAGCGGAAGTCAGCATAAAAACGCTAATGGCCAATACAGGTACCTGCGCAACTATACCTGCTGCTGGAGCAGTGCGAAAAAATGCCCGGTGTGGATTGCAGCGGCTCGTCATAGTTGCTGGACGGGATCTTCCGGCAGGACGAATGCCTATAAACAGAATCCCGATATGCCGTCAAGCATCCAATACAGCGGAACCTCCGCCAGCAACTCAAGCTACAACAGGGGCCATATGTTAGGCTCGGCCGAGCGGACGCTATCCAAGTTAACCAACAACCAGGTTTTCTACACCACCAATATTGCTCCCCAGCACGGGACCTATTTCAACACCGGAGGCGGTGGTTGGAACAATCTTGAAGACTGGGTTGACGGACAGGTCTGCAGCGACACGCTTTACGTTGTCATCGGCTGCCTGTTTGACGACTTCACCGACGGATATGGCAACCACGCCAGCCCTTCGACGATAAGTTTTATGGGCACCTCGGGAGTTGCCTGCCCTACCGCCTTCTACTACGCACTTCTTCGCACCAAGAGCGGCAACAGCGGCAAATCCGTCAAAAATTGCTCGGCAAGCGAACTCAAGTGCGCCGCATTTGTCCGCGCCCAGGCATCCGGGACAAAGGGACAGGCCGTAACCGCCACCGAAATGAAAACAATTGCAGAACTTGAGGAACTGACCGGCTTCACATTCTTCAGCAATGTACCCAACGCTCCGAAGACCACGAAAACCGCTTCCGACTGGGGATTGTAGTATGAAATCAAGGGGCTACATACTGTTTCTTGCTGCCTCGATAATGGTCGCGGCGTGCGAGGTCTGCGAGCCGCTTGAGCCGGCGCCGGTAGAGGAGGAGACGGAAGAGCGGACCGAGTGGGGAACGTTCGTGTTCTCCTCCGGAGAAGAATCCGGCGAGGAGGAGGATGTACGTACGGTGTATTCCAACGGAACCATCCTCTGGTCCGCTGGCGACCGGATTAGGATGGGGTATACCATAGACGGCGTCTGGCAGGGCCAGTCGGGAAATGCGACGCAGTCGCGTCCGGCAAAGCTCTACGCCTCGGACGAACTCTCGTCCGGCGGAGAAGCTGCATATTTCACCGTGCCGGGGCAGTTCCCCGCCACGGGCAGTGGTGAATACGCGTTCTATACTGTATATCCCGCATCGGCCGTGGCGGAAAACTTCCCCTCCGCGCCCACGACGACCGTCACTATTCCTACGGAGCAGACGCCGGCTGCGGCGTCCTTCGATCCGGCAGCGGACCTTATGGTCGGCCACTCAGTGAGGGCATATTCTTCAAAACCGAGCGAGCCGATTCCCCTTATGTGGGAGCGTAAGGTAGCCCACGGTGAAATCACCCTTAAAAACCTTTCCTCCATCAACGGATTCTCCCCTACCGAGACAATTCAAAGCATCACGCTGACCGCTCAGGAAGGAGCTATGCTTACCGGCACCTATACCCTTGATCTCAGCGACGGAGACCTGACCGAGGAATCCGCATCCAACAGCGTGACAATCCATGGCAACAACCTTTCTTGGAACAGTGGCGACCTGACCTTCTGGATCGGCATCCTTCCCGTCACCATCACCAAGCTGCAAATCGTTCTCGAGACCGACAAGGCCGTATATACCAAGCAATACAAGGGAATATCACGCACCTTCGCGGGCAATGCCCACAACACGCTCGGCGTCAGCATGCGCACGGCTACCAGACATGAAAAAGCCTACTATCTTGTGACCGAAGAGCTTACTGATTGGAGCGGTGACTATGTCTTTGCGCGTACGGCAACTTCGGGAGACAGACTGACCTACGCGATGGCCGGCAAGAACTCCGGAGGCGACTATTCCGCTGTCGGCAATGTCACGCCTGCGGACGGAGCGATTTCCCTATCCGAGGGTTCGGCGTACAACGTCAGGATAGATCATTCCGCAAATGGATATTCACTGAAATTCGCGGGAAATTATCTGGGATATACAGCAACCAATAACTCAAACACCTTATTTTATTCCTCCACACTGGTCGCTTCGCAATATGAATGGACGCTGGCCTATGACAGTACAAAAGGGACTGTGTCCGTCATTAATGTCAGCAACACCGAACGTTATTTACAATTATATATGAGCGGCAAGGACCGCTATGCCTGCTACAAGGGCACCCAGTGGGATCCCAACCTCTATCGGCTCGGCATAGAAGGCGGGAGTATCGTGTTCGATGAAGGAATTACGGTGTCCACGGAGAACGCGACCGACGTCACAGGAGTGTCGGCCGCGCTGAACGGAAGCTATTCCGGCGCGACCGGTGAATTCTCCGTCACGGAGGAAGGTTTCTATTTCGGAACATTGCCAGGCTCGATGACAAAATCCGCCATAAGCGGAACTTCTTCGCCGTTCACCGTCTCCAAGACGGGCCTCGCTTCGGGCACGACATATTTCTTCAGGGCCTACGTCATTGAATACGACAGCCAGACTCACATATCCACTGAACGCACCGGAGATATCCAGCAGTTTACGACCAGCACTTCCGGCACGCTGCCGAAGTATCTCGGCTGTTATGAGATGCCGGCTCTGGGAGCTGTGTCAGGTGCGGCCGAGGGCTATGAGATTCTGCCGACCGTAGAATCCGGCGGCCACAGGACCAAGTGGTTACGCTGGAACACGGCCAACAGCAAGCAGAAAGTCGTTACCCACACTTTCTATAATTCCGCAGTCTCACCTAACAAG
>JAFZME010000164.1 GCA_017553405.1 Bacteroidales bacterium
CCTTCTTTACGATGGTCGACCTCAACTACGGCTGGATGCTCCAGTCGTTCGGGCTTATCCGTATGAACGGCATCAAGGAGCCGGTCTATCTCAGGCCGAAATTCTATGCGGTCCAGCACGTCACGAGTTTCTTCACTCCTGAGAAGAAGCCGACTGACGCCGTGAAGGTGACCACGGAGTCTCCCGAGATCTTGACTTCGTTCGGAATTGAAAAGGACGGCAAGCCGGTCGGCTGTATGCTCTGGCTCAGCGGCGACGCTCCCACCCGTTCGCTCGAGCGCCGGATGATCAACCTCCGCATCGAAGGCCTCCAGTTCAAGGATCCGGTCTACATCGACCTCCTCACCGGCTACATCCATAAGATTGAACCAGCCTTCCGCTACCACAACCGCGAGGACGGCTCCACCTCCTTTAAGGATTTCCCCCTCTGGGACAGCCCCGTTGTCGTAATCGAGAGAGAAGCGGTGTAGGCATCCCTCGCTTAACGCGAAAAGCCAGCGGATGCTGGCTTTGATGCGGTGAGTGAGGGATTCGAACCCCCGGTACCTTGCAGTACACCTGTTTTCGAGGCAGGCTCCTTCAACCACTCGGACAACTCACCGGGAATGGGACTGCAAAGATAGGGAAAGATATTTATTTTGCAAAAGTTAATCGATAAACTCTTAATCAGAACCCCTTTTAGGCATTTTTAGCCACATACGCTCCAAATATAGCGAATCATCTTGACATACAATATTTTTTTATACTTTTGCATTGATCAATCAATCACACGTGGTACTATGAAAAAGATTATTTCCATCCTCGTCGCCGCGACAGCCTTACTGCTCTGCGCCCTCAACGCTTCCGCGCAGTATGTCGACTCCTTCGAAGAAGATGGCCCTATGGAAAAATGCGGAAACGGTTTCGAGTACAAAGGGGAAGAGATCTTTCAGGAAGACTACCATAAATACTTCAACGCCGACGAATTATCTACGATAAACAGTGCTCTACGCCAGAGAAGGACGGGTAAATTCTTTATTTTTGCCGCCAGTCCTTTTGTGCTCGGAGCCGGAATTGCCTTTACGGTAGCCCTTGTTTACGGAATGGCTGACGCTAATGATTATACAAGGATTAAAGCCATCATCAACAAGAGCCTGTACACAAGCCTGGGATTTGTTTCCGTCGCCTTTACTATGGTCAGCATAGGTGTCCCTCTCTTCATTATCGGCAACCACCGCCTCAACTGGGCGGCGGACAGCTACAACCAGCGCAATAGCCTGTCCTTTAACGTTGTCTCCGGCCGCAACGGCCTCGGCCTCGCCCTGAATTTCTGAGAGGACCGGACATACAGCCAAATGAACAACAGGCCGACCCCAATCACAAACAAGGCGGCCAATACCATTATAGATTACGTACTTCCAGGTCCGTAATAGTTTGCGGTATTGTTTGTCGGTGTGGGGTATGGTGAATTATTTGAGGACTTCCCACCAACCGCCATTTTCGGCTCCGTGACGAACAATCTCTCCTCTTTCTCGCAATTTCCTCACTGATTTTTCTACACCGCTAATTGTTATACCAATCTCCTCGGCTAGCTCTGTGTAAGTGATAAACTTGTTCTTATGCATCAACTCCTTTATCCGTGTTGTTGTTTTCACCTTACCTTTCACCTCACTTTTCACCTCACTTTTCACCTCACTTTCTGAAGAATCTGCGGAAACAGCTCCCAAACGCAAGGTCAATTCAACCCTATCGGTGTTCGCACCAAAGTGTTCACGAATCTCCGGATCAGGCCAGCCGTTCTCCCGCCAACCCTGACGGATGATGTCTGCGCCACTGCCTAGTCGCTCTCCACGGCCAATCGCAATGAACATTTTCTGAAGAATTTGATTTCTACAGATGGAGTGCCCTCCTTCAAAGAATTCTTCAACCGGAACAAGCATGGTACCAGGATTCGAGAAGTATAGCCGGTCACGATGACGTTCAATCACTATTCCCTCCATCATTCGCCATTGAGCGTGTATCATACAATTACAAATTGCCTCTCTAATGGATTCATGCGCAGGCGTTTCATCAATTCTTGTCAGACCTTCTAAACGGAATGGAATAGGTACAGCATGATACAATTCCTGCGTTACACGAAAGAAGAATTGGAACAGGTTTGGTTCCCATGTCCCATCAGGATAAATCCTGTTTGTATATCTGATGCGAGGATCCGACGACAACTTTTCGCGATAGTCAACAAAGTAATGGGGCAGGGCAGCCCGAAGAGCCAACTCATTCCCAAACATAAGAATAGCAGCCAGGGTAAATCCTTCTTCTCCGGTTTCGTAGTCAACTCTATAGCCCTCAATCTTCCGGAGGAATTCCATATCGTCGAGAGCATTCCAAGCGTGACGTGGCTGGCGGAGCTTGAACAGTTGACGGTACTGGTTGATGGTGGGCTGGTCGAAATCCTTCTCCAGGCGGTAATTCTTCAATATGGTAGAGTCCAACGGATGGGCCAGAAGGTCTGCCTCGGCATACATACGGCTGATTTCGGCCTGAGTGCAGATGTAGTCTCCTTCGTGATTGCGGCGATATGTGTTCCTGGGGTTGCCGTCAATGTATACTGGTTTGGAATCGAAAGGAGCTCGGGGAATCTTGAAGATTAGGATAAAAGAGCCATCAGTGTACCGTTCCACAATGACATCCTCCTCCTTTAATAGGCAGACGCTCACTTTCTGAGGATTATGCGCACTATTCCAGAACGTTTTCTTGTACTTATTGATAGTATCCTCGTCAAAACCCTCCGGCTTAAAGCGATGATTCTTCTCGATAATACCTAATACTATAATACCGCCCGCTGTATTGGCGAAGGCGGAGTATGTCTCCCAGAAACTACCCGGGAAGCCTCCCTTGGCTCCCTTGAACTCCACTTCGTATCCTTCTTTCTTGTCGCAAAGGCCAAGAATGTATGTGCGATAATCCTTCATAGTTGACAAATTTAAGGATTATTCCGAATTATCCCTTCAAATTCTTTTCAAAGATTGCCATCTGCTCGGCCTTGACTTTCTCGGCAATATCGATGTAGGGCTTCATTGCTTTGTAGTCTCTTCCCGCTGGCCATAAGGGAACCAGCGCAGGTTGAGGTAGTACTTCTTGAGCGCATCCTAAATCTGTACAGTCCCGCGAGTCTATTGGCTTGACACGCTGTGCTTTATCATTCCAGGATTTCTCTATCTGAAGAACCGGTCGACGTCGCGTGCGGCGGAGGGGAGGGCGAAGACGACGACGCGGTCGTAGGGCTCGACGTGGGAGTCGCCGACGGCGATGAAGGACTCGCTGCCGCGGACTATGCCGCCGATGATGGCGTCGCGGGGAAAATCAATGTCCTTGAGCTGGCCGGAGGTGATGCGGCTGCCGGGGGCGACGGTGTATTCGAAGACCTCGGCGTCGGTGCCGCTCATATATTTGACGAAGCGTACTTTGTCGGAGAGGGTGAACTTGAAGATTCTGCCGGCGGTGATGAGCTTCTTGTTGACGACGGCGTCGACGCCCATCTCTTCGGCGAGACGGACGTATTCGATATTCTCGACCTTGGCTATAGCCCTTTCTACACCGAATTTCTTGGCGACCACGCAGCCGAGGATATTGACCTCGTCGTTGCCCGTGACGGCTACGAAGGCGTCATAGTCCTTGATGGACTCCTCCAGGAGGAGGTCGGAATTGCGGGCGTCGCCGCAGACGACGCTAACGTTGTCGGGAAGGCGCTCCGAGAGCTCCAGGCAGCGTTTGCGGTCGATGTCGATGATCTTGACCGAGCTGATCTGCGAGCTGAGCTGGCGGGCGGTCATCTCGCCGATGGTGCTGCCGCCGAGTATCATCACGCTGTCTACGACTATCCTCTCCTTGCCGATGAAGCGGATGAGGGTGTCGATGCTGTCGCGCTTGGAGATGATGTAGATGTGGTCCTGATATTTGAAACGGGTGTCGAATTTCGGGATGATGGTCTCGTCGCCGCGTGCGATGGCGATGATGCGGAATTTGACCTCGGCGTCGGCGGCGGATACGCTTTTTGTGAACTCGGCCACGTTCATCTCGAGAAGAGGGGAGTCCTCATCGAGCTTGAACACTGACAGCTGGAGCTTGCCGCGGGCGAAGTCCATCGAGTCGGCGGTCGCCGTGTGCTTGAGCAGGTCGAGAATCTCGTCGGAGGCAATCTTTTCGGGATAGAACATCAGGTCGATGCCCATATCCTTGAACATCAGCTTGTTCTCCGAGGCGAGGTAGGACTCGTCCTTGATCCTGGCGGTCACTTTTTTCGCTCCCAGGCGCTTCGCGATGAGGGCTGTGACGATGTTGATGGACTGGTTGGCGTGGGGGTTGACGGCGATGAAAAGGTCGGCCTTCTCGACTCCGGCCTCCTTGAGCACTTCAATGGAGGACGGGTCGCCGCAGACGGTGATGATGTCGGCGACCATCGAGAGCTTTGTGAGCCTTTCCTGATCCTCGTCGATGACGGTTATGTCGTTGGCCTCGTTGCTGAGCATCTTGGCGAGATGCGATCCAACTTCGCCGGCCCCTTCTATTACGATGTTCATATATTATCCTTTCTACAAAATGCAAATATACGATTCTTTCGGAATATCCTGTCAAGGAGTATGCTTCCGGGGTAGAGACCTTCAACCTTGCAGCCCTTCGCCTCAATCGCTTTTCCGCGCATCCGCCGGAATTCCCTATGGGCCGTCCACACTGCGGTAAAGGACGACCACTGCCCCTTCAGCAGATAGACAATCGCAGCCAGTCCGTCCAGAAGCATCCTCTCCGTAAGCCGTAGCTTCGCTTTACGGGGGCCGACGGTCGCAGGGAGGTTCTTCCACAGGGTGAGGAGGTTGTTGCGGTAGTTGAGGCGCAGTTTGAACGGGGAAGTCTGCGGCAGGGTACCGCCGCCAATGTGGTAGACGGCCGACGACGGGATTGCCGCCACTTTCCATCCGGCGAGCTGCATCCTCCAGCAGAGGTCGATCTCGTCGAAATGGGCGAAGAAATCATCGTCGAAGCCGCCGAGGCCGTTGAAGACCTCGCTGCGGACCATAAGGCACGCACCGCTTACCCAGTGGACAAGACGCGGAGAGTCGTACTGACCATTATCCTCCTCCGTCAGAGTCAGAACCCGTCCGCGGCAGAAAGGGTAGCCGTAACGGTCGATGAAACCTCCTGCCGCGCCGGCGTATTCGAACCTCCCCCTGTCTGCAAACGAAAGCAGTTTCGGCCCGCAGGCGCCGCATTCCGGGTGCTCGTCCATATAGCCGACAAGGGGCTCCAGCCATCCGGAAGGGACCTCGACATCCGTATTAATAAGGACGTACAGTTCCGCCTCGACTTCGC
This sequence comes from Bacteroidales bacterium, assembly GCA_017553405.1. GTDB lineage: Bacteria > Bacteroidota > Bacteroidia > Bacteroidales > UBA932 > Cryptobacteroides. The sequence continues at coordinate 5,347 of JAFZME010000164.1, forward strand.
GCAGGGCGCGGTTGTAGCCTCCTGTGAAGCCGTAGTTCCTGTCGAGGGCAATCACCCTGACCGAAGGGAATTCGGCGGCCATCACTTCAAGCGAGGAGTCGGTCGAAGCGTTGTCGGCCACGACGACTTCGGCGTCCTGCCCCTTTATGGACTCAAGGAGCGGAGGCAGGAAACGGCGCAGGTAGTCGGCCGTGTTGTAGTTCAGTATGACGATGGAGGTTTTCATCCGCTGATATTGACGTTCCTGAAGGCGAGGGTGGGGATGCTCTTTGTCGAGCAGGGCCTGGCGTCCGAACCTGCGTGGGTGAGGTTGTTCCAAAGCGTCACGAGGTCTCCCGTGATGAGCATTTCCCTGACGGGATGGACCTTGCGGCCGTCTTTGAACAGGAATCCTTCGATGCCATAGGAATATTCTCCGGTGGAGGAGTTGTAGTTGCCTCCGTTGAAACCGGTGACAAGGATTCCTTCGCCTACTGAGCGAAGGATCTCATCGCAGTCGCGGCATCCTCCGGTCGGGGCGACGCACGCCCTGGTGCAGTCTTCTATGGTCGGGGACATCCCGAGCTTGGCCGCAATCCAGGTCGAAAGGAAATATTCCTTTACGACACCGTTTTCAATAACCGGCGTCTCGGCCGTGGCGACTCCTTCGCTGTCGAAGAATTTGGAGCCGTTCCTGCCTATGGACCGCGGCTTGTCGAATATGGTCACGTTGTCACCGAAGATTTTCTTGCCGAGAGAGCCGTCGAGGAAGGAATTCTTCTGCTGGATGGCAAATCCGCCGAGAGCATTGAGAATCGGGGCGACGAGTTTGGCCGCAGTCCCGGTCTCGACGACTATGGACATAAGGCCCCCGTCGCAGCGGACCGGGCCTATTGCAGCCGCAGCCCTCCTGGCGGCCGTCAAGGCGCAGTCTTCGAGGGCGAGGTCCTTAAGGAAGGGACGGGAATCCCACCAGAAGCCGCTGAAGCGGGCTCCGGAAGGATCCTGGACCGTGACCTCACAGCTGATCTCGAACGAGGTGTCGGTGTGGCGGCATCTGGTGCCGTTGGAGTCGATAAGGAGGGAGTCGGATATGCTGTCGGAATATTCTTCTTCTTCCGATATGATGGTAAAACCGTCCTCCAGGGAGGCCTTCCGGGCCCATATCGTGGAGCGGCGTGCAAGGTCGAGCCTTGCGGATGCGTCCATATCTGCGTAGGCAGGATCGAAAAGTCCGGCTTCAAGCCCTGTCACGGCGTCTTTCGCCGTCCTTTCCGGGGCCGGAAGCGACCGGAGAGGGTCCGGTGCGAGCAGGCGCAAAGTCGCCAGTGCGTCGAGCGTGAACTCCTCCAGCGCCTTCTTTTCAAGGCGGTTGATGGAGAAGGATCCGAAACGCCCGTCGGCGAAAAGAGTCAGCTGCAGACTCCGGTCGAGGGAGTGGGTGACCTTGTCGAGAGCCCCGTCTCTCATAGCCACGAGATCCTGAAGGCTCTTGTTGAGGGTGATCCTGACGCTGTCCGCGCCACTGGCAAGGGCAAAGGCGAGTGTCTCTTCGGCCAGACGTATTTCTTCCGGTGTGATCATATCATTCTCCTCCTACCGTAAGCGATTTGATAAGGACGGTCGGAATGCCGCACGTCACCGGTGCGAGCTGCTCTTTCCCGCAGGTCCAGGCTCCTTCATCTATGATAAGGTCGTTGCCTACGCCGACTATCTCGGAGAGGGTCTCAGGACCGTTCCCTATAATATTGACATCCTTGATGGGGGCGGTCAGGCGTCCGTCCTCGATGAGGAAACCGCTCTTGACATAGAAAGTGAAGTCTCCTTCCCCGATTTTGACCTGCCCGTTGGAGAAGGTGTCCACGAATATACCTTTCTTGACTTCCGCGACAAGACTTTTCGGATCGGCGTCGCCGCTTTCCATATACGTGCTTCTCATCCTCGGGATGGGAATATGGCGGAAGGACTCCCTCCGGCCGTTGCCTGTCGGTGCGACGCCGAAATGGCGTGCGCTGATGCGGTCGTGAAGGAAGGACGTGAGGACGCCGTCTTCGACCATACAGGTTCGCTGGCCCGGGACTCCTTCGTCGTCGAAGTTGAGCGAGCCGCGGTTGCCTTTCAGGGTGCCGTCATCGACGATGGTGATGCCGGAAGGACAGACTTTCTGTCCTAACCTGCCGGTGAATATCGACTGCCCCTTGCGGGCGAAATCGGCCTCGAAGGCGTGGCCCATCGCCTCGTGGAGAAGAATCCCCGAGGCGCCGGCGCCCATTACGACGCTCATCTTGCCGCCTTTCGGCCGTTTCGCGTCGAAACGCTCGTCAAGGCCGCGGACCGTCCCGGCAATCGCCTCCTCAATCAGGGCGTCCGAGAACATCTCGGTCCCCATCCTGCGGCTGCGTGAGAATGTGTTGTTCTCCATCTTGCCGTCCTGAGCGAATATGGCCGTTATGGCTACCGTGGCCATCGGCCGGGTGTCGTATTTGAGCTCCCTGCAGGAATTGTACAGAAGGACATCGTCCTTTTCGAAACTCAGGGAGACCATTACCTTGACGGTCCTCTGCTCGCAGGCGAATATGCCTTTCTCGATAGCCTTCATAAAGCGGACAAGGCCTTCCGTCGATTCGCTGAGGAGAGGATACCTGTCGGCGGCGGGATTGGGCTCGCCGGGAAAATACTTCCTCGCACGGCAGCCCTCATAGGGGAAGGAACTTGCTGATCCTTCGGCAATTGCCGAAGCGGCCCTTGCGGCGGAGAGCATATCGGAGAGTTCGGTCGTCTCCGAGTAGGCGTAGCCGGTCTTGTCGCCCTTGAGGACGCGTATGCCGACGCCGTAGTCGACGTGACGGCCGCCGGAAGCCACTTCTCCGTCCCGCAGGAGGAGATTGATGAAGGAAGTGTTCTCGAAGAAAAGGTCGGAGTAGTCGCCGCCGCGGGAGATGCCCTCGGCGACAAGCCGCTCGAGGATTTCTTCCGTGACACCGAAGAGGTTGAGATATGCAGCCTTAGTCTTTATCATATATTTCCCTGTGAGCTTCTTCCTGTGCGCGGATATGCTCGTATAATGCCGGCTCCTTGATGTTTATGGAAGTCTTCGTGCCTTCCGCCACGATCTTGAAGGGCGGGTCCGAATTGTCGGCAAGAATCCACCTGTCGCATTCCGGCACGTAGACATTGAAGAAATATTTCAGTCCCACATAGTAGCGCCTTTTGACGGTCTCCTCGGGGATATAGTGCCCTCCGGCGTCGACTCGGGCCCTGATCCTCGCTATCGCGATCTCGGGGGACGAGAGCCACATATAGAAGACCGTGACGAAATAGCCCTGGGCCCTCGCCGCCTTGACCATCTTGACGAGCGAACGGGTGGCCAGGGTGGTCTCGATGGAGAAGTCCATCCTTTTTTCAAACAGAAACTTGGTCTTCAGAAGCATATACCGGCTGGCCTGGACCGGCACGCTCTCCGGATTGAAGGGCGCGAGGCTCTTGGCGAACTCGTCCGAGTTGACGAATTCGCTGCAGTCGAAGATGCCGGGAAGACTGTTGTAGGAGGCTGTCGTCTTCCCGGATCCGTTGCATCCGGCCAGTATGTACATCTGAGGCATATCCTATTTGCTTACTCCGTAGCCGAAGAGGGCGAAATCGCCCTTGCAGGGGTCTCCGGGGAATATTTCTTTAAAGGCGTCGGTGATCTCGCCAACTGTCACGATGTCGCTCTGCTTCCTCGTTGTCAGCCCTATCGCAAGCGCTTCCTCGTGGACGTGGACGTCCAGCGGAATAAGCAGGTCGGCAGGGGAGGAATCCTTCCAGGTGCCGAGGTCGACCTTGTCGTCGTCGCGGACAAACCAGCGGCGCATCATATTGATCTTCTTGTTGGGCGCCTTGCGGTCGGGCTTCTGGCCGAAAATGCGGCACCTGGTTTCATCCACGGAAAGACTCTCCAGCGAGGGTGAGCCCTCGTAGAAGTCTTTCAGGCGGGCGCAGATTTGCGCCACTTCGCACCATTTCACGGTCCTGTGGATGCTGGCGGAATCCGAGCGCCAGGAGCCCTTCATCACGTAGTCGTAAGGCTTCCAGTCCATCTCGTCGAGAAGACGGGTGCAGTCACGCACAATCATAGCCCTGCGGCCCCAGGCGAAGTGGGCGGCAAAGATGCCCGCAACTTCGACATCCTGAAGACAGGTCTCCCCGCGCCGGAGCTTTTCTGCGAAGCGGCGCGGGAAGGCTATAGGGTCTTCCTGAAACCAGACCGGGTCGTTGTATTTCGCGGCCCAGTCCTTCAGAAGTTTTATGACCTCACCGGTCATATTATGCGGTGGCGGCCTCGAGTTTACGGAGCATCGAGAACATCACGACGCCCGAGATGACGCAGAGGGCCATCAGAACGGTCCAGTTAACCCAGAGGGGAACGTTGTTCCACATCATCGAAGGGATGCTGGAGAGGTAGTTGCCGATTGCGGTAGCGGCGAACCAGAGACCCATCATAAGACCTTTGTACTTGGGAGGGGCGACCTTCGAGACGAAGGAGATGCCCATCGGGCTGAGCAGGAGCTCGGCGAAGGTAAGCACAAGATAGGTCGAGATGAGGTAGGTCGGCACCACGGGATCGGGCGACACGCCGCCGACGCTCACGAGCTCGGACGGGGCCGGCTGACCCTTGGATGCAAAGAGCATAATCAGGTAGCCGAGAGCGGCGACGAACATCCCCAGACCGATCTTCTTCGGCGCTGAAGGCTCCTTGTCCTTGGCTGCGAGGGCGGCGAAAATCGCCATCGAGACGGGCGTAAGGGCCACCACGAAGAACGGGTTGAACTGCTGGAACTGCTGTGGAAGGATGCTGATGGTCGGGTCCATTCCTTTATATAGGAAGAAGGCTCCGCACCAGAGGGCGGCGGTAAGGACGCCGTTGACGAGCTTGCCCTGAGTACCTTCGGACTGGAATATTCCGAAAAGGGTGTAGATCGAGACCGCGATAAGCGCAAGCGCCCAGATGTTGAATCCTATCTTGAGCGGGCCGGCGACCGTCGCCTGAGTGTAGTCACGGGCGAAATAGGTCAGGGAAGAGCCGTTCTGGTGGAATGCCATCCAGAAGAATATGACCACCGCGAAGACGAAGACGAGGGCGACGATGCGGTCCCTGGTCTGCTTCGGGGTGAGCTCCTCGTAGCCCGCAGTGCCCTTGGCGGCCTGCTTGGCGTTGACGTCGGCGTGCTTGAACCAGCTGCGGCAGCCGAGATAGATGGCTATCGAGATGATAAGCGAGACGCACGCCACGGCGAAGCCGAGGTTGTAGGCGGTCGAAAGGTGATTGATGTAGTACTGGCTGAAGGCAGTGAGGTCCATCGAAGCAATCTGCTCACCCGGCATCGCGGCCTTGAGCGTCTCAAGCAGCGAAGGGTCGGCGAGCGTCCCGCCGAGATACTGGTGGGCGAGGGCAGGAATGTCGGCCTTGTAGATGAGGCCGGAGCTCTTGAGGTGGCTGTTGGTCAGCGCAGTAGCTGCCGTGGGGGCGAACATCGCGCCGATGTTGATGGCCATATAGAAAAGGCTGAAGGCGCTGTCGCGCTTGGCGGAGTACTTCGGGTCGTCGTAGAGATTGCCCACGAGGACCTGCAGGTTGCCCTTGAACAGGCCGGTGCCGAGAGCAATCAGCAGGAGGGCGCCTATCATCAGCGTCAGGGCAAGCCCGCGGCTTGCGAAGACGTTGGTCGGCACGGCAAGGCACAGGTAGCCTGCGAACATAATGCAGACGCCTGTCACGACGCATTTGCCGAAACCTATCTTGTCGGCGAGCCATCCGCCCACGACGGGCATAAAGTAGACGGCCGCGAGGAAGATCGCGTAGAACTGGCCCGCCGCGGCAGCGGAGAAGCCGAATTTTGCCTGCAGGAACAGCAGGAAGATGGCCAGCATCGTGTAGTAGCCGAAGCGTTCGCCGGTATTGGCCAGAGCGAGGGCAAACAGCCCTTTCGGTTGTCCTTTAAACATATTCTTATTCTTTATTCAGGAATTCTTTGATATAGGAAATGGCGTTCTTGCGGGCCGAGCCGGAAAATCCGTGGCCGGCGCCGGGAATCGTCTGAAGTGTCGCTGAAGGGAATGCCGCGGCAACCGTCTCGCTTACGGCGAGAGGCACTATCGTGTCGGAATTGCCGTGGATGATAAGGACATCGCCCTTGAATTTCGACAGTTTCTTGTAGGCATTGAGGTTGCGTATGTCCTTGAAATAGGCCGCGCCGACGGTGACTCCGTTGACTACGGTCGAGTCGGGAATGTCCTTCGCCCTGGAATATCTGGCCCGGCAGTCGTCGGGGATATTGAATGCAGGGTAGAGAAGGATGAGGCTGTGGACGCTGCGGGACTCGTCGATGGCTGTCAGGGCGGCGACCAGGCCTCCCTGGCTTGCTCCGGCGAGGGTTATTTTCTTCTTGTCCACATAGCGGAGCGCTTTTATGTGCTCGAGGATCTCCTTGAGGTCCTCGATTTCAGTCTTGACGGACATATCAAGCCCGTCCCTGAAATTGAAAGCATAGGCGACATAGCCTTCGGAGGCTATCGCCTTGAGGTATTCGTCGGCCTTTGAGGCGTTTTCGCCCAGCCCGTGGCACCAGATGACTGTCGGGTGACGGTGGAGGGTGTCGGCGGCCGGACGGTAGACTTTACCCTTGATGCTGCCGTTTTTGGTGTAAAAACTGAGATTTTCCACGTCGATGGAGATTCCTCCGGATTTGATGTTCTCCCTGGGGGAGTCTATGCTGTTCCATAAAAACCACACTGCCAGGACGGCCCCGATGGCGACGGCCGCGGCAATGCCACTTTTTACTCCTGCTTTCATTTTCTTGATGTTATGTGGAAACACGGCTGGCGCCGTTCAAACTTGACATAGCAGAGCGACTCGTTGCGAAGGTCGCGAAGGACCTCGCCAAGGACCATCTTCATCTGACCGGGATCGCCGTCCTTGCAACCCTTGACCTTGTTCTGCGGGTCGAAGCGTGCGTAGGCTATGTCGAAGGACGTCGCATAGCGGTGGGTGGAGTTCTCCGAGGCGTTGATGTTGCCGCGGCGAAGAACCCTGACATCCTCCTCGGTGCGGAGGAGGGAGGTGATGATGAGCCTGTGGGGATTGAGCCCCTTTCGGAGCAGGGAATCGCGGAAATTCTCACCGATGGTCAGGAGAAGCTGCGCGGCTCCTTTCGTCAGGAAGGGGACTGAATGGGTGAGGGTGTCGACTTTATAGACGGAGTTGTCGAGCACGGGGACCAGCTTGTCGGTGAGAAGTTCGGCGGCGGCCCTGTTCTCGACAGGGTCCACCCCGACCTTCATCGCCACCTCGAGCTGGACGTCGTTCATATCGTTGAACTCCTGTCCCAGACGTATCTTAGAGATGGGGTTGTGGCCCACCTCGACGGGAGATTTGCCTTGAGGCTTGAGCGGCTTGCCGACTTTCGGGCCCACGGAGCACCTTATCGCAGCCACGGCTGAATAAAGCACGACGACTACGACTGCGGCGATCCAGAGGGCCCGTCTGTCGATTTTTTTCATTGCTTGGCCTTACCCTGGTTGGCAACGGCGTTCATCTTGGCCGCAATGGCCTCCTGGTCGCCGAGGAAGAAGTCCTTGACCACATTGCCTTTCTCGTCGAACTCGAAGACGTAGGGAACTGCGGTCGGAAGGTTGAGGGAGACTATGTCCTCGTCGGAAATGCCCTTGAGGTATTTGATGATGCCCCTAAGGGAATTGCCGTGGGCGACGACGATGATGCTGTCCTCCTTCTCGAGAGTCGGGAAGATGACCTCTTTCCAATAAGGGACCGCGCGGGCAATCGCGTCCTTGAGGGACTCGGTGCGGGGCAGGTCCTTGTCGGGAACGAGGGCGTAACGCGGATCGAACTTCGCGTTGCGCGGGTCGTCCTCGCCGAGGGGAAGGGGAGCGATGTCGTAGCTGCGCCTCCATATCTTGACCTGGGCGTCGCCGTATTTCTCGGCGGTCTCGGCTTTGTTGAGGCCCTGGAGGTTGCCGTAGTGCTTCTCGTTGAGCTTCCAGCTCTTCTCCACGGGGATCCAGTCGAGGTCCATATTGTCAAGGATATTGTTGAGGGTCTTGACGGCCCTCTTGAGGTAGGATGTGTAGGCCTTCGTGAAGGTGTAGCCTTCGGCCTTCATCAGCTTGCCGGCGTCCTTTGCCTCCTGCTCGCCCTTGGGCGTCAGGTCGACGTCGGTCCAGCCGGTGAAACGGTTCTCAAGGTTCCAGGCGCTTTCGCCGTGGCGTACTAAAACTATTCTTTTCATTTTGCTGCGAGTCGTTTGTAGGTTTCAAGACGGATCTTTGCGAACTCTTCGGTCTTCTCGAGAAGCTCCTGGGCCCTGTCGGGATAGAGCTTGTAGAGGGAAGAGAAGCGGACCTCACCCTTGAGGAAGTCCTGGAACTTGGTCCAGTCGGGCTCCTTGGAGTCGAGGGTGAACGGGTTCTTGTCCGTGCCTTCGAGGGCGGGGTTGAAGCGGTAGAGGTGCCAGTAGCCGCAGTCGACTGCGAGCTTCTCTTCCTTCTGGCTCAGGCCCATACCCGCACGGAGACCGTGGTTGATACAAGGGGAGTAGGCGATGATGAGGGACGGGCCGTCATAAGCCTCGGCTTCCTTGATGGCGTTGAAGTACTGCACGGGACTTGCACCCATCGCGACCTGGGCCACATAGACGTAGCCGTAGCTCATCGCCATCATACCGAGATCTTTCTTGCGGATCTTCTTGCCGGAGGCGGCGAATTTCGCGATGGCACCTGCGGGAGTGGACTTGGACGACTGGCCGCCGGTGTTGGAGTAGACCTCGGTGTCGAGGACGAGGACGTTGACGTTCTGGCCGGAGGCGAGGACGTGGTCGAGTCCGCCGTAGCCGATGTCGTAGCCCCAGCCGTCGCCGCCGAATATCCACTGGCTGCGTGACGGGATAAAGTGCTTGTACTCAAGGAGTTTCTTGCAGCTCTCGCAGCCGCACTCCTTCATAAGAGGAACGAGGGCGTCGGCAACCTTGCGGGTGACGGCGGCGTCTTCGCGGTTCTCGAGCCACTCGGTGAAGAGAGCCTTGATCTCGTTGGAGCAACGGTCGCACTCGAGGCCCTTGGCCATAAGGCCGGCCACAGTCTCGCGGGCCCTGTCGGAGCCGAGCTTCATACCGAGGCCGAATTCGGCTGCATCTTCGAAGAGGGAGTTGGCCCAGGCCGGTCCGTGGCCCGCTTCGTTCTTGCAGTAAGGCGAGGCGGGGAAGGAAGCTCCGTAGATGGAGGAGCAGCCGGTCGCGTTGGCAATCATCATATGGTCGCCGAAGAGCTGGGTGATGGTCTTGATGTTGGGAGTCTCACCGCAGCCTGCGCAGGCGCCGGAGAACTCGAACAGAGGCTGTGCGAACTGGGAGTTCTTGATGTTGGCCGCCGCGTTGACAACGCCGCTCTTGTAGCCGATCTTGGAATGGAGCCAGTCGAAAGCGGCCTGGTCGGCGGTGTGGGCGATGTAGGGCTCGAGGGCGAGGGCCTTCTCGGGCTTGCTCGGGCAGACGTCCATACAGTTGCCGCAGCCGGTGCAGTCGTCGACAGACACGGCGAGGGCGAACTTGTACTCCTTCAGCAGGGCCTTGCCGTCGGCAAGCTTCACGCCCTGAGGCGCTGCTGCGGCCTCGTCGGCGGTGAGAAGGAACGGACGGATGGCGGCGTGAGGGCAGACGAAGGCGCAGGTGTTGCACTGGATGCACTTCTCGGGATCCCACACGGGAACCTTGACGGCGACTCCGCGCTTTTCAAAGGCGGCGGTGCCGGCAGGCATAGTGCCGTCGGCGTAGGGGAGCATCGCGCTGACCGGGAGGGTGTCGCCGGCCTGGGAGTTGACGATGTCGGCCACCTGCTTGACGAATTCGGGAGCGAGGCGGTCCTTCATCGGGTTCTCGAACTTGGCAGTGATGGAGGCCCAGTCGGCGGGGACTGCGATCTCGGTGTATTCACCGCCGCGGTCGACGGCCGCGTAGTTCATATTGACGATGGCTTCGCCCTTCTTGCCGTAGCTCTTGACAATGGCTTCCTTCATATACTTGACCGCATCCTCGTAGGGGATGATGCCGGTAATCTTGAAGAAGGCGCTCTGGAGGATGGTGTTGGTCCTTCCGCCGAGGCCGATTTCAGCGGCGATCTTGGTGGCGTTGATGATGAACACGCGGATGTGCTTGCGGCCGATGACGGCTTTGACGTGATCCGGGATGTTCTTGATGGTCTCCTCTTCATCCCAGAGGGAGTTGAGAAGGAGGGTGCCGCC
>JAFZME010000165.1 GCA_017553405.1 Bacteroidales bacterium
CCTTCGACGGCAAGACACTGAAAAAACTCACCTCCGATCCCGCTTGGAAGGTTTCCCTCAAGAAACTCGACGGCAAGGGAGGCCTGTGGTTCACCGCCAGGAAAGCCGGTTCGCTGCGCACGGGGATATATCACCTCACTGCCAACGGCACTGTCGAGCCGGTCTCCGATCCAGCCTTCAACGTTGTGCGTTCCGCATTCAACGACGACGGCTCCATCACCGCAACCCTCTGCTCCACAACCACTCCGCCATTCAAGGTTCGCTACGCAGAAGGCCGCACCGAGATTATAGAGAAATCGAAGGAAGTCCCCGCAGACGCCTGCCTGCCGGGCATTGTCAAGATAGAGTCGGAAGGCTTCTCCCTTCCCGGCCTCATCACCCTGCCTAAGGGATTCGATCCCTCACGGAAATATCCCGTCCATATCTACATCTACGGCGGTCCCGACAACCCGGTCGTCGCCGACACCTGGAGGGGCTCCGGCAACTGGTTCACCGAAAACGGCATCATCGACTGCCGCATCGACTGCAGGGCCGCGGGCCACGACGGCCGCAAGGGCCTCGACGACGTCTACCGCCGCCTCGGCGAAGGCGAGACGCGCGATTTCGTGGCCTGGGCGAAATACCTGAGGTCCCTCCCCTACGTCGATGCCGACAGGATAGGCGTGGAAGGCTTCTCGTTCGGCGGCACGATGACGGCGAGGCTTCTCCTCACCGAGTCGGAGTATTTCCGCTTCGGCATCGCGGGCGGCGGCGTCTACGACTGGATGCTCTACGACACCCACTACACCGAGCGCTTTATGTCCACCCCTCAGGAGAATCCTGAAGGCTACGCTTCAAGCGCCGTGGTGTCGATGGTGAAAGACTATCCGGTGAAGGCCGGCGATTCGCTTCACGACTCTCCCGTCGTGCTGAGACTCACCCACGGCACCGGCGACGACAACGTCCACTTCCAGAACACGCTGCAGCTGGTCGACGCCCTGCAGGAGGCCGGCAAAGGCTTCGAACTTATGATCTATCCGGACGGGATGCACGGCTACAGGGGGCTCCAGGCCGCCCATTCCGATGCGTCAGACAGGATCTTCTGGCTTGAACATCTTACGGGAGGGGTGGTGGCTGAGGATTGACTTCTGCCAGGAAACGGTGTCGACGTGGGTGTAGATTTCGGTCGTGAGGATGCTCTCGTGGCCGAGCATCTCCTGGACGGCGCGAAGGTCGGCGCCGTTTTCAATAAGGTGCGTTGCAAATGAATGCCTGAAGGTGTGGGGAGAGATCTCCTTGGTCACGCCGGCAGCCATCGCCTGTTTCTTGACCAGATTGAACATCGATACCCGGGAAAGCGGGCGGCCGGACCTGTTGAGGAACACGAAGTCCGAAAAATCCTGCTCCGAAGGCCACCGGACGGCGAGCCAGGCCTTCAGGGCATCGGAAGCGACCTCCCCAAGTGGCACTATCCTCTGCTTGTCGCCCTTTCCGATGACGCTCAGGAATCCCTCATCGAAGAATATACGCGAAATGCGCAGATCCACGGCCTCGCTCACGCGCAGCCCGCAGCCGTAGAGGACTTCCAGGATGGCCCTGTCGCGGACACCTGCGGGAGTCTTCGTGTCCACGGACTCCATTATCGCCTCGACCTCCTCGAGAGAAAGCACCGAAGGCAGATAACGCCCGATCTTCGGCGACTCGATGCCGTCGCAGGGATTGTCCTTCCGTTCTCCCTCCATACAGAGCCAGGTGAAGAAGGACCGGAGGGCGCTCAGCACCCGCGCCTCGGAGCGCTTGGTCACCCCTTTCGCGGCGAGCGAGGCCAGATAGCCCGTTATGTCCTCCGTCCCGGACGACACGTCGCCCCACTCCGACGCGAGGAATGCCTCCACGTCGCCGGTGTAGGCGTCGACGGTGTTCTTCGACATCCCCCTTTCCAGGGTGAGATAGTAGTTGTAGTCGTCCAGAATAGCCATACGCCGACAAATATAGATTTTTTTTGCTACATTTGTCGATTGTGAGGAATATAAAGGCAATATGGGTTATCCTGGCGCTCGCGCTTCTGGCGGGCTGCACCAAGGGCGGCGAATTCGACAAGACGGTCGCCCCCACCCACCGTTATATCCCCGAATCGAGGGCCGACGACGGAGAAAGCCGCAACGTCGCCATCCTCTATTCCGCCGGCTTCAATTCCCTGTCCGGCTACCTTAAGGAAGACATCAAAGAGGAGCTTATGGCAGGCTACGTCCCTTCCGGCGGCCGGACCGACAACGTCCTCCTCGTCTTCTCCAAGCTTCCCGTCGCCCCGGGCAAATATGACGTCCAGACCTCCCCTGTCCTTTTCCGCCTGTTCAAGGACGCGAAGGGAGCGGTCGTAGCCGACACCCTCAAAGTCTGGCCGGTCGGCACCCGCGCCGTCGACGCCGCCGTAGTCTCGGACGTCCTGAACTACGTCCACGAGACTTTCCCGGCCAACGGCTACGGACTCATCTTCTCCTCCCACGCCACAGGCTGGATGCCGGAAGGCTACTACAGCAACCCCGAGGAGTTCGAAGGCGGAGGCGACGACTTCTGGGACGCCCCCAGGCGCAGTTTCCGCTACCGCGAGATCCAGTCCGAAGACGGCCTCCCCGAAGTCAAGAGCATCGGCCAGGAGTACGCCAACGGCAAGACCGAGTCCTACGAAATCGACCTTCAGGACTTCGCCGACGCCATCCCCTACCGGCTCGACTACGTCATCTTCGATGCCTGCCTGATGGGCGGTGTGGAGGTCGCCTACGCCCTCAAGGACAAGGCTTCCCTCGTCGCATTCTCCCAGACAGAGATCCTGGCCCAGGGGCTGGCCTACAAGCTGATTGGCGAATGCCTGCTCAAGCCCGCCGTCCCGATGGTCGATCTGGTCTGCAGCGACTATTTCGAACAGTACGACAAACAAAGCGGCTCCTACCGTTCCGCAACCATCTCCCTCATCGACACCGGCGCTATGGACGCCCTTGCGGAAGTCTGCGCCGCCCTTTTCGAGAAATACCGCAGCGCCATAGCCGCCCTTGACTACAAGAAAGTCCAGGGGTTCGGCAGGCTGGTCTACGGAATAGACCGCCACTGGTTCTTCGACCTTCGCGACATTCTTGTCAAAGCCGAAGCCTCGGATGAGGATCTGGCGAGCCTCGACAAGGCCCTGGCCGATGCCGTGGTCTATGCCGCCCACACACCGATATTCCTCAATATCGCCATAAATACGGACTGCGGGCTGAGTATGTACCTCCCCGTCGCGGGCAGCGAGTATCTCGATGAGTTTTACCGCACTTCCATTGCGTGGAATGATGCGACAGCTCTTGTCAGATAAATTTATATTTCATATCTTTGCGCGCTCTTTAAAAGCCGTCGTGGCTTTTGGTGCAATGGGGTCCGGGGCGAGCCCGGACTGAGTAACACATTTTAAACAAAAAGCAATGAAGCATTTCGCTCTCAGCGGTACCATCCGCGAAAAAGGCAACAAAGCCGTCATCAAAGCCTTCCGCAGGGAAGGTCTCGTACCTTGCAACCTCTACGGAGGCGGCATCGAGAACGTCCTTTTCACTGTCTCCCAGAAGGATCTCAAGGGTCTTCTTTACACCCCCGCTTCCTTCATCGTTGACATCACTCTCTCCAACGGGAAGACCTACACTGCCGTTCTTCACGAACTCCAGTTCCACCCCGTTTCCGACGAGTGCCTCCACATCGACTTCCTCGCCGTCAGCGAAGACAAGCCGATCGCAATCGACGTTCCCCTCGCCCTCGAAGGCCACCCGGTCGGTGTTCAGGCCGGTGGTAAGTTCACCCAGCTCGCCCGCAAACTTCGCGTCAGCGGCCTGATGAAGAATCTCCCCGATTCCCTCAAGGTGGACATCTCCCCCCTCGGTCTCGACAAGAGGCTCACTGCCGGCGACCTCAATTTTGACGGTTTCACCATCCTCTCCCCCAAGACGACCATCATCTGCGCCGTCAAGGCGACCCGCGCTTCCGCGGCCGCCGCAGCTGAGGCTGAGGCTTAAGGACCCGGTCAGCCCGCCGTTATGGAATACCTTATCGTCGGACTGGGCAACATCGGAGCGGAATACGCTTCGACACGCCACAACATCGGATTTATGGTGTTGGACGCTTTCGCAAAAGCGTTCAACACCATTTTCTTACCGACTCGTTACGGCGAAGTCGCCGAGGTCTCCTGGAAAGGCCGCAAGATCGCGCTTCTCAAGCCCTCGACCTATATGAACCTCAGCGGCAAGGCCGTCCGCTATCACCTCCAGCACAGGAGCGTCCCCAATGAGCACCTGGTCGTCATCTCCGACGACCTCAACCTCCCCTTCGGCAAGATCAGGATGAGGGAGCGCGGCAGCGCCGGCGGCCACAACGGCCTCCAGAACATCGCCGACCTCCTCGAGACCGAAGACTGGGCCCGCATCCGCGTAGGCATCGGCAACGATTTCAACCGCGGCGCCCAGATCAATTTCGTTCTCGGCGACCTCTCCGAAGAGGAGCTCGCCACCGTAAGCGAGGTCTCATCCCGTATAATAGAGGGAGTCAAGATTCTCGTCACCCAGGGGCCCGAAAGGGCTATGAATTTCCTCAACACGGCTCCAAAAACGGAAGAAAAGCAGGAAAAAAGCGAAAAATCAACGAATTAGACTTATTTTTCCGCAAAAAGTTTTGGAATTTCTTTTTTTTTCCATAACTTTCGCTGGAATGAATGAAAACATTTTTTTATAAACCCAAAACCAATAAAAAATGAAACAGCTTGTTGAAAAAATCGCAGCCGAATTCGCCGAGTACGCGAAGAACGCTGAGGCTCAGGTAGTAAAAGGCAATAAGGCCGCCGGCGCCCGCGCCCGCAAAGCCGCTCTTGCTCTTATGAAAGATCTCAAGGAATTCCGCAAGGTTTCCGTCGAGGCCGCAAAATAAGACGCCTGATTAATGCGAGGCCCGCTTTTATGGCGGGCCTTTATTTTATTCTGCAAGCCACAATGAAAAAGACGCTCATTCTTCTCCTCGGACTTTTCGCACTGACCTTAGGCGCAAAGGCCCAGGCCATCTACAGCATCGACGTCGACGTACTCATCGACGCCAAAGGCGACGCCCGCATCACCCAGACCTGGGACACTGAAGCCGTCAACGGCACGGAGTGGTACATCCCCATCGGCCATCTCGGCGAGATGAAGATCTGCGACCTCACCGTTTCCGACGAGAACGGGACGGTCTTCGAGACGCTCTCAAGCTGGGATGTCGAAAAGAGCCTGGAGCAGAAGCGCGGCAAATGCGGCATAGTCCACACCGGCTCCGAAAGCGTGGAAGTGTGCTGGGGCAAAGGCAGCTATGGCCACCACGTCCACAAAGTCGCCTACACCGCCACCGGCCTTGTCCAGGGCTTCATCGACTACGACGCCTTCAACTTCAAGTTCATCAACGACGACCTTTCCTCCACCCCGGGCAGCGTGAAGGTCACGATCCGCAACGGCACCGGCAAAGGCCGCTGGACCTCCGAGAACGTCAAGGTCTGGGGTTTCGGCTTCCCCGGGATGATCTCCGTCACCGACAAGGGAGAGGTCGTCACCTACAACACCGAGGATCTCACCCGCTACAACGAGGTCATCGTGATGTGCCGTTTCGACAAAGGCATCTTCGAGCCGCACATCGTGAGGAACCGCCCTTTCAGCGAGATGTTCAACCTCGCGATGGAAGGAAGCGAATATGTCCCTCCGTCCGCTTCCATCGACAGCCTCCACGTCTCGGTCCTTCTCGAAGATGACGGCAGCGCATTCGTGATGGAGCAGTGGTACCTCTGCGCCGCACCGGGCCGCTGGCGCACCCTCCGCAACAGCCTCCGTGACGAGAAAATGAAGATCCACGACGTAAGCGTCAAGATCGACGACGAACTCCTTGAAGAGACCACATATAAAAAATGGAAAAAGAGTTCCAACCTGGATCTCTACGGCAAATATGTCTTCTCTGAGAGAAATGGAGGCCGCGTCAAAGCCATCCGCTGGGCTTCCGGCAAGGACGGACTGCAGACCGTCAAGATCTTCTACTATCTCGACGATGCCGTCAAGAACCTTTCCGACTGCGACGCCTTCTGCCACCTGTTCGTCAACGGGAATATGAACGTCACACCGCAGAAGATCAAGCTCTACGTGATGCACAAGGGCATCAACAAGGATAACACCTCCGTCAGCGCGAAAGGCTTGGAAGGTGTCTCCGGAGTTGTCAATGGCGGTGCCTACTTTATCAACAAGGCCTACTACGACAGGGACAGTTCCTACGTCAAGGTCATAGTCAAACTCGACGACAGCGTCCTCTCCCTCCCTGGCCCCGCGATGGAGCAGAATTATGAAGATTTCGCCCGCAAGGCGATGAAGGAGCCGGGCGTGTCGCACCACTACGACGAGGGCGACACGACCTCCACCGACATCTGCAGCCTGGTATTCTTCGGACTCATTTTCTTTTTCATCGGCAAGAAAGTGTGGCGCAAGACAGGCCACGTTCTCCACAAGGGGATGTTCGGGACCACGAAAGTCACCGGCTGGTGGCGCGACATCCCGCTCGGCGGCGATTTGGATGCCGCCACAGCAGTCCTCGCAAAAGGC
>JAFZME010000166.1 GCA_017553405.1 Bacteroidales bacterium
ATGCGTCTGCACTTCGGGCACAGGTTGCCCGCCGCGTCGACGATGCTCACCGTCACGTAGGCGAGGTCCTCGCCGTCCGCCTTGAGGCGCCTCTCGTCGTACTCGAGCTTGATGCCGTAGGGCTTGCCGGCGGTGCGCACGAAGGTCGTGTCCACCGGCTGCCCGTCAGCCGAAAGCGACACCGCCATCAGCTCACCCGCCTCGAACGGCACGTCCCACCGCAGCCTGAAGCGCGCCTCCACATTCTCCTCGCGGTCCCCGCGGGTAAGAGGCGCAGTGCCTGCCTTGGCATTAGATTTCTCGACTCCGGCCTTGCCTCCGCTCGAAATGACAGAAGAAGTGCCAGAAATGATAGAAGATTTACTCGACTTGACAACATTGTCATTTCGACCAAGCGACTCTTTGTCATTTCGACCAAGCGAAGCGCGTGGAGAAATCTCCTTCGTCTGCACCCCAAGGCTCTTGCCGTTGAGGAAGAGCTCGGCGGAGGGGGCGTCAGTGTAGACGAACACGGGGACCACGTCGCCGGCCGACCAGTTCCAGTGAGGGAGGAGGTGGAGGGTGTGGTCGGCGGTGTTCCAGACGCTGCGGAAGAGATAGAACCTGTCCTTGGGGATGGACGCAAGGTCCACGATGCCGAACATCGAGCTGTGGTTGGGCCAGTCGCCTTCATAAGGGGTCGGTTCTCCGAGGTAATCGAACCCTGTCCATACGAACTGGCCGATAGCCCACGGATAATCCTGATGCATAGCGAGATCGCAGTCGGGATCGTTGGACCACTTGCAGGACTCGAGGTCGTAGGAAGAGCACTGACGGTCGGGGCTTTGCGACATATCGCGCTGCTTGACGGCCGGCAGGTGGTAGACGCCTCGCGAGCTCACGGTCGAGCCGGTCTCCGAGCCGAGGATGAGCCTGTCGCCGATTACTTCCTTGAGTTCCAGATATTTCCACGTGTGATAATTAAGCCCGATGACGTCGAAGGAGTCCCTCCACTCCTGCGAGAGCAGGAAGCGTGTCCAGGTGTCCAGCCCCAGAGTCACGGGACGGGTAGGATCTTCTCGATGGCAGATAGCCGTCAGCATTTTGGCCTCCTCAAGGCCCTGCTGCACATTCTCCCTGTCGCGGCAGACTTCATTGCCAGTGCTCCAGAGGATGACGGCCGGATCGTTGCGGAAATACGCGATCATATTCGTCAGGTCCTTCTCGGCCCAGTCGTCAAAAATCGTGTGGTAGCCGTTGGGGCACTTGCCGGCGCGCCACTCGTCGAAGGCCTCGACCATCATCATAAAGCCCATCTCGTCGCACAGGCGCACCAACTCGGGAGCCGGCTGGTTGTGGGAAGTGCGGATGGCGTTGCAGCCCATATCCTTGAGTATCTCAAGCTGATGGCGCAGCGCCGGCACGCTGACAGCAGCGCCTATGGGGCCCATATCGTGATGCATACACACTCCGTTGAATTTCATCGGCTTGCCGTTGAGGAAGAATCCCTTGCCGTCGATGAATTCCGCCTTGCGAATTCCGAATGTGGTCACGTATTCATCCACCTTCTTCCCGTCGGCGAAAACCTCGCTCACCGCCCTGTAAAGATTCGGCTCCTCCGGACTCCAGAGAAGAGGGTTGTTAATTGTGAATTCGATGCCAGAGGCCTTGTCATTTCGACCAAGTCCCTCTTTGTCATTTCGACCAAGTCCCTCTTTGTCATTTCGACCAATTCCCTCTTTGTCATTTCGACCAAGCGAAGCGCGCGGAGAAATCTCTTCATTATTAGATTTCTCGACTTCGGCCTGACGGCCTTCGCTCGAAATGACAACATTCCCCTCTTTATCAATAATCGTCGTCACGACCTCGACGGAGCGGCCGTCGGCGCCGTCGACTGTCGTTTCGACGCGGACGGTAGCGCTGGTGGCGGAGACCTCAGGGGTTGTCACGTACGTACCCCAGACGGGGATGTGGACGGGGTCGGTCGTGATGAGGTGGACATTGCGGTAAAGGCCGGCGCCGGGATACCAGCGGGAGGACTCAGGAAGAGTTTCGAGGCGTACCGCGAGGGTGTTGGTCTTGCCGGGCTCGACCGCGTCGCTAATGTCAATCGGCACGGCGCTGTAGCCGTTGGGCCAGGAGTAGATTTCCTTGCCGTTTACATACACGGTCGCGTGGCTCATCGCGCCGTCGAAAAGAAGCGACGCCTTCTTTCCTGCGGGCACGCTGAATGTCGTTCGGTACCAGCCGACGCCCACCCACGGGAGGCCGCCGGTCCTGCCGGGATTCCACGAGTCGTTATCCGCGGAGAACGGCCCCGTGATGGCCCAGTCGTGCGGAACGCGGACTGACTCCCACGCAGAGTCGTCGAAGCCGGGCGCCTGCGCCCCCTCCGCTTCGCCGAGGTGGAACGCCCAGTCGCGCAAAAGCGTCTCGCGCCTAGGGGATGATTCGACAGCCAAATGCGTGACTGACAGAGATTTCTCGACTTCGCTCGAAATGACAGAAGGGTCGTTCGAAATGACAACGACCTCTTTCGTCTCCCCCGGGAGAAGCGTGAAGCTGTTGTCGGAGAAGCGGGCGGCGCCGGGGGCGGCCGTGAGCCAGACGAAGAAGGCGGGCTTGTCGGTCGTGAGGGCGGCGACGAGGCGGCCGTCACGCTCGGACGTGCTCAGCTTGACGTCGGCGGGCTCGATGAAGCAATCCTTCGGCTCGGCGAAGAACCAGGTCTTCGGGGCCGCGCCGGGGAGTTCGAGCTGCAGGAAACGGCCGCGGCGCTCCTCGGGCGTGCCGAATTCAGACATCTCATAGGACTTTTTGTGGCTTGTCCAGAGTTTCTCACCGGAGAATGTCCACAGCGTCACGGACGCTTGCCCGTAACCTGTTGTCAGGATGCGAAGATAGTCGCCGTCCGGCTCGGCCGTGATGACCTCGCGCGCGAAGACGCGCTTCAGGTGATAATGCGCCGGCTTCCAGGAGCCGTCGTACTCCAGCGTCGCCCAGGAGGAGCCGGGCCAGATGTCGTTGAGCTGCCACACGAGTATGCCGTTGCACTCCGGCAGCGCGCGCCACCAGGACGCCGCCGTCTCGAGGCCCAGGGCCTGCTCGATTTGGGAGAAATAGATAAGAGATTTCTCGACTCCGGCCTTACGGCCTTCGCTCGAAATGACAGTAGGCATATTGAAATGCAGCGCGATGCGCTCAAGGATGTTGTCCCAGCCGCCGCCTTCGCGGATGTGGGCGCGCTGCTCATCGAGGGAAGGGAGGAGGCTCGTGAAGGAGGAGTGGCCGAACTCCGACATAAAGCGCGGGCGGTACTTGTAGTATTCCTCCAGCGGCCGGGCGCTCTTGGAGACCGACCAGAGATGCATATCGCCCTTGGAGTCGTCGTTCCAGCCGTTGGTGTCGTAGTCGCCGGGGCCTCCGCAAGGCGAGGTCGGCCAGTAGGTGCGGGCCGGGTCGAGAGACGACACCAGGTCGCCGCGAAGGTCGACCAGCCTCTTATATTCTTTTTTGTAATACTCCGGATCCTTTTTGAACATCCTCCAGTTGAAGCAGTCCATTCCCTCGTTGTCGCCGCACCAAAGCGCTATGGACGGATGGCTCTGCAGCCGCTTGATCTGATGTGCAATCTCCGCGCTGACCTCTCCCATAAACGTCGAATCCGTGGGATACATCGCGCAGCAGAACATAAAGTCATGCCATATCAGGAGCCCCAGCGAGTCGCAGATCTCGTAGAAGGCATCATTCTCATACTTGCCGCCGCCCCAGAGGCGGACCATATTCATATTGGCATCGCGCGCCGAAGTGAGCAGATCCAGATAGCGCTCACGCGTCTGCCCTGCCTCGGTCGTGTCGCAGGGAATCCAGTTGGCGCCCTTGGCGACGACGCGCCTGCCGTTGACCTTGAGCAGCAGGTTCTGCCCCACCGTAAAGGTCCTCAGTCCGACCTTCTTGGTCAGGCTCTGACCATCCATTTTAACACTGACGTGATACAGCGGCTGCTCCCCCATCCCGGCGGGCCACCATAGTTGCGGCCGATTTATGACGAAAGTCTCGGAAATTTTACTCGTCCCGGCCGGGAATTTCACACGCATCTTCTTGACGGCCCCTCCGCAGCGGAACTCGACATCAGTCTCGCCCCCCTTCGGAGAAGTCACCTCCGCCGTGACCGTAAGTTCGCATTTGCGCTTGGAATGCTCCTGGGAGCAGGTTATGTAGTCCAGACGGGCCACATTGACAGGAATCAGCTCGACCTTGCCGGCGAAGCCCGTGTACATACACTTCGGCCCCCAGTCCCAGCCGCCCTGATAGATGGGCTTGCGGATAAGGTTGAGATGCGGCACGAAACCTACGCCGCCCATCCTTACCGGATGCTCAAGCGCGTCATACATCTGCTCCGATATCGTCTCCGCATCGTGGAAAGTCCCCTCAAGGACATTCTCCCCTGCGTGAAGAAAGGGCTTCACGTCCCACTCCCAGCGGCGGAAGCGGTTGCTTGTGGAGCCGACAAAATTGCCGTTGACACGCACGTCACAGAACGTGTCCACATCCTCCAGCCTCAGATAGACGGCCTCCGCCGAAAGCATCGCCTCCGACACCTCCAGGGGTTGCGTAATTACGATATCCCCGCCGGCCGCCATAGCAATCGACGGACAAAGCAGAGCGAGCAAAAAGATATGACGAAGCAGGCGCATAACAATAATATTCTGTCGTTACGGCGTAAAGATAATAAAATGCTACAGTTTAACTATAACAGACACCGGGAAGTGGTCCGATATGAGCTCGTGACCGCCGTAGGGGGTGGTGTCGGTGCGGTACTCGAGGCATTTGAGGCCCTTGGTGAGCCAGATGTGGTCGATGGTCCAGGCCTTCTTTTCGTTGCCCCAGGCGTTGTAGGTCGCAAGATGATCCGTCTTCGGGGCCACTTCGCGCGAATCCACCATTGTCTCCCTCAACGGGTCTAGGGCGCCGTTGGCGGAATTGGTGTTGAAATCGCCCGAGAGCATAGCCGGGAATCCTTCCGGATTATATTCAGCCATCCGCGTGAGTATAAGCTTAATACCCTCCCTGCGGGAGAGGTCCGTGAGCCCGAGATGTGTGTTCATATAGATGAACTTATGCCCCGACTTGCGGACCTGGAAGATCCCCCAGGTCACGGAACGCGCGTACTTCTCGTCAAAGCTGACGGACGGCTCCTCCGGCGTCTCCGACAGCCAGAAGGTGCCACCGTCAAGAAGGGTGAGCACGTCCTTCCTGTAGAGGAATCCCGTGCTCTCCCCTTTCTCGCGACCGTCGTCGCGGCCTATGCCGAGGCTGCCGTATTCGGCGGCCAGCGTGTCCCTGAAGAACGACCACTGCCCCTTGAACTGCGCTTCCTGAAGGCCGACAAGGTCGGGCCTACGCACCTGCAGCATCTCAAGGCACGCCCCGGAACGCTCGCTCCAGTTATTGGACGGCTCCGCCTCCCTGACGTGGCTCTGTCTCACATTGAAGCTCATAACCAACAGCTTCTGGCCCCCGCAGGAGGCCAGCATCGGAAGCACAATCAAAATCAACCAGAAATACCTTTTCATAAAAATGAACTTGTTATAAATCAAGAAAGCGGTTCGCTTTATACTGCTCGCCGCTTTCAGCCCCGAAATTTGGACTTATAAATAAAATGGGGGATTTATAAACAAAAAGCCATCAAGTCTCTTCCAAGTCTATGAATAGCACTTTCAATCCTTTCCCTTTGCCTTTTCCTCGGCTTCACGTCTCCATTCGCATAATGCCAAAGCTGCTTTTGGTTAACTCCTGTCAAGCGCTCCAGACCTGCTTTAGTGAAAATACCGGAATAGACTTCCAAAAAAGACTTAACATCTATATGATACTCCAGTTCATATTCTCCCTGCAAAATATCGGGGATTTCAAAACCATCCTCCACACAACACTCCTTGTAAACTGAAATAGACTCCTTAATTTTCTCCTTCATCTCCGGAATACTGTAACCTATTGCTACAATGCCATCAATCTCCTTGATATATGCACCATAATTGTTAGGTGCAGATTCAATAATAACCGTCAACTTTTTCATAATATACTGTTTAGATCTGTTTCCTTATGAGGGGGGCTATTTAAGCCCCGCCTCTCGCAAAATGGATTTATAAGTACCTTCAGGCATATCACTATTTCTTTTGCCAGGGACTGATATGGATCTTTTACCCGGTTTTACAAAAATATGATGATCCCCTTTGGTCCTGCTGTATTGCCATCCATTCGCTTCAAGGAGATCAATGACCTACCACACTTTCTTACTCATAGGCATTTTATTTATAAGTCCGACACAAAAGTAACTAAATTTCTACTATTCCCGAAGAAAAATAGAAAAATAGTTACTCTATTTGCGGCGAGCAGTATGTCAAAGAGCTTTTGTTTCTCCCTATATCGCTTGAAGAATAGGCAGTATCACACCCTCCATAACGGTATAGCCGTCCTTATTGGGATGCGTTCCGTCCGAGGAAAGGTTTGAAGGCATACCGCCGCCGGAATCCGCCAGTGCCGAATGATAGTCGGCATATGCATATCCCTTTTCATCGGCAAGAGCCTTGATAAGCGTGTTGAGCTGGATGATTGTCGTTTCCGGATGGGACACGGAAGAAGCCCAGCTGAAGCCCTTGCTCGGCGTAACGGAGCACAGCACAACACGGATTCCCTTGGCAGCAGCCTCTGCGGCCATCCACGCTATGTTGTCGCGTATTTCTTCAACAGGAACCTGCCGGCCGTCGTTTCCGGCGATATCATTGGTACCGCCGGAAATAACTGCCTGCCTTGGATGCTTGTCTATGACGGACAATTTGAAATAAGTTTTAAGAGTCGCAGTCGTCTTGCCGGAATAGCCAAGGCACAAATAATTATGGCTGTTGAAAAACTCCGGATGACCTTTGTCCGCCTTCACCCAGTTGGCGGTAATGGAATCCCCGATGAAGACGGCTTCGTACTTGAAGCCGTCTTCATCCTGATTTTTTTCCTTACCGCAGGCACAAGCCAATGCCGCAGCGATCAAAAAGGCAACTACCTTAATTTTCATAAATTCAGATGAAAATTACGGAGCGGTCGGGCTTTCGACATACATAGTGATATTTGCACCCTCCTCGTTTCGGCCCCAGGCATAGGTTAAGACATTATCGGAATTGATGGTTATCTCATCAAGACCTTTCTTGGCGAAGGTTCCTGTAGCCTGAATCTTGTGATTCGCATCTCCGAATACCAGATCCATATTCTTTCCCCTGACATCGCCGATAACAATACCCACGCATTTCGACAGGGATTCTGATGAAATAGAGCCGCTGAATGAACAAGGCGTATTAGTATTATCCTGTGAAGCGAATGAAGCAAATATAGGGAAGCCATTGGTCTTGGCTCCGCCCCAGCGCCCCATCAGGCCGCCGACTCCGAACCATGCTTCATCATCACCGTTGTAGTTCTCCCCGACTACGGAAGCCGCGCAGGATGAACTCTTGATCGTGTAATTTTTCGGGGAGCCATCGACATAACCGACAAGGCCGCCAACGGACCCTTTGTATCCGGTGAAGGAAATACTGGCCGTGTTGGTTACCTGATTACCTATCTGTCCTCCGCCGATACCGAAAATGCCTCCGACACACGCAGTCCCCCTTCCGCTTACGTTGATCTTTCCCTTCATCTTGCAGAAATATGCGAAACTGCCGGCATGAGTGGCTCCGTCCTCGCTCACAGAATCATCGTCCGGGTTCTCGCGTCCGCAAATGCCTCCGACGGCACCCTGAATACGATTGCTGCCGTACCTGCCATCATAGACCACATTGACGTCAGACTCCATAGAGCAGGATTCGAAACCCAACCCCCAGACTCCGACACCGGCGATACCTCCGACCTCGACAACATAATTCTGGAGTTCGGCGCCTTCTGAATCACTTGTTGCACTGACATTGACGTGAGCCCAGTTCTTGCATTTCTTGGCATCACCGCGCGCACGGCCGACAACACCTCCGACGGCTACGATGCCTGAATTGGATTCTGCGGCCAGACCGTCAATCTTTGTATGATTGAGCGTTATAATACCGGCTGACTCATTCTGGCATTCGGTGAAAACACAGTAATTATCTGCACTGTAATCCTGTCCTCCGCCAAGGATACCGCCGACGTTGATGCCGCCTCCACTATTATTATAAGTTCTGCCGGCAAGCTCTCCTCTAGGATTACCGAAGTTCGCCTTAAGAGAGACCGGCCCGCGGTTGACACAGGACTCAAATGTCGCAGCCTCAGCATAGCCCACAAGGCCACCCAGGCCGACGGCCTGATGGCTGTATCCGGACGCCTCGATGGAGATTGCTCCGCTGTTGGAGCATTTGGTCAATGTCGCACCCTTTTCCAGGGTGAGGCCCTTGGACTCACCGATGATACCGCCGATGGCAAGATAATCACTTATATTACCCGAGGCCGTGTAAGTAACACTCGCTTTATTCTTTACGGAATTATAGACACCGCCTTTATCCTTGGCGACGAAAGCACCGAAGACATTGCTGGTGGGCGTGAAGGAACAACTCGCATCTATGACTATGTTGCTGATAGTACCACTGTTTTCCGCAAACAGAGGGACCGAAGAGTGGAGGTTCTTGATGGAGAAGCCCTGGCCTTCAAGGGTCCCTGCGAAACCGCTCGCGGAGGTGATGGTCACACCCTCCATATCGATATCATTGGCAAGGGCCGCGACGTCATAGTAAGTCGAGCTGACACGTGACAGCCATTCCACAAGCTGTGCCGCCGTGGAAATCATATCGGAAGGCGCAGCAAGTGTAGGGATGCTGGCGATGTCCGAATATGTATCCGAGAATCCTTCCGCCATCGCAGCGATACGAACGTCATAGGACACGCCGTTCTCGAGTCCGGTAATCTGGACGTGGTAGTTGTCATCCTGCCCGTTACCGGTGTAAGCGGTGGTGTATTCGGAACCTATCGTAAGTTTATACTCAACCCTGTAGGAAGTGGCTCCTTCTACAGCCTCCCAGTCAACATTGATAAATGACATACCTGCTTCCAGAGTCACTACAGGCTTGGGAAGATACTTGACCACATCCACGGAAACGACATTCGACCAATCGCTCTCAGCATCGCCGTTGACTGACTTGAGGCGGAACTGATAAGTGTGGCCGAATTCAAGTCCGGTCACGACGAAAGGACCGTAGGTCGGATTGCCGGCAGCCAGGTACTCGGCATCCGTCGATTTCTTGTACTCTACC
>JAFZME010000167.1 GCA_017553405.1 Bacteroidales bacterium
TCCGCGATTATCAATCCACACCCAGAGGCGCCACATAAGGTAACCCCAGCCGAAGAAGAGGACGTAGTGGAGCCACTTCGGGACGGAGGTGGTGTAGGATGCCGATTCCGCAGCGTCCTGAAGTTCCGGATGGTCGGTGTAGAAATAAGACCCCGCGCCGAAATCGAACTTGTCGCTGAGGCCGAGGCGGAAAACCATAATATACAAGGCAATAAGCAAAGTGATGACAATCACGACGATTGTCACCACCTTGAAAACCCTGTCGCCTCCGCGGGACACTACTTGAAAAGGTCGAGCTGTGGAACCTCGAACACCGCGCCGGAGAGGAGGAACCAGACGGCAAACAGCGTCAGGAGGATATTGAAAGTCTGCCCGACGATATAGAGCCAGAGGACCTTGCCGCCCTGCATACTCTTCGCTATCTCCTTGAAATTGGTGTCGAGACCTATGGAGGTGAAGGCCAGCACGAACGCCCAGTTCTTGTACTGGTCGAGCACGCCGTTGATGGCCTTGACATCGGCGCCGCTTGTCAGCGGGAGCACGATGAAGGAGGCCACGAGCGAAGCCACGAAGAATCCGATTATAAACTTCGGGAAACGGTTCCATATCTCGATGGCGCCGACTCTCTGCGTGCCCGTACGGTCCACGCGGGTGGCGAAGAACAGCGCCACGAAGAAGGCGATGAAGCCGATGAGGATGTTCTGGATGCTCTTCACGAGTACTGCCGCCTGCTCGGCCTCCGGACCGAGGGCGTTGCCTGCGAGCACCACGGCGCCGGTGGAGTCCACCGTGCCGCCGATCAGTGCGCCGCCCATCAGCTGCGTCATCCCGCAGGCCTTTATAATCATCGGTTCGAAGACCATCATCAGGATGGTGAAGATGATGGAAATCGATATTGCTATCGAAAGGTCATCCTTCTTCGCGCCGGACGCCGCTCCGGTCGCGATTGCAGCGCTCGTGCCGCAGACGGAGGTCGCGGAAGCGAGGGTGATCACCATCGGCTTGTTGTCCATCTTGAGCACCCTGGTGCCGAACCACCACATAAAGAGAATTACCACCGGAGTCACAATCCACGCTATGCCGAGACCATAGAGCCCGAACTTCGCGATATTGGAGAACAGGACCGAGAAGCCCATTATCACAAGGCCGGTCTTGATGTAAAACTCGGTCTTGATGGCGGGCTTCAGCCACGCGGGGACGCCCACGGTGTTGGATATCAAAAGCCCCACCAGAAGGGCCCAGAAGGCCCATTCAAGGTAGCGGTTGAGGGTAAACTCCGCGCTTATGAGCCTCACCACGAAGGCGATGACAAACAGCATCAGGAAGGCGGGAATATACTTTTTCAGCTCCCCGCCCTGGATCTTGACTCCTGCGGTAAAGAGCACCCCGAGGACCACTATCGTCACGATCGTCTTCCTCCAGAACACCCAGGTGCCCATCTGCGCGCCGAGACCGACGACCTTGGCTGACTGCACTTCGGAGAGTTTCTCCCCGAGGGTCCAGGTGGAGAATTTCAGGGCCGAGAAATCGAACCAGCCCGTGAGAACCGCGAGGACGCCTACCGCTATCACGATAAAGCCGATCCACACGGCCAGCCAGTCCTCCGTCAGAAGTTTCTTGGATTTCATTATTCAGGTCTTATTACACTATTTCATAAACGAATCAATCCAGGCGGCATTCACCTCCGGGAAAAGCCCCTGCGGCAGGAGGTCCGCATTGCGGCGTATCATAGCTGCGCAGTCTTCATAGGTGCTGAACCCTACCGACACCGTGTGCATCTCCCCTCCCGAAGGGTAGGTGAATATGAGATCGTTGTCGGCTCCGTTGAGGCAGAAGAAGTGCATCGCGCCCTCCGGCTCGCCTCCAAGATCCTGCGCCGTCACAAACTTTACCATCTCGACGGCGGCATCGTCCAGCCCCGCGTCGCAGATGCAAAGCTTCTCTATAAGCTCGCCGGGAGTACGCACAAGGCGGGTTATATAGTCGGCGTAACGGCCGCTTGAATCCACCGGACTCCCGCCGGGAAACCCTTCGGGAACTAGCGAGAAGAATTGTTTTGCCTCGTGGTCTATATATATCAGATTGCCGCTATAGAGCGCCTTGGCGCCGCAATAGGGACACTCGAAGACAAAAACGCTGCCGTCCCGGACCTTTGCCTTAAGGTCCGGGTCAGCAGAAACGTCAATGGCGGAATATATTCCTGCCTCGAAGGACTTGTCGCAGTGCCTGCACCGGAACTGTCCGGTCGACCGGATAGTCATTACAGTCTCCTGGCTCCGTCGGAAATCACGACGTCATAGACCTTGGGAGCGTGGCCGAACTTCGCCTCGAACTGCTCCTTCGCGGCGGCGATGAACTTGTCGTAGAGCTCGTCCTTGACGAGGTTGATGGTGCAGCCGCCGAAGCCGCCGCCCATAACGCGGGAGCCGGTCACGTCGTACTTGCGGGCGAGTTTGTTGAGGAAGTCGAGCTCTTCGCAGCTCACTTCGTAGAGCTTGGAAAGGCCGAAGTGCGTCTGGTACATCATCTCGCCGACGGTCTCGTAGTCGCCCCTTTCAAGGGCATCGCAGACGTCGAGGACCCTCTGGACCTCGCCGATGACATATTCGGCGCGGAGGAAGTCCTCCTCGGGAATCTCGTCCCTGACCTCGTCGAGCCACACCCTCTTCGCGTCGGAGAGGAACTCGACCTCGGGGTGGTTCTTGCGGATGGCAGCGGCGGCGTTCTCGCAGGAAGCGCGGCGCTTGTTGTAGGCCGACGAAGCGAGCTCGTGCTTGACGCAGGAGTCGATGAGGACCAGCTTATAGCCTTCCGGGTTGAACGGGAAATACTTGTACTCGAGAGTCTTGCAGTTGAGACGGATGAGCTTGCCCTTCTGACCGAAGATGGAGGCGAACTGGTCCATAATGCCGCACTTCACACCGCAGTAGTTGTGCTCCGTGGACTGGCCAATCTTCGCGAGCTCGAACTTGTCGATGCCGCCTGCGAAGATATAGTTGATGGCAAACGCAAATGTGCTCTCAAGAGCGGCGGAAGATGAAAGGCCGGCCCCGAGGGGAACGTCGCCGGCGAAAACCGTGTCGAAGCCCCCGACCTTGCCGCCGCGCTTCAAAGTCTCGCGGCAGACGCCGAAAATATAGGACGCCCAACTCTGCGCAGGCTTGTCCTCTTCATTGAGGCCGAACTCGACGTACTCGTCGTAGTCGATGGAAAATGCCCTCACCTTGTCGGTGTCGTTGGCTTTGATCGCCGCCATAATGCCCTTGTCTATGGCACCGGGGAACACGTAGCCGCCATTGTAGTCGGTGTGCTCGCCAATGAGGTTGATACGGCCCGCCGAGGCAAACAGATCACCGTCCTGACCGAACAGAGTCCGGAACTTTTCCTGGATTTTTTCTTTCATTTCCATTGTTATAGGTTTTTAGTATTATTTCCAATCCTGCGAATATACTCATTTTTTCATTAAAAGAATAGGGAGATGATCGGAAACGCCGGCGGTATAGCGGGGGCCGGAGTAGGTGCGGAGGGGCTTAAGGCCGCCGTGGGAACGGTCAAAGGTCATAAGGAAGGGAACCTGTATGGGTTTCATCTCCGCTTCCAGGCCGGGGGAGACGTAGAAATGGTCTATAAAATCCCACCTGCCGTCGAAGCGGATGGTCCCGAGGCCCTTAGCCGCCAGCGGCTTCG
This sequence comes from Bacteroidales bacterium, assembly GCA_017553405.1. GTDB lineage: Bacteria > Bacteroidota > Bacteroidia > Bacteroidales > UBA932 > Cryptobacteroides. Next base: position 3,688 of record JAFZME010000167.1, read on the forward strand.
CCAGGGGCTGAAAACGGCGCGACAGCTCCTCGAACGCCGGAGACTCCGGCGTGTCGTTGAAGTCGCCCATAATGACAATGGGGCAAGAGATTTCTCGACTTCGCTCGAAATGACAAGACGGGGAACTCGTAATGCAAATGCTGTCATTTCGACCAAGCGAAGCGCGCGGAGAAATCTTGGAAACCGAGTCGACCGCCTCCAGAAGGCGGTCCACCGCGCGGGCGCGGCGGGAGAGCGACTCCTTTTCGCCGCCGTACTTGGAGGGGAGGTGGCAGACGAAGTAGTCGGTCTCGGGGCCGCCGGGGGAGGACCCGGGGCCGTCGCGCGCCCGGAGGCGGACGTGGAGGATGTCCCTTGTGCGCATCGAGTCGATATGAATAGCTTTCGACGAGACGAGTTCGACCGAAGGGGCGCGGTAGAGCAGCGCCACGTCGATCCCGCGAGGGTCAGGGGAGTCGTAGTGGACTATCTTATAGCCGGCCTTGCGCAGGGCGGTCGCCCCGACGGCGCGCCTGAGGACAAAGGCGTTCTCCACCTCTGCGAGACCTATGACATCCGGCAGCCCTCCTTCAGTGCTCGCTATCCACAGAACGGCCTTCGCGAAGGCGTTGCACTTCGTGTAGAAGCGTTTTTTCGTCCAGTGGCGCTCTCCCAGGGAGGAAAACTCCCTGTCGGAAACGCTGGTCGAATCGTTGCGGTAGTCGAAAAAATTCTCGACGTTCCAGAACATTACGCCCTGAAGTATGAGCAAAAAAATTCCCACGGCCAAAAATAGGTCGCGGGAATCGATTTCAGTTAAAAAAACAAAAAAACTTTTTTTGGGGTACCCGAAAATCGGGGTACTCCTCAGGCAATCTCCATCGGTTTGCGCTTCCAGTTGAGGACCGGAAGGAGGAATGAAATGATTGCCGCACCAAGCCAGAACCAGCTGACAAGATGGAAATCGTGAACCTCGGCACCGGCCGCATTGATGATGCGGGGGTATTTGTCGAGGAGGACACCGGTCACGACGTTCTGCAGACCGGCGGCGGCGTAGGAGGCCATACCGACGATGCCGAGAGCGGCACCCGTAGCCTGACGAGGCACGAGGTCGACCGCCATAAGGCCGCCGAGGAAGCTGATCAGCACGCCGATGGCGATGCCGAAGAGCACCATCGCGAGGATGTTGACCCACCTTGCGGGACCGCCGAAGAGGAACAGGGCCAGAGCGATGGCCTCAAGGATACCCGACACGAAAGCCGGATACTTGCGGTCGCCCTTGAACACGAAGTCGGAAAGCCAGCCGGAGACCACTGTGCCGATGATACCGAATATAGGGTTGATACCGATAATCGTGGCGGCCTCGCCGAGCGAATAACCCTTCGCTTCCTGCAGGAAGATGGTGCCCCACTCGTTGATGGCGTAGCGGCTCATATACATAAAGGCGCTTGCGAGGGCAAGGATCCACACGCCGGGGTTCTTGATGACGGCCTTCTGCATACGGCTCGTCTGGCGGCGCTTCTCCTCGGCAGAAAGAGTCTCCTCCTCTTTCTTCTCACCGGCGAGAACCTCGATGGGCGGAAGGCCCTTGCTCTCAGGGGTGTCGTGGAGGAAGAAGAGGATGATCAGCACGCCGAGCGCACCGGCCAGGGCGGCTCCGAAGAAGCCCCACTTCCAGCCGAAGGACGCGACAAGCAGACCCACGAACACGAAGGAAAGGCCTTCGCCGATGTTGTGGGAGGAGCTGAAGAAGCCGTAGAAAGTGCCGCGTATCTTGAGCGGATACCACCTCGACAGGCCTATGATCGCCGGCGGGGCGCCCATACTCTGGGCCCATCCGTTGATGGCCCAGCAGATGGCGAAGCTCACGAACAGGATGGACGAGAAGAATCCGCCATTGAGAGCGCTTACTCCGAGAACACCCATAATGAAGTTCATAGCCACGGAAACGATAAGACCGGTGGCCATAAAACGCTTGATGTTCGAGCCGTCGCACAGGAATCCGTTGACGAACTTACCCACTGCATAGGCCCAGTAGAGGCAGGCGCCGATGAGACCGAGCTGTGTCGCGTTAAGAAGGCCGGCATCGATGAGCGGCTGCTTCATAACGCCCATAGACAGGCGGCAGACATAGTAGAGAGCGTAGCCGAAAGTACCGGCGAGGAAGGTCTGGAACCTCCAGTTCCTGTACTTCTTATCTACCTTGTCGGCAGCGACCTTTTTCTCGGAAGGGTTGCTTACCCTGAAAAAATTAAGTATAGACATAACTATGCGGTTATACGTTGAACAGGAAATGCATTATGTCGCCATCCTCCACCACATAATCTTTCCCTTCAATGGCCATCTTACCGGCGGCCCGCACGGCCGCTTCAGTCTTCAAAGATACAAAATCTTCGTATTTCATCACCTCGGCGCGGATAAATCCTTTCTCGAAGTCGGTGTGGATGACTCCGGCCGCCTTCGGCGCCTTGTCGCCGCGACGGATGGTCCACGCGCGGCACTCGTCCGCCCCCGCGGTAAAGAAAGTCTGCAAGCCGAGAAGCCTGTAGGCGCTCTGGATGAGGCGCACGACGCCCGACTCCTTGAGACCGAGCTCCTCGATGAACATCTGCCGGTCCTCATATTCCTCGATCTCGGCAATCTCCGCCTCGGTCTTGGCGGCGAGGATAAGGATTTCGGCATTCTCGTCCCTCACGGCATCCCTCACGGCGTCGACATAGGCGTTGCCCGAGACAGCCGACGCGTCATCCACGTTGCAGACATAGAGCACCGGCTTGTCGGTCAGGAGGAAAAGGTCGCGGCGCATCTGGTCTTCCTCGGCATTCTCCGGGACTACCGTCCTGCAGGAGCGGCCGGCGGAAAGGGCTTCGCGGTAGCGGAGAAGGAGCGAGAGAAGTTTCTTCGCATCCTTGTCGCCGCCGGTCGTGGCCTGCTTCTCGACCTTTTTGATCCTGTTCTCAACAGTCTCGAGGTCCTTGATCTGGAGCTCCGTGTCCACGACCTCCTTGTCCCTCACGGGATCCACGCTGCCGTCCACGTGGACTACATTGCCGTCGTCGAAGCAGCGCAGGACGTGGAGAATGGCATCGGTCTCGCGGATATTCGCGAGGAACTGGTTGCCCAGGCCCTCTCCGCGGGAGGCCCCGCGCACAAGCCCTGCGATGTCGACTATGTCGACCGTCGCGGGAATGGTCCTCTGGGGTTTGCAAATCTCGCTGAGCACGTCCAGGCGCTTGTCAGGGACCGCCGTCGAGCCGAGATTGGGCTCTATGGTGCAGAAGGGGAAATTGGCACTCTGCGCCCGCGAAGAGCTGACGCAGTTAAACAAAGTGGACTTCCCTACATTAGGAAGTCCAACTATGCCGCATTTCAGAGACATTTTCTAATAAAATCTTGCTCTATTGTCCTTGACGTCGGCGTCGTCCATCATCACGGAGACGAGCATCTGAGCCTTGTAGGCTCCGAGCTGCTCCCTTTCCTGACGGGCGTCGTCCTCGGTGTAGTGGGAACCTACCTCACGGGACTTGACCATAAAGACATAGGTCCCGAACGAACCTGCGACAGGTCCGGAAATCTCGCCCTCCTTGGCGGCCGCGACGGCACCGAGGAACTTCGGGTCGTTCTGACGCGAGCCGAGAGAGGCGAAGGAGACGTCGCTCTGCGAGCTGACAGTCGTGCCAAGGGCCTCCGCGATAGCCTCAAGATTGTCCTTTCCGGCAATCTTTTCGCTTATTTCTTCGACCTGCTTCTTGGCGTACTCCTCGGAATAGAGGCGGTTCTTGATGCTCTCGGAAACCTCCTCGACAGGGGCGATGCCTTCCTTGTGGGCGGCCTTGACGGCGACCACGAAGAAGCTGTTGTTGCCCACCGTGATGATGCCGGAGGCCTTGCCGGGCTTGTTGTCGAAGGCCCAGCGGGTAACTTCCTTGGCGTGGTCGACGCCGCCATAAGAGGAAGTGCTCTCATAGACGGTCATCGGGTGCGCATAGGTCGCGGCAACCGCGCCGGTTTCCCTTGAAAGGGTGTCGACAGCGGCGGTAAAGCCTTTGTAGGTACCGGCGGAAAGGGTTGCGAGACGGTTGGCAAGGTTGTAGAAGGAGTTGAAAGTCTCCTGGCTGGGGACGATCTCCTTCTCAAGAATTGCAACCTGCTTCATAAGAGCGCTCTCGCCGAAGCCGGTCACCTCAAGAATGTAGGCGCCGCCGGGAACGGTGACGACATAGGGAACACCCTTCTTCGCATCCATAACGGACTCGAGGCCCTCAGGGATGTTGTTGTGACGGAAGGTCGTGCCCTGGACGCCGGGTTCGACGGTGCCGGGAGCACCGTTGAGCACAGCCACGGTCGAGAAGTCAGCACCCTTGCGGAGAACCCCGACAAGGCTGTCGGCCCTGTGCTGGGCGTTGTCGCCGGAGATGATGATGTAGCGGACATCGACGCTCTCGGGGAGATTCTTGGCGGCCGTCACCTTCACGGAATAGAAGTTATTGCCGGAACGGATGACGGGGGAGACAGCGCCTGCGGCGTTGTCGGCCACGAACGTGTCGACTTCGCGCGCGACTGAACGGAGGTCGCCGCTCTTGTACCAGGTCTGGTTGAGCTGGCGGTCGGAATTGCGCTGCAGGAAGGCCTTGAGGTTGTCCGCGGCGGCGAATTCCTCCTGAATGGCGGAGAACTCATCGTTCTGCTTTTCGATGTCGGCGGCCGAAGGAACCACCTGATAGACGACGTATTCGACGTCCCTGGAAGCCTGCTGCTTGAAGGTCTCCTTGTGGGCGGCGTAATACTTCTTGATCGCGGCGTCGGAGATGACGATGGTGGTGTCCTTGACATAGCTGAAAGGAGCCATCACGAAGTCGACCTCGGCCGTTGTGTTGTTCTCGGCAATCGACCTCTCGCGCATAAGGGCGTTCTCGACGTCCGCTGCGGAGAAGATTGCGTTGTACTTGTTGTAGTACTGAGATGTGTAGACTGCGTTCTGTACATAGTCCCAGTAGAGCTTCATATTGCCCGAAGCATCGTTATCGAGCCCGCTGACGAACTCGGAAAGGGCATCGGGAGAGAAGGAACCGTCCTCGCCTGCGAAAGCAGGGTTGCCGGAGATGATGGGAGACTCGCCGCCGCGGGTGAGCTCGGACATCTCGGCGAGACCGACGTTGATACCGGCGGCCTGGGCGTTCTTGAGGAACAGGTACTTATCGACGAGCGACTGCCAGGCGGCGTCCCTTACCTGCTTCTGGGCCTCTTCCGAAGAAGCGGAGGAGCCCGTCATCATTTCGTGGAGTTTGCCGAAACGGTCCACGTCTCTCTGAAAATCAGCGTAAGAGATTGATTTGCCGGAGATTACACCGATGTCATATTTAGACGAAAGGGACTCCAGGGCCTGCATAACCTGGCTGGGATCGATGATGAACAGCAAGAGCGGCAGGGCGACAAGTATCGAAAGAATGATGCCCCATCCGCGAAGTTTTTGAAGAACTGCCATTTTATCTATTTTTATTTCAAACAAAACAAGGGTGCGAAGATAAGTATTTTTATCTGATTCTTCACTATTTTTTTAACAGAGGGCCTATAAAGTTGGCCGTATCTATCACCACTTCCGTGGAATCCTGCACCACGACGCCGTAGCTGTCGAACGGCCTGTGGACTATGGAGTTCCGCGCCATTTCATCCGAACGCATACCGTAGCCCTGCATAAATCCGCTGGGAGAGAAAAGCTTCACGTAGCAGTCGGTGAATATCTCCTGAGCCGCGCGGTCCCAGTAGAGGGTGTCGGTCTCTATCCTCTCCTGCTTGATGACGTTGCGCACCACGACATTGCCATAGGCCTTCCATATTTCGGCCGAGGCGCGGGTCGCCTTGTCGTGCCTGGCCTCATCCGCGACTATGATTGTCTCAAGATTGCCGTCCGCGGCATATCCGTAAAGGCGGAATCCTTCCGGAAACAATTCAAAATCAAGGGTGTCCGTCTCATACTTCTCCATTGCGCCGGCCTCGACACGTAGCTTGAGCCGCCCGTTTTCCGTCTGCACGAAGAACATACTGTCCACCCTCTGCAACGGAGTAACGGACAGGTCGAGTTTCTCCGCCTCGGAGAGTTTGCCCTTGCACGAAAAAACGACGAAAGCAACCGCCGCAGCGGTTGCCATCGTCACTAGTATTTGAGACGGTCTTTTCAAACTATCTTGTCCTGACTGTTGTGGTTGCAGTCATACCGCCGCAGGATGCAGTGTAGGACTGACCGTTCTGGAGATCGTACATAAAGGCGTCGGCGGTGGCAGGATAGTAGACGCTGCAGGAGCCTGCCTTGCGGCCCGCATCCTCTGCGAGTGAAGGATCCGCGGCCTTTGCCTTCATATAGAAGTCGGCCGCAACCCAGTACTTCGCCCTGGCGGTGATTTCGTTGCCGCCGCAGCCGGTCGCCATCCAGATGTCGCCCATAAGCATATAGGCCTTGCCGTCGTTACTGTCGGCCAGCGACTCAGCCTTCCTCGCGGCGTCGTAGGCCTTGGCTTTCTGTCCGTTCTTGAGAGCATACACGGCCATCTCAAGGTAGTAGTCGGACTTGGTCTGGGCGTCGGCCTCGTCAAAGTTGATGGCATCCTGCAGGTACTGAATCGCTGCGGAGTAGTTGTCGCGAGCCGAATTCAGCTTGTAGAGGAAGTAAGCCGACTTGTAGGAAGGATCCAGCTTGTGCATCGAGGTCACGGCCTTGAGATAGAGGTCGTTGTCGAGGCAGTTGTCGGCGGAGCTCATAAGCTTGACTATGCTCGTAACCGTCGCGAGGTCGTTGGGATTGGCTTCGTAGCGAGGGGTGAATATCTTGATGATATTTTCGCAGGAGGCCACCTTGCTCTCGACGAACACGCTCTGGATGTTGGAGGTCACTTTCTTATACTCCTCAGCTTCAGCGTCGGTCTTGGGCTCCACGCCTTCAAGGACGGCGGTGAGTCTGTTGTAGTTCTCGATCACCTCGTCTGCGGAAAGTTTGCCGTCCTTGTAGAGGTTGATGGAAGACTGCATCGAGTTGAACAGGATGTTGGGACGGGCCTTGGGGCCGATCTCGTTGATGATCTTGTTCATCTCGTTGTAGACATACTGCTGATCCGCGCTCTTATAGTTGAGGATATAGGTGCCCTTGTTGTTGAGGATGGTCGGCGCCTGAGATGCTCCCTTGTAGGTAGGATAGTATTTCAGACGGGTGTCCTGGAGGGTTAGCAGCGTGTCGACGACAGCGGCGCGCTCGGAAGCGTCCTTCGTCTTGCTGATAACCCTGGTCAGGAGGGTTGAACCTTCCGTGAACATCTTCTGGGCCGCCGTAGGAGGGCATATAGCGTAAGCCTTTCTCCAGTTGGGAATGGCGGAGTCGTAATTCTTCTGCTTGTAGTACTCCTGATAGTAGGAGAGGTACTTGATGCACTCCGCGCTGTCGCGGCCGAATTTTCCCTGGGCCATAGCATCCTTGCCTGCGATCATCATAAACGCGGCGGCAAAGAATAAGAATGCAAACTTTTTCATATCAATCTGTTTTTGTTGTTCGGAGCGGGTTTTTCAAATTCCGTGCTACTATTCATATCTGGGCTTCTGGAACCATATATCGAAGATATTGAACCCGAGGTTGAGGCCGAAATATCTCTCTATGATGCCTCCGTTTTTAAGACTGCCGGACTGACCGTATTCGGCACTGAGGGTGAGGCCGTTGTAAGCCTTGAAGATGGGCAGTGTCGCACCGAGGGTGATGCCGAAGGAGTTGACCGGGCGGTTGTTGAAGCGGTAATACGATGTGGTATAATAGGCGCCTGCGCGGTAGGTGCAGCGCTTATAGTAATAGCGGATGTCGTTGCGGCTTGGAGTGTATTCGGCACCTAAACGGAACGAGTGGGCCACTCCGGAGGAGAACACGTTGCCGGCGTCTATGATATTGGAAAACGCGTTATAGACGGTGCCGGAAGTGTTGGAAAAACCGGAATTGCGCCAGTCGGAGTGGGTGTAGTTGAACTCCAGTGTGAGGATGTCGCCGTAGCGGTAGGATATGCCGGCTCCGATTTCGTCGCCGAGGAGGATCTTCGCATCCTTCTGCAGTCTGTACTGGTCAAATCGAAGGGTGTCGGTCGAAGTGCCGTCGCTGGCAAAGGAGTAGTCCGTCAGGTGGCCGCCCATACGGGCCTTCATCCTGTAGGTCGCACCGAAAGTAAGGGCGGAGCGCTTCCCTATGGGCTGCTCATACTGAAGGCCGAACATAGCGCCGTGGGCACGGGCCTGGATAATGTAGCCGCTCTCCTGGTCGAGCATACTGGCATCGTCGTAGTCGATGGAGACTTTTCTGTTGATCTTGCCGAAATAGAATATGTATTCAGCACCTATCGACAGGCGCTTCCAGAAGGTCACGCCGGCTCCGACGAACACCTGGTAGAGACCGCCGTGGCCCGTGGCGGACTCTGTGCTCAGACCCTGAAGGGCGAGCCTCTGCGGATCTGTCGTGTAGGTTGAAAAATCATATCCCACATTGCTGTACGGGGCAATCCCGATCATCATCGCCGAAGAACGATAGACCGGGAAAGAAAGCGCGAAATCGTTGATGTTGAAGGTGTTGTGGACAGACTTCACGCAACCCTGCCCGAAGTAGGAAAAACGCCCTGAAACCGAAAAGTCGGCCATAAAGGAAAGGGTGTCCCTCGCCGTCACGGCAGCGGGGTTGAGGATATTCATAAAGCGCTTGTTGCGGGTCGCAATGCCCACGCCGCCCATAGACATATTGAATGCCGATCCCGGAGGATGGAGTTCGCCCACGCCGTAGACGGAGTAAGGAGTGTAGCCGCTGTAGGTCCCGTCGCCGTCGGCATAGGCTGCCGCTTCGGCAATCAGGATTACCGAAAGCAAAAGAAGTATTTTCCTCACTCTATCCATCTGACTCAGCAAGCAGGGCCAACCCCATAAGAACGAGGTTGGGAACCACAAATATCGATTTTTTCATCCGTTTTGCAAAATAATTCGCATCACCTCCGGTGAATACCACAATGTTGGAGGGGTCTTTTTCGAGGTAGCCCTCGATTTCAAAGACTATGCCCGAGATAACCCCGGCTTCGATAGAACTCTCTATGGATGAGCCCGTGGACGGGGCTTCATCGGGAGTATTCACGAGGGGCAGCCGGCGGGAATACCGGTTGAGGGCCTTGAATCTCGTGCGGCATCCGACGGAAATGTTGCCGCCCTTGTAGGCCCCGGCGGCGTCGGTGAAATCTATCGTAAGGGTGGTGCCGAAGTCGACGAGGGTGACTCCCTTGCCCTTGAAAAGGTAGCCGGCGGCGATTATCGAGGCGGCCCTGTCGTAGGAAAGGTATTCCGGAAGAGAATGGGCTTTCATCACCTCCTTGTGGGAGGGATCGAGCAGCAGGAGGCTGTGGCACTCGGCGGACAGGGAAGCGGCGTCCTGCTCCGATATGTCATAGACCGAAGAAATGACCATTTTCTCCGGTTTTTCCTTTTCGGTCAGGGTGTAGATGAATTCTACAGGCTTTTCTCCCTGGTAGCGGAACGTCTTTCCGAGGGTTATTCCCTCCGCCCACGCTGCCTTCAGCGCCGTGTTTCCTATCTCTATTAAAAGATTCATACTTTCCTAAAATCCTGCTAATTTACGAAAATATCCGGATATTCTCCAATGCACGGGCGATGGAATCCACTCCTCTTGTCACCAGCTTCAGCCGCCCTTCGCTCTGTTTGAATTCAAAACGGGTTTTGTCTATGTTCTCGATTATGTGCTGGAAAGTTTTAGAACGGAAGTACGGCGACATCTGGTTGGAGATGAAAAACATTATCTGCATCCCGTTTTTGACGATGGCCTTTTCAAACCCGAGGGCCGCGGCGGCGTTTCTCAACTTGACCACGTCGAACAGGTTGACGGTCTCTTGCGGCAGGGGACCGAAACGGTCTTCGAGCCGGGAAGAGAGAATGTCGAGTTCCTTGTCGGAAGAAAGGGAGTCAAGTTGTTTGTAAATCCTTATCTTTTCGGCAGTTATGTCTATATAACTGTCCGGAATGAGCGCCGGCTGGTCGGTCTCGACAGTACAGTCCACGGAGAAAGCTCCGTCAATGGTCCTGGTCTCATATCCCGTCTCCACGCCGAGTTCTTCCATCGCTTCGGAAAGAATTTTCTGATAGGTTTCATAGCCCATATCGGATATAAATCCGCTCTGCTCCGCACCGAGCAGGTTGCCGGCGCCGCGGATGTCGAGGTCCTGCATCGCTATGTTGAATCCGCTTCCGAGGTCGGAAAATTCCTCAATGGCCTTCAGGCGCCGCCTGGCATCGTCCGTTATGCTCACCAGCGGCGGCACTATAAGATAGCAGAAGGCCTTACGGTTGGACCGTCCGACGCGGCCGCGGAGCTGGTGGAGGTCGCTAAGACCTATGTTCTGCGCCTGGTTGATTATTATAGTGTTGGCATTCGGTATGTCCAGGCCGTTTTCTATAATGGTGGTACAGAGAAGAATGTCGTATTCTCCTCTTATGAAATCCAGTATTCTGTTTTCAAGCTGCTTTGATTCCATCTGGCCGTGGGCCACGCAGATTCTGGCGTCCGGCACGAGCCGGTGGAGGATTTCCTCTATGGACGGAAGTTCGTCCACGGTGTTGTGGAGGAAAAACACCTGTCCGCCGCGGTTGAGTTCATAGTTGAGTATACTGCGTATATCGTCCTTGTCGAACTTTATTATTTCCGTCTGGACCGGAATCCTGTTCGGCGGAGGAGTATTGATTATGGAAAGGTCGCGGGCGCCGAGGAGGGAGAACTGCAGTGTTCGCGGAATAGGGGTGGCGGTGAGGGTAAGGGTGTCCACCGACTCCTTGAGGGTGCGCAGCTTTTCTTTCGAAGAAACTCCGAATTTCTGCTCCTCATCTATTATCAGCAGCCCTAAATCCTTGAAATTGAACCCCGAACCGAGAAGTTTGTGCGTGCCTATAATAATATCGAGCCGCCCTGAAGCCAGGCGGTTTTTTATGTCCGTCAACTGCTTTGCAGTGCGCAGACGGCTTACATAGTCGATGGTGCACGGGAAGTCCTTGAGCCGCAAAGTGAAGGTGTTGTAGTGCTGAAGTGCAAGGATAGTTGTCGGCACGAGCACCGCAACCTGCTTGCTGTCGGAAACCGCCTTGAAAGCAGCCCTGATGGCCACTTCCGTCTTGCCGAATCCCACGTCGCCGCAGATGAGCCTGTCCATCGGGCAGGAATCCTCCATATCCAGTTTGACTGCTTTTGTGGCCTTGTCCTGATCGGGAGTGTCCTCATACATAAACGAAGACTCGAGTTCTTCCTGAAGATAAGTGTCCGGAGAAAAGGCATATCCTTTCGATGCCTTCCGGCGGGCATACAGTTGTATAAGGTCCTTCGCAATGTCCTTAACCCGCGACTTTGCGGTGTTTTTAAGAGTCTGCCAGGTCTTGGATCCGAGTTTATTGATACGGGGAGGCTCTCCTTCCTTTGAGCGGAAACGGGATATTTTATGGAGCGAATGGACTGAAACGAACACCACATCCCCGTCTTTATACAGCAGTTTCACCACCTCCTTCGCCCGGCCCTGGTCGTCCACCATCTTCACCAGACCGCCGAATATGCCCACTCCGTGATCTATATGGACGATGTAATCACCTATACGGAAAGAAGCTATGTCATTGAGAGTCAACTGCTCCGTCTTCTCTACGGTACGGCGCAGGCGCACCCTGTGGAAGCGGTCGAATATCTCGTGGTCGGAGTAGCAGCATAACTTTTCTTCAAAGTCTACGAATCCGTTGTGGATATTCTTCTTTGAAACGAACTCCGGAGCAGGACATCCGCTTTGAAGCAGGATGGACTTTATCCTTTCCAACTGATTGCCCCTTTCCCCGAAAATCATCACCTTGAATCCCTGCTCCATCCTGCCGCGTATGTCAGCGGCGAGCAGTTCGAAATTCTTGTTGAACACCGGCTGCGGAGCAATGGAAAACCTCACTGCTTCGACATTCTGCGCATCGAGCGGCACTTCAAGAAAAACCCTCCGGTACCTTTCCGTCCCGGCGAAGAATTCCTTATTCTTGTACATATCCGAAGAATCCAGCCACAGAACCGACGAGGAAGGAATGATTTCCAGCAGGCCGGCTTCACCGCTCTCCTCCGCCGCTCCGCTCACCAGATCCGGATATATGTCAGCTTCGCCGCACTCGTTTATGGAAAGCTGGGTGTTGCAGTCGAAAATGTGGATTTTTTCTATCTTATTGCCGAAAAATGATATTCTATAGGGGTTTTCCAGTGAATATGAAAATATGTCGATAAGCGATCCCCTGACGGCATACTGCCCCGGCGCCGACACGAAGTCGGCCTTCTCGAATTCCTTCTCGGAGAGGGTTTCAATAACCTTATCAAAAGGAATCTTCATCCCTTTTTCAAGATGAAGCAGCGAATCTCCCATAGCCTTTTCGGAAGGCACTCCCTCCGCTATGGCCTCAGGATAAGTGACTATGAAAATTTGCTCTCCGCTCTTCGATGCGGCCGCTATCTTTCCCAGCGCCGCCGTCCTCTGCACCAGCAGGGATGACTTGTAATTGCTCCTCTCAACCGTCTTCCCCGAGTCGGGAAGGAAGAATACCTTGTCCCCTTCCACTATATTATATAGGTCCGCGCTGCAATACTCCGCCGCCTCTTTATTCGGCAGCACAATTATATTCACCCCCTCTGCCGCCGCCTGCGACACCACAAACCACCGCGCCGAAAGAAACAACCCCGAACAAAAAACATCCTTTTCCCGCCCGAGCCGTTCCTTTAGTAGTGCTGTAGTATTCGAACAAATCTTCATTTTCAATAAAAGATAATTAAGACACTGCCGTCTAAAAACCATTTGCGCCCACTCAACTGTGAGTGGGAGGGGTTAAGTTGTTAATAAATCGGTTGAAAACAGTGTTGATAAAGTAGGGGATAATTTTTGGTTTTGGAATTTTCAACGAAGTCCACAGTTTTTTAAAACTTAATCAACAATTTTTATTTTTATAAAGTTTTGAATTTCAATTAATTATAAAGTTATCAACTAATTCACCGGCCTAAACAAAAACAAAATCTAAATTAAAAAGAATATATTTGTTAAATAAAAAATATGAGGAATGAACGAATTCGACCCACGAGAGGCATCGGCCGGTAAAGATAATGATTTTGAAGGAATAATCAGACCACAGGAGCTGACCGATTTTACAGGCCAGCCCGAAATAGTCTCCAATCTTCGCGTTTATATAAAGGCGGCCCTACAGCGCGGGGAAGCGCTGGATCACACCCTTTTCCACGGGCCTCCCGGATTGGGGAAGACCACCCTCGCCCATATCATCGCCAATGAAATGGGCGTCAATATGAAGGTGACGTCAGGTCCCGTGCTGGCAAAGCCGGGCGATCTGGCCGGCCTGCTCACCGGGCTCGAGAAGGGCGACGTGCTTTTCATCGACGAGATCCACCGTCTTTCGCCGGAGGTGGAGGAGTACCTCTATTCCGCAATGGAGGATTATGTCATAGACATAATGATAGACAAAGGGCCGGGCGCCAGGTCGGTGAGGATTTCGCTGGAGCCGTTCACGCTCGTGGGCGCGACGACAAGAAGCGGCCTCCTGACAGCTCCGCTTCGCGAGAGGTTCGGTATCAACTGTGCACTGGAGTACTACGATGTGGCTGACCTGAGGAAGATTGTAGACAGGAGTGCTTCCATTCTGGGAGTTGATATAGACACTGAAGCTTCCCAGGAGATTGCCCTGCGCAGCCGTGGCACTCCGCGTATAGCCAATGCACTTCTCCGAAGGGTGAGAGACTTTGCCCAGGTGATGGGGGACGGCAGGATAGACTTGGAAATCACCAGGTTCGCCCTCAATAAACTCAAGATAGACAAGAGAGGTCTCGACACCATCGACAATAAGATTCTCCGCACGATAATAACCCTGTTCAAAGGCGGTCCCGTCGGAGCCGGCACCCTGGCGACAGCAATCAGTGAGGATCAGGGGACTCTCGAGGAAGTGTACGAGCCTTTCCTTATAAAAGAAGGTTTCATAGTCCGCACACAGAGAGGCCGTATTGCTACTGAGTTGGCCTATAAGCATTTAGGGTTGGATGAGTATCTATATAAAAACAGCCCTGACGCGACCGGCTCCCTGTTCTGAGATGAGAAGGATCTGCCTCATAATCATATTGTTGATTATTACCTTGCCGGGTGTGTGCTGCACATCGGTGATTGTGACGGCAGAAAAGTCCGGGATAGGCCGGCCGGTGATGCTGAAGCATCGCGACACCGGTGTTTACGACAGCAAACTTGAAATGTTCCACGGGGAACATTACGACCTTATAGGGCTTGTAAACTCTTCCTGGCGGTCCAAACCTGTAGCCAAAAACACCAACGGAGTTCCCGAAGTCTGGTGCGGAATGAATTCCGCCGGCTTGTGTATTATGAACACGGCATCCTATAATATAAAGAATGACAAAGTGCCGTCGTCCGCAATGGACAGGGAAGGGTTGGTGATATACAGGGCGCTGGAAATCTGCGCTTCTCTTTCTGATTTTGAGTTTTTTATAGACACCCTTTCCCGCCCGATGGGGGTGGAGGGCAATTTCGGAGTAATTGATGCGGACGGCGAAGCGGCTTATTATGAAATCAACAACTATAAGTCGGTAAAATATGACGTCCAAGACGAGCCGTGCGGATATATGGTGGTAACAAATTTTTCCCGCAGCGGTCGCGAAAAGGACAGGCGCGGGGTGGACCGTTTAGAAAGGGCATCCGAGATATTTTCAGGGATGTCCGTTTTCGATCATAAGACCATCATTAACAATATATCCAGGTCGGGAAGTCCGATTATGAGGGATATATCCACATCTTCTATAGTGTTCGAGGGTGCGGTGAAAGGGAAAGAAGCGGTTATGTGGACCTGCCTTGGCTATCCCGACTGCGTGCCGTATATTCCGATTGTGATGAGCGAAAATATACCTTCATTTATGACGGCGGAAGGAGATGGAAATGCCCTTATGTGTGATTATGCCAAAAATGTAAGGAAATCAGGCCGGGATATTGGTGACTTGATAACATTCCTTGAAAACAGAATTGATAATTTCTTCAAAAATCGTTAAAATTGCACGATTAAATCATAAATAATTATGGCCGATAACAAACTCGTATCAAAGATTCCGGAAGGACCGCTTGCCGAGAAATGGACAAAGCGCAAATCCGAAATCCGCATCGTAAGCCCCAACAACAAAAGAAAGCTTGAAGTCATCGTGGTAGGGACCGGACTAGGCGGAGCTTCCGCAGCCGC
Organism: Bacteroidales bacterium; assembly: GCA_017553405.1. GTDB lineage: Bacteria > Bacteroidota > Bacteroidia > Bacteroidales > UBA932 > Cryptobacteroides. The sequence goes on from JAFZME010000167.1 coordinate 18,973, forward strand.
TTCCCTCGGTGAGATGGGCTACAACGTGAAGATATTCTGCATCAGCGATTCCCCCAGGCGGGCCCATTCCATTGCCGCCCAAGGAGGTATCAACGCCGCTAAGAACTACCAGAACGACAACGACTCCGTCTACCGCCTCTTCTACGACACAATCAAGGGCGGCGACTACCGCAGCCGCGAAGCCAACGTCTATCGCCTCGCGGAAGTGAGTGCGGCCATAATCGACCAGTGCGTTGCACAGGGTGTTCCCTTCGCGCGTGAGTACGGCGGCTACCTTGCCAACCGTTCCTTCGGCGGTGTCCAGGTCAGCCGTACATTCTACGCCCGCGGCCAGACCGGTCAGCAGCTGCTTCTCGGCGCTTACGCGTCTCTCAATAAGGAGATTGCCGCCGGCTCCGTCAAGAGCTATCCCCGCCACGAGATGCTGGACCTCGTCATTATCAACGGTCAGGCAAAGGGTATCATAGCCCGCAACCTCGTGACCGGTGAGATAGAGAGATTCGGCGCCCACGCTGTGGTCCTCGCGACAGGTGGCTATGGCAACACCTATTTCCTTTCCACCAACGCGATGAACTCCAACGGCTCCGCCGCCTGGCAGTGCTACAAGAAGGGAGCCTTCTTCGCCAACCCTTGCTTCGCGCAGATCCACCCAACCTGTATACCCGTCCACGGCGAGCAGCAGTGCAAGCTTACGCTTATGTCCGAGTCCCTGCGCAACGACGGCCGTATATGGGTTCCTAAGAAGATGGAGGATGTTCTCAAACTCCGTAAGCACGAGATCAAGCCTTCGCAGATTCCGGAGGAAGACCGCGACTACTACCTTGAGCGCCGCTATCCCGCTTTCGGCAACCTCGTTCCCCGCGACGTCGCTTCCCGGGCCGCCAAGGAAAGGTGCGATGCCGGCTTCGGTGTCAATGAGACGGGCCTCGCAGTATTCCTTGACTTCGCCGACGCAATCAAGCGCCTGGGCCACCAGAAAGTAGAGGAGCGCTACGGCAACCTCTTCCAGATGTATGAGAAGATCACCACGACTTCCCCTTGGGAAGAGCCTATGATGATCTATCCCGCCATCCATTACACAATGGGCGGCCTCTGGGTTGATTATGATCTCCAGACGACCATTCCGGGCCTGTATGCAATCGGAGAGTGCAACTTCTCCGACCACGGCGGCAACCGTCTCGGCGCTTCCGCCCTTATGCAGGGCCTTGCCGACGGCTATTTCATCCTTCCGTACACTATAGGCGACTATCTCTCCCATAAATTTGCCGAGCCGAAGACCGATATCACCGACCCTGCGTTCGACGAAGCCGAGAAGGCTGTCCGCGATAGGATTGAAAAACTCTTCGCCGTCAAGGGCACCGAGACTGTCGACTCCATCCATAAGAAACTCGGCCACATTATGTGGGAGTATGTAGGTATGGCCCGTACTGAAGAAGGTCTGAAGAAGGGTATTGAGGAGATTAAAAAACTCCGCGAAGAGTTCTGGAAGACCGTCATTGTGCCGGGCACCAATGAAGAGTTCAACCAGGAGCTTGAAAAAGCCCTCCGTCTGGTGGATTTCTTTGATATAGGTGAACTTATGGCCCGCGACGCTCTCAACAGGAGGGAGTCCTGCGGCGGTCATTTCCGCGAGGAGATGCAGACGGAAGAGGGAGAAACTAAGCGTGACGATGAAAACTTTATGTATGTTGCCGCGTGGGAGTATAAGGGTGAAGGAAAAGAGCCCGAACTCCACAAGGAACCTCTCAAATATGAGAATATCAAGATAGCAACCCGTAACTACAAAGACTGATCGGATATGGAATACAACATCAAAGTATGGCGTCAGAAGAACGCTAAAGCAAAGGGTCATTTCGAGACTTATCACGTCACCGACGTGGAGGAAGATGCCTCTTTCCTCGAGATGCTCGACATTCTCAACGATCAGTTGATCCGTCAGGGCAAGGATCCGATTGCATTCGACCACGATTGTCGTGAAGGTATCTGCGGTGCCTGCTCGCTCTATATCGACGGCCGCGCCCACGGACCGGACGACCAGGTCACGACCTGCCAGCTCTTTATGCGCCATTTCAAGCCCGGCGCGACCATCACGGTCGAGCCCTGGCGCTCAGCTGCTTTCCCTGTGATTAAGGATCTGGTTGTGGATCGTCAGGCCTTCGACAAGATTCTTCAGGCCGGCGGTTTCATCACCGTCCGTGCCGGCCAGGCGCAGGATGGCAACACCATCCTCATCCCTCACGACACGGCTGAGGACAGTATGGACGCTGCTGCGTGTGTAGGTTGCGGTGCCTGTGTGGCAACCTGTAAGAACGGCTCGGCAATGCTCTTTGTGGCCGCCAGGGTGTCATCCCTCGCGCTCCTGCCTCAGGGCAAGCCGGAGGCAGCCCGCCGCGCCCGCGCTATGGTCGCCAAGATGGACGAAATCGGCTTCGGCAACTGCACCAACACCCGCGCCTGCGAGATGGAATGCCCCAAGCACGTCACCATCGACCACATCGCCCGCCTGAACCGCGAGTATTTAAAAGCAAAGTTTAGTGAGTAGATTTCTCGACTTCGCTCGAAATGACAATGAAATTTAAATGTCATTTCGACCAAGCGAAGCGCGCGGAGAAATCTCCTACCACAGGAAATTATCAAAGGGATACCGGCCTGCGTGGATTTCGGCGACCATTTTATAAAGGTCAATCCGAAGTTTATCCAGGCCGATTCTGTTTTTGGCTGATATGAAGATGCACGGAGTCTTTTCGCGTGCTATCCAGCTGTTTTTGAGTTCTTCAAGGGTGCGGTGCTCCTTACCCTTCGGTTCAAGGGAATATTCATCGTATTCCTCCGGATAATAAGCGTCGATTTTGTTGAACACCACGTAAGTGGGTTTGTTGAAGGCTTTTATATCCTTGAGAGTCTTCTCCACAACCTCCATCTGCTCCTCGAAATCCGGATGGGAAATGTCCACCACGTGGACCAGAATATCCGCTTCCCGCACCTCGTCGAGGGTGCTTTTGAATGCCTCGATGAGTTGGGTGGGGAGCTTTCTTATGAATCCTACGGTGTCGCTGAGCAGGAATGGAACGTTTTCAATGACGACCTTCCTGACGGTGGTGTCGAGGGTTGCAAAGAGTTTGTTTTCGGCGAAAACATCGCTCTTTGCCAGCAGATTCATAAGGGTTGACTTTCCTACATTGGTATATCCGACCAGTGAAAGCCTCACCAGCGAACCCCTGTTGCTCCTCTGCGTCGCCATCTGGCGGTCAACCTTGGTGAGTTGCTCCTTCAGGCGGGAAATCTTTTCCTTGACTATACGGCGGTCTATTTCTATCTGGGTTTCACCCATACCGCCTCGGGTACCCATACCGCCCCTCTGCCTTTCAAGGTGGGTCCACATACCCGCGAGGCGCGGAAGAAGGTACTGATAATGAGCAAGTTCCACCTGCATCTTCGCATATGAGGTCTTTGCTCTCTGTGCGAATATTTCAAGGATGAGACTCGTACGGTCAATGACGTTGACAGCGTTGTTGTCAATAACCTTTTCGATGTTTCTCTGCTGCATCCCGGTGAGTTCGTCGTCGAAAATGATATACTCAATGTCATTTTCGTTGCAGTACTCCTTGATTTCCTGCAGTTTGCCGGGACCTATATATGTGGCTTTGTCGGGGCGGTCGAGCCTCTGGAGAAACTGTTTGTCTCCTATGGCTCCGGCCGTCTCGGCTAGAAATTCTAATTCGTCGAGGTATTCCTTGACTTTCCTTTCGGAACCTTTTTCAAGGATTACCCCGACGAATACGGCTTTGTTTGAGGAAGACACCTTACCTTAACTGGAAGATAACAGGGAAGGTGTAGGTAACCTTCACCGCGCGGTCCCTCTGCTTGCCCGGCTTCCATTTAGGAGAGCTGGAAACGACGCGAACAGCTTCCTTGTCGAGAGATTCATCGACGCCGCGGAGAACCTTGACGTTAGTCACGCGGCCGTCGGCCTCGACGGTGAACTGCAGGGTTACACGGCCCTGTACGCCGTTTTCCTTGGCAATTTCAGGATAGACAAGCTTGGAGTTGACCCACTTTGAGAACTCATTGGCGTCGCCTCCGTTGAAGGAAGGCTTCTCTTCAACGAGCTGGAAAGGAATGGCTTCCTCTTCGATCTCTTCCTCGACAACCTGCTCCTCTTTATAGTCCATAATTTCGACACCGGTGTTGGCATCGTCCTCGAGATTCATAAACATATCGTCATCGAGTTTGATGTCATCATCGACGATGTCAATCTGGTCGGAGAGGATGGGAATGTTGGGAGCCTCGGGCGGCGGCGGAGGCGTCTCGTTCTGGATGGCGATCATCTCCTCGACGTCGTCGGCCTGGGTTGTGTCCTCAAGGAGCGCCACGGCTTTATCCTTCGAGGAGTACTCGAACGCACCGTAGACTATGCCGAGGGCAACCACGAGTCCGATCTCAGTGAAAAGCAATTTCTTGTTTTCAAGACTTGCTTTGGGACTTTTCTTGACTTCCATTGTTTCTCGTTTTTAGGCGTTTAACTCACTACAAAGGTATTTCTTATTTTCCAACTATGCTAATTTCCACCCCTTTCTTTTCTCGCATTTCTGTTTTGTAAAATATTGACAATTAAATAATTATAACTCCACTAAACCACAAAAATCTCGCACCCCCTCTTTTAAATCTCGCAACGGCTATTTTTATTCCAGGCAGACTGAATATCTCACCCCTTCGGGTCTTTCGACCCTCACCCTCCCATAAATGGGCCCCTCCCACTATCAGCCGTGGGTGGCTAGGGGGATTCGATATTCAGTCTCCCTTCCATTAAAAATATCCGAAATACCGACTTTTTGTCATTTCGAGCAGAGTCGAGAAATCTAAAATATTTGTCATACCGAGGCCGGAGGCTGAGAGTATCTCCTAAAGAAATGAGAGATAAAAATCAGAATTTTCTGATTTGGAGAGGGAAGATTTGATGCGATAGAGCCGGTTGTAGACATACGGTTTTTCGCGCTCGATGAGGGTGGCGATGGTGGTGGAGGAGAAGCCGGAGGCGGTGTAGCAGTAGATTCGGAAGTCCTCCTCCTTCCATTTCGGGAATTCCTCCCGCAGCCGCAGCATCACATTGTCGCCGCTCGTATTCAGCTGACGCTCAAGCTCTTTCTGGACTTTAGGATCGTTGCGGAGACCGTCGATGATGTCCTTTACCTCCCTGACGACGCTGCTGCCGAGGCGATCGGAGCCTTCGTTGACATAGTACTGCGCGCACAGCCTTTCAAGCACCTCGGCCCCACCGCCGGAGGCTTTCATACGGGACACTTTGCCCTGCAACTCTTCAGCGATGGACATATAGCGCTCGGTCTCGGCTTTTTCTTCAGCGAGTTCCTTGTCGGCGGCCATACGCTTGGCTTTAAGGTACCACACCATAGTGGCGAATATTGCAGTGAAAAGCAGCAGAAGCGCTCCCATCCTGGCCCTTTCGGTCCTTACCCTGCCGGTGTTCATTCCCTGCCAGGCGAGATAGAGATATTCACTGTCGTTGATGTCTTCGCCCGTCACTTTGTAGCACGAGACCATATCGCGGCAGATATCCTTTGCCAGCGGATCCTCCGGGACATCCCAGTCCACGAAGTGAAGAGCGGCCGAATAGGCTTTGAGCGCATCCTCGTAGCGATTTTCCGCGACAAGACGCTTTCCCAGAAGGCTGTAGGCCTCGGCCTTCATCGGCGCCGGTCCCTTAGCGGAGAAATACTCGATTGCCTCCGCCGCACCTCCTTCATCGGTAGCATCCGGAATACCGTAATATAATATATAGGATTTCTCTTTCAAAAGTTTATACTCAGCCTCTCCGCGCCCTCCGTCAGCGGCCTTGCTTCCCTCCAGCACCATCAGCACACTGTCCGGTCTTTCATACACCGCTCCGGCCAGCTCCGCATAGTGCTTCCATCCGCTCCTTGCAGAGCAGGAGAGCATTACAAAAAGAGTCGATATGAGTATTAACTTGCTTTTCATATTTCAACAAACGCAAAAGTACAAAATTTAGTTGTAGATTTGCAGTGAAAAATTGCGAAACGATGGTAAGATACTTCACGGAAGACATAAAATTCAATTATAAGGAGCGCCGCAGAACCTCGAAATGGCTCAAACTCGTGGCGGAAAGCGAGATACGGAGACTTGGCGACATTTCGGTGATTTTCTGTTCGGATCCGTATATACTCGATGTCAACCTCAAGTATCTTCAGCACGACTATTTCACCGACATCATCACCTTCGACTACTGCGAAGGCGACACCATCAGCGGCGACCTCTTCATAAGCATCGACAGTGTCCGTGAGAATGCCGCATTCTATAAGACGGAGTTTGAGGAAGAACTCAACCGCGTGATAGTCCACGGAGTTCTCCACCTCATCGGCTATGACGACCACTCCGAAGCCGACAAGAAAGAAATGCGCTCCAAGGAGAATTATTATCTGTCGCTTCGTGAACTCGTGTGATTTCGACATAATTGTGGTCGGCGGAGGTCACGCCGGGTGCGAGGCGGCGATGGCCGCTTCGTCGATGGGGTCAAGGACTCTTCTGATTTCTCCCGACCTGACGGGCTTCGCCAAGATGTCGTGCAACCCGGCAATCGGCGGGATTGCGAAGGGTCAGATCGTCCGGGAGATCGACGCGCTCGGTGGCTACACCGGAATCGTGACCGATGCCTCGACTTTGCAGTTTCGGATGCTCAACCGGTCGAAAGGACCGGCGATGTGGAGTCCGAGGGCTCAATGCGATAAATTACGATTTTCAGAGTATTGGCGAAAAATTCTCGAAAGTAGCTGTAACTTAAGACTTTACGCGGATTTTGCGACTTCTTTCCTCTTTGAGAATGAAAAAATTGCAGGCGTCCGTACAAATACCGGGGCAATTTTTCACTCTCGCGCGGTTATTCTGACGGCCGGAACTTTCCTCGACGGAAAACTTTTCATCGGCCGGACGGAATTCGAAGGAGGCCGGATCGGAGAGATTTCTTCGCACGGCCTGACAGGTCAACTTGTCGAGCGAGGCATTCCTTCCGCCCGGATGAAGACGGGGACTCCTCCCCGGATCGACATCTCGTCGGTCGACACTTCATCTCTCATCGTCCAGCAAGGAGACGAATCGCCGGAGAAGTTCTCTTTCCTCCCTTATCTATCGACGGCTCAGAACGGGACGCCCCAGCTACCTTGCTATATTCTCCACACCAACGAGGAAGTCCACGACATTCTTCGTTCCGGATTCGCCGACTCTCCTCTGTTTACCGGTATGATCCACGGCAAGGGACCGCGTTACTGCCCGAGCATCGAGGATAAGATTCGCACCTTCGCCGATAAGGATTCCCACCAGCTCTTCCTGGAGCCTGAAGGACGCGACAGCCGGGAGTACTATCTTCAGGGATTCTCTTCCTCGCTTCCTCTTGAGATTCAGATGGCGGCGATGCGAAAGGTTCCCGGGTTGGAGAACGTTGAGATTTTCCGTCCCGCGTACGCGGTGGAATATGACTACTTCGATCCGGTGATGCTCAAGCCGACGCTCGAGTCGAGAGTGGTCGAAGGACTTTTCCTCGCCGGTCAGGTCAATGGAACGACCGGCTATGAGGAGGCAGCAGCCCAAGGCCTGATGGCGGGCATCAACGCTCATCTGAAACTTAACGAGAAGGATCCGTTTATACTTAAACGTGACCAGGCATATATAGGTGTCCTTATTGACGACCTCATAACAAAGGGAGTTGATGAGCCCTATAGAATGTTTACCTCGCGCGCGGAATACCGCATACTTCTTCGTCAGGACAATGCTGATTTCCGTCTTACAGATTTGTCTTATGAAATTGGTTTGGCGGACTGTCAGAGATATAATCTCACTATGAAAAAATATGAAGAGGTGGCCGGGTTGACATCGCTCAGCGCTTGCACAATGTTGAAAGCTGATGTTGCCAACACATATCTTTCTTCCATAGGTTCTGCAACAGTCACTGATTCAAAAACCGTCGGTGAACTTGCCACTCGTCCGGAAGTTTCCCTTAAGTCGTTGCTTGAATTTGTTCCACGTGGAACAAAGAGTGCTTACGGATATTCCGCACACGCGTTTCTTCCAGGGGATTATTATCTGATGATTAAGGAACCTCCCGAGTATTTAAGGGAGTCTCTTCAAAGGGCTTTTTCCATCTTGAAGTACAATACAGCCTTCCCTTTGACCGATTTGGACACTGATTCTTTCGATGAAACATTAGCCCATATTATGGATTCCGAGGTGTTGGAATCAGTTGAGATTTCCTTTAAATATAAAGGCTACATCGAGCGCGAAAAGGCTCTTGCGGAGAAAATACTCCGCCTTGAGAACCTCAAAATTCCGGAAGATTTCGACTTCGATTCTCTCACCAGCCTCTCCATAGAGTGCCGCCAGAAACTCAACCGCTACCGCCCCCGCACCATCGCCCAGGCCTCCCGCATCTCCGGCGTCTCCCCCGCCGATGTCTCCATCCTTCTCGTCCGCTTTGGCCGTTGAATTTCCCTGTCATTTCGACCAAACGAAGTGCGTGGAGAAATCTAATAAAACGGCAGCAAGTTTTGGTCTCAGATCTCAGAAACGGGCCAACCCGCTCACTTGACCGTCGAAACTCCTCCTTTTATGGTCCGTTCGGCCCATAACGTCGTCTAACAATCTCCGTCATTCTGCTTCGCAGAACCGTTCACTGCACAAACCTTCGCAAAACCGTTTCTTCGAATATCGCCCAAAACTTACTACCTTTTTTAATTCAGATTTCTCGGCTTTGGTCGAAATGACAAATGAAGAAATTTACTAAATTTGTATCCTCTAAAATGAATATGGATAAAGGTAAAATACGGAGGATGTTTCCGGCGCTTGGGGTGAAGGTGTACGGGAGGGATCTCGTGTATCTGGACAACGCGGCAACGTCGCAGAGGCCGCAGTCTGTCGTGGATAAGTGGGTGCAGATGAGCACGGAGACCAACGCGAATATCCATCGTGCCGTCCACGCGTTGTCGGTCAAGGCGACGGAGGAGTACGAAGCGGCGAGGGAGGCGGTGCGCGAGTTTATCGGCGCAGCCGACCGGTCGGAGGTCATCTTCACTTCCGGGACGACGGCGTCGATCAATCTGGTTGCATTTTCATTTGGCGAGAGGTTCGTCGGAGAGGGGGATGAGATTGTCGTTACGGAGGAAGAGCATCATTCCAATATCGTCCCCTGGCAGATGCTCTGCTCTCGGAAGAAGGCGGTGCTGAAGGTTGTAAAGGTGACCGACGACGGCTATTTGGACCTGAAGCATCTCGAATCCCTGCTTTCAGAAAGGACGAAGATTGTCGCCGTAGCGCACGTCTCGAATGTGCTGGGGATAGTCAATCCCGTCAAGGATATAATCGGGATTTGTCACGCCAAGGGTGTCCCTGTCCTTGTCGACGGAGCTCAGGGGATAGTCCATTGCGGAGTCAATGTGCAGGATTTGGACTGCGATTTCTACGCTTTTTCCGGCCATAAGATTTATGCTGCGACCGGGACAGGTGTGCTCTACGGCAAGAAGAAGTGGCTCGACGAGATGCCTCCTTATATGGGCGGCGGAGAGATGATAGAGACTGTGACTTTCGAGGGGACTACCTATGCAAAATCGCCTCAGAAATTTGAGGCGGGGACGCAGAACATCGCGGGTGCGCCGACACTGATTCCTGCGCTGGAAACGGCCAGGATACTGAAAGAAACGGAGGATGATTCGGTATTGAAATATGTATTGGACGCCTTAATGAAGGACGGAAGGATTTCGTTGTACGGTGTTCCACGTGGAACAAAAGACAAGGTTCCCGTGTTCTCGTTCTCTGTAAACGGAGCGCACCACGAGGATCTTGCGTTGATTCTGGATAAGATGGGAATAGCCGTGCGTTCAGGCCAGATGTGCGCAGAGCCGCTTATGGACCGCTTCGGCGTCACCGGTATGCTCCGCGCCTCCTTCGCCCCGTACAACACCCTGGAGGAGGCAAGATACTTCGTAAAATCCCTCGACCGGGCGATTAATATGTTGGTTTAAAATTGATAATTTATGTAGTAAACAAATATTCAAAAACCTGTGGCCGCCCGTGGCCTCATGAACGGGCTTGACTGGGAGCGCAGCGAGTTGGGGACGAAGAACCGAAGGTTCGAAGGGTTTTTGGATGTTTGTTTACGGAATGAAGAATATGGATTTACAGGAAGCAAAAGATAAGGTAGTCGAGGATTTTTCGATGTTCGACGAATGGCTGGACAAGTACGAGTACCTCATCGGGCTCGGAAAGGAGTTGGAGGAGTATCCGGAAGAAGCGAGGACGGAGGACAGGCTTATAAAAGGCTGTCAGTCGAGAGTGTGGCTCGACAGCGAGAAGCGCGAAGGAAGGCTTTTTTTCAAGGCCGACAGCGATGCGATTATCACAAAGGGTATAATCTCGCTGCTTATCAGCGTCTATTCCGGCAGGACGCCGGAGGAGATTGCCGGAGACGATTTCGCATTCCTTGATGAGATTGGACTGAAGGAAAACCTTTCGCCGACAAGGGCCGGCGGACTGGTTTCGATGATAGAGACACTTAAACGTACCGCAGAGGAAGCAAGATGAGCGCAGAAGAGACTAAATTGCCTGAGAAAGAGGTACTTACGGCTGAGGACGCGAAGGAGCTGGCGCCCCTTTACACCAACGTCGTACTTGCCCTCAAGCAGGTCTATGATCCCGAAATCCCGGTCAATATCTATGACCTGGGCCTTATATATGAGCTCAACATCAACAAGGAAAAAGTCGTTCACATCGTGATGACCTTCACCGCCCCGAATTGCCCGATGGCGGACGAAGTGATGATGGATGTCAAGCAGAGCGTGGAGGAGGTGCCGGGGGTGAAATCCTGCGAGATAGAACTTGTCTTCGAGCCGGCCTGGGACAAGAGTATGCTTTCGGAAGAGGCAAGGGTGGCGCTGGGGCTTGACGGCGACGACGAGCAGCCGTTGGATCCATACGGATTTGACGTCTGATGGAGCAGGTCGACATATATCTCTCCCTCGGAAGCAATCTCGGCGACCGGCAGGGCAATCTCGACAAGGCGGTGGAAATGCTTTCGGACGCGCTTGGGGTGCAGCCGGAGGCCGTTTCTTCGGTGATTGAGACTGAGCCGTGGGGCTATACCAGCGGGAATAAATTCCTCAATATGTGCGTGCTCTACAGCATCGCGCTGCCGGAGGATATTCCCGCGGCGATGGCCGCGAGAGGGCTTCTTTATGAAGCGAAAAGAATAGAGCGCTGGATGGGGCGCGAGAAGTCGGGAGAGGGCTATGAGGACAGGCCGATAGACATCGATATTCTCTATTTCGGAGCTCTCGCACTGAATGAAGAAGACCTTAAAATTCCCCATCCGCTTATAGAAGAAAGGGATTTTGTGAAAATTCCCCTGCGGGAAATAGCAAAACCCGCCCTCCGCGCCGCATATCCCGAAATATTTGCTTAATTTTGTAAGATTGATCGGCCGGCCCGCAAGACGGCGGTAAAAGAAGGAATATTTAACGACAACATTATATGACACAGGAAGAGTTATTCAAGGTGCTTGTAGCGCACTGCAAGGAGTACGGTTTCATTTTCCCTTCGAGCGAGATATATGACGGACTAGCCGCCGTCTATGACTACGGCCAGATGGGAGTTCAGCTCAAGAACAACATAAAGAACTACTGGTGGGAGGCGATGACGCGCCTCAACGAAAACATCGTAGGTATCGACTCCTGCGTGTTTATGCACCCCAAGACCTGGGTTGCATCGGGCCACGTGGCGGCGTTCAACGACCCCCTGATCGACAACAAGGACTCCAAGAAGCGCTACCGCGCGGACGTCCTCATCGAGGACTACCTCGCCAAGATCGAGGAGAAGATGGACAAGGAGGTCGCGAAGGGCCGCAAGAAGTTCGGCGACGCCTTCAACGAGGAACAGTTCCGCGCCACCAATCCCAACGTGCTTCGTGAGAAAGCCAAATACGACGAGGTCCACGCCCGCTACAAGGCGGCGGAAGACGCCAACGACCTTGCCGCCTACAGGCAGATAATCATCGACTGCGGCATCGTGTGCCCCATTTCCGGCACGGCCAACTGGACGGATGTACGGCAGTTCAACCTGATGTTCTCCACCCAGGGCTCGACCACCGGCAATGCCGACGACAAACTGTATCTCCGTCCGGAGACGGCCCAGGGCATATTCATCAACTATCTCAATGTCCAGAAGACGGGCCGTATGAAGATACCTTTCGGTATAGCCCAGATCGGTAAGGCCTTCCGCAATGAGATAGTCGCACGCCAGTTCATATTCAGGATGAAGGAGTTCGAGCAGATGGAGATGGAGTTCTTCGTCAAGCCCGGGACCGAGATGGAATGGTTCAAAAAATGGAAGGAGAACCGTATGAAGTGGCACGTCAATATGGGTATGGGGGCGGAAAACTACCGTTTCCACGACCACGAGAAACTCGCCCACTACGCCAACGCCGCGACCGACATCGAGTTCAACTTCCCGTTCGGCTTCAAGGAGCTTGAAGGCATCCATTCCAGGACCGATTTCGACCTTGGCAACCACCAGAGCCTCTCCGGCAAAAAGATTCAGTACTTCGATCCCGAGACGGGCGAGAGCTACGTTCCTTACTGCGTTGAGACGTCCATCGGTGTCGACCGTATGACGCTCGCCGTGCTGAGCCACGCCTACACTGTGGAAGAGCTCGAAGGCGGAGACAGCCGCGTGGTGCTCAAGATTCCTGCTCCGCTCGCGCCGATTAAGGTGGCCGTGATGCCGCTCGTCAAGAAGGACGGCCTGCCCGAGATAGCGCAGAAGGTAGTCGACCTGCTCAAGTACGACTTCTCCTACCAGTACGACGAGAAGGACTCCATCGGTAAGCGTTACCGCCGCCAGGACGCCATCGGCACCCCGTTCTGCGTCACTGTCGACCACGACACCGTCAGCGACGGCTGCGTGACGGTCCGTGACCGCGATTCGATGACCCAGGAGAGGGTACGCATCGAGGAACTCCGCGACCTGATTGAAAAGAAGGTCAGCCTCACCAATCTTCTTAAGAATCTCTAAAATAATGATACTCAGTATTTTAGACACCGACCTCTACAAGTTTTCCACTTCGAACGCCTATTTCCAGCTCTATCCTTTGGCGGAGGGGACGTTCAAGTTTCAGGACAGGGCGAAAGAGGTCTATGACGACGATTTCCTCGCCGGACTGAAGGCGGAAGTGGCAAAGCTCGGCACCCTCGGTCTCACGGACGAGGAGTTCGGCTATGTAACCCGTAAGATCCGTTATATCAGCCGCAGCTATTGGGAGTGGCTCCGCGGATTTCGTTTCGAGCCGGGCAAGGTGGAGATAGCTCTCGACGAAGAGGGGCATCTTCAGATGGAGGTGACGGACTACTTGTACAAAGTCACGCTCTATGAGGTCCCGCTGCTCGCCATCGTGGCGGAGCTCCGCAACCGCCGCAAGGGTGTCGTGGCCGACGAAAATAAGGCCCTGGCCCTTCTGGAGGGCAAGATGAAGATAGCCAACGACAACGCTCTCGTCTTTTCGGAATTCGGCACCCGCAGGCGCTTCTCGTCAGACCTTCACGAGACAATCGTGAAGGGACTGAAGGAGATGTGCCCGAAGTACTGCGCCGGCACGTCAAACGTCTATTTCGCTATGAAATACGGGATGACTCCGATCGGGACCTTCCCTCACGAGTGGGTGATGTTCCACAGCGGCGTATTCGGCTATAAGAGAGCCAATTACCTGTCTCTGGAAGACTGGATCAAGGTCTATGACGGAGCCCTCGGCACCGCCCTTATCGACACCTTCACGACCGGGTCCTTCCTCAGAACCCTCACGATGAAGCAGGCCAAGCTGCTCGACGGCTTCCGTCAGGATTCGGGCGACGAGAAGGAGATCGGCGATATGATTATCGCAAGGCTCAAGGAGTTCGGTATAGATCCTTCTTCAAAGGTCATAGTCTTCAGCAATGCGCTCACTTTCCCGCGCTACAAGGAAGTGGCGGATTACTTCAGGGGGCGGATAAAGATAAGCGCCGGCATAGGCACCAACCTCACCTGCGACCCCGGCATCGACGGCTACAAGCCGGCAAATATCGTTATGAAACTCTCCCGCTGCCGTATGAGCGGCAAGGATCCGTGGGAGAAGGTCGTCAAGATTTCCGACGACCTCGGCAAGCATATGGGCGACGACCGTGAATTTGAAATAGCAACCTACTCTTTACACCTCAATGATTGACTATATTAAAGGAGAAATCGCCGGACTGACTCCGACGGAGGCCATCATAGAATGCGGCGGCATAGGCTACAGCTGCCTGATATCGCTCCAGACCTTTGAAAAACTGCAGGGACTGGGCCAGGCCAAGGTTTATATCCACCACTACCTCAGGGAGGACGATGAGCTTTTCTACGGCATCGCGACCGCCGACGAGCGCGAGATGTTCCGCCTGCTGATAAGCGTGTCGGGCGTCGGCTGCGGCTCGGCGAGGATGATGCTTTCCTCGCTCACGACCGAGGAAGTCCGCGCCGCCATCATCGGCGAGGACATCAGCAAGATCAAGAGCGTCAAGGGCATCGGTCTCAAGACCGCCCAGCGCCTTGTCGTCGATCTGAAAGACAAGATTGTAAAGGGCTCTGAGACAGACACAACGGCGCTGTTCCAGACCGGAAGCAACGCCGTTGTCGAGGAGGCCACCACTGCACTTGTGATGCTCGGCTACACCAAGGCTGCGGTCGGAAAGGTGATTCCCTCGATACTCAAGGACAATCCTTCCGCCAAGGTTGAGCAGATCATCAAGGCGGCCTTGCAGAAGCTGTAGACTACTGTTTCTGCAGTTTGAATCCCATCTTGAAGTTGTCGTAGTTGCCTGTAAGCGATGAAAGCGAGCTTACGGTGGAGCTCTTCTGGCCTACGAGCGATGCGACTTTCTTGAAAAACTGCGACATCTTTGTCGCGGGGAAGAGCATCTTCGCCTCGGTGAGACCGCTTTCGAGCGTGCCGGTCATCGAGAAGAACTGCATAAGTTTGCCGAAGGTGAGAGTCACGGTGTTCTCGTTGTCTCCGACCTTGTAGGTCCCGCCTACGGGGATGTTGAGGATGTTGCAGGTGAAGGTGTTGTCGCTGTTGAAGACAAAGGTCATCGTGCCGGGCTTGATGCCGATTTTCTCGATGATGCCGTTGATTTTGCCCTCGATTCCTGTGTTGATGGCTGATCCGGCGAGGTTGGAAAGGAGGCTGGCATTGCTCGAGGAGGTGCTGAGCGCAAGGCCGGTGTAGGTGTAGGTGCCGTTGAGGCTGATGGGAGCGGAGTAGACCGTGCCGGCGACGGAGTTGAGCACTCCGGTCAGGATGTTGCCGACGCCGCTTTCGGAGCTGTCGGAAGAGCCGCCAAGGACGCTGCCAAGGATGCTGCCAACTGCGGAAGATGCGGTCGAAGACGAGGATGAGCTTGACTGCGACGAGGTGGAGGAAGAGGAGGAGTTTCCGAAGATCTTACCCAGGAGCTGGGCGTTGGCGTCGGTGCCGGCGAGAAGGAGCGCGGCTGCGGCAATGAGGCTAAGTACTTTTTTCATAATTATTTGATAGTTAATATATTATTCTTCTTCGGGCCATCCCTGGGCTTTGACGGGAAGCTCCGCCCCCTCGGGAGTCACGAGCACCGTCCCTGCCTCTGGCAGCGCGAGGTGCCCTATCACGGAGAAGGTGGGGAATTCCTTGTGGAACTTCTCATAGGAAAGGATAGGAATGGTAAACAGGACCTTGAGGTCGTCACCTCCGTTCATTGCGGCGGAGACGGGGTCGATGTCGAGCTCCTTGCCGAGGGCGAAGGAATTGCCTTCAAAGGGGATTTTGTCGGCGTAGACCTTGGCGCCGAACTTTGTCCTGAGAGCCAGGCGCTTGACGGCGTCCGAGAGCCCCTTCGTGACGAAAACTCCTCCGGAAGGGAAAATCTCCTCCTTCAGCATCCTTGAGGGAATACTTTGGTCGATTTCGGGCTTCAAGTAGGCCGCGACAAGCATTTTATATTTCTCCAGGGCCGGCTGGACGGACTCCTTGTCGAAGGAAAGCTTGCCTTTTTCGAGCACCTGCATACCGAGGTAGGCGGCGCCGAGGCTGCCGGAGACGCAGAGAAGGTCTTTGCTCGCCGGCGCGGGGGTGCGGGCCGTCATCTCGAAGGGAATCTCTCCGACGGCGGAAACGCTTACTGAAAGGCCGTTTTGCGAGGGAATCAGGTCGAGGCCGAGCTTTTCGGCGCCGAACTCCGAGGCCGCGGTCACAACGCCGTTCCACACCTGGCGCACTTCGTCGAAATCCAGCTTGGAGGACACTCCAAGGACGATGGAGAGCGACTTGACAGTCGCGCAGGCGGCAATCAGCTCGCCGAGAACGGTGAGGCAGCACTTATAGCCGAGGTGCTTCAGGGGGAAATAGACAAGGTCGAAATCGGTGCCTTCGATGTAGGTCTTCTGGACCGGAAGGACGCGGCTTTTATCGGAGGGCCGGAAAGAGAGATCCTCGCCGGGGAGGAATCCGCTGCCTTCGAAAAGGCGCTCGATGGCCGCGACTTTGCCTATGTCGGAAAAACTTTCTTTATCCATATCTCTACAAAAATACAAATTTATTCGAGGGAATTGGTTATTTTTGTAAAAATGTTGAAAAAATGAAAAAGACGGTTCTCACCTTCCTTGTCGCTCTCCTGGCCATTTCCGCCTTCGGAGCGGACACCCTTAAGGTTATGTCCTACAATATCCGCCTCGGCAAGGCCGATGACGGCACCAATTCCTGGAAATACCGCTACCCCGCATCCGCAATGATGCTCGACGACCAGAAGCCCGATGTCTTCGGCGTCCAGGAAGCCTACGACTACCAGGTAAAGTACCTCAAGGAGTACCCCGGCTTCTATAAGTGCGTCGGTGTCGGCCGCGAAGACGGCAAGCACAAAGGCGAGCATATGTGCGTCTTCTACAACAAGAAGACCATCAAACTCCTCAAATGGGGGACTTTCTGGCTCAGCGAGACTCCTGAGAAGCCTTCTTTCGGCTGGGATGCAAAGTGCAAGCGCACCGCGACCTGGGCCCTTCTGAAAGACAAGAAGAGCGGTAAAAAATTCTACTTCGTCAACACCCACCTCGACCACGTCGGCGTCGAAGCCCGCAAGAACGGCCTCGCCCTCATAGTCGACCGTATCGACAGCATCAACCCCAAGGGTCTTCCTATGGTCCTCACCGGCGATTTCAACGTCACTCCGGACAACCCGGGCCTTGAAGGACTCAACAAGAAGATGCAGTCAACCCGCGAAGTGGCCGCCGAGACGGACCATCTCGGCACATTCAACGGCTGGGGCAAGATGAAGGAAGAGATTATAGACTACATCTACATCAATGGCTTCACCTGCCCGACCTACAAGACCCTCAGGAAGGAATACGACGGCAGGAAGTTCATCTCCGACCACTATCCGGTCATCGCCAACATCGTTTTCTAAGCCCTATTTCATCAGCGTTTCGCACCTGTCTATACCGATGGACTTGAGTTCATCGATAAGCGCCGTGGAGACATTGACCTGGAATCCCTTCGAGAAGAAGCGGATCCGGTAGCCCGTCGTCTCGTCGCTGAGGAAGATGTTGAGGGGAATTGTGCCCTTGTGGCGCTTCAGCACCGCGACAAGAGAGGCCCTGAACTCCTTGGACAGCATCGAAGTCGAGATGTTGACGGAGAAGGCGTTGATCTTTGAATCGGCTACATTGCCGAGAAGCTGGATACTTGTAGGCCTGAAGGAATAGGGCACTGTCTTGCCTGCGGACCTTTCGTCCGGACGGAGGAAGAACTTGCCCTTGATTTCGCCTTCGATGAACAGGGCTTCGTTGACCTTCATATATCCGATAAAGGCCTCGTAATCCTTGGCATACAGGGAAAGCTCATAGCTGCCGCTGTAGTCTTCAATCTTCGCTCTGACGCCGGGTTTGCCGTTGCGGGACGTTATGTTCTGGACTTCGGTCACGATGCCGGCAATGGTGACTTTCTCGGGAGCCTTCTGGTCTTTCTCGGCTTCGGCTACGGCGTTCTGCATATTGGCCAGCTCGAGGGAGACAAAGGTCTTGAATTCAAAGTCGTAGCGGTCCAGAGGGTGGGACGAAAGGTAGCGCCCCACAAATTCCTTCTCTTTCTGAAGCAGCTGGAGAGTCTTGTCTTCGGGATCCGCCGGCGGCAAATTGGGACGGGTGGGCTTCAATTCTTCCATCTCCCCGAACAGGGAGGCGGAGGAATCTATGTTGTTGGTCTGGAAGAGCTCTCCGTAGCGGGAAAGTTCGTCGATAAACATAGGTCCGTCCTTAACCCTTGAGACGAAGAAGCTGCTGCGCGGTATATTGAAGCTGTCGAATGCGCCGGCATAGACGAGAGTCTCGAGGGCCTTGCGGTTGACGGCCGTCCCCATCCTTTCCACGAAGTCGTAGACGTCGGCGAACAGGCCGTTTTTGTGGCGCTCCTCCAGGATAGCGTCCACTATGTTGCTTCCAAAACCCTTCATTGCGGAGAGGGCGTAGCGGATGTTGCCTTCGGAGTTGACGGAGAAGTCGGCCGCACTTTCGTTGACATCCGGATTGAGAACCTTGATCCGGTGCATCTTGCAGTCGTCGATGATCTTCTTGATTTCGTCCATATCCCTCGCGCAGGTCAGGCAGGAGGCGAAGAATTCGGCCGTGTAGTGGCATTTGAGCCAGCCGGTCTGGTAGCTGATCCAGGCGTAGCAGGTGGAGTGGGACTTATTGAAGGCGTACTGGGCGAATTTTTCCCAGTCTTTCCAGATCTTGTCGAGAGTCTTCTCCGGATGGCCGTTGGCCATACCGCCCGTCATAAACTTGTCTTTCAGGGAGTTAAGGATGTCGATCTGCTTCTTGCCCATTGCTTTGCGGAGCTTGTCCGCTTCGCCTTTAGTGAAGCCGGCCAGCCTCTGCGACAGAAGCATCACCTGCTCCTGATAGACGGTGACGCCGTAGGTGTCCTTAAGGTATTCCTCCATCTCCGGAAGGTCGTACTGGATGGCTTGCTCTCCCTGCTTGCGGGCGACGAAGTCCGGGATGTAGTCCATCGGGCCCGGCCGATAGAGGGCGTTCATAGCGATAAGGTCCTCGAAGCGCTCCGGGTGGAGCTGCTGGAGGTACTTCTTCATACCGGCGGATTCGACCTGGAAGACGGAAGTGGTGTCGCCGCGGCCGAAGAGCTCGTAGGTCGGCTTGTCGTCGATGGGGATGGCTTCGATGTCGATATCCTTGCCATAGCGCTCCTTGATGAGCTTGAGGCAGTTGTGGATGATGCTGAGGGTGATGAGGCCGAGGAAGTCCATCTTGAGCATACCCACATCCTCAATGTAGTGGCCGTCATATTGCGAGATGTGGACCGTCTCGCCGGTGTCCTTGTCCTTGGCCGTGGAGAGGGGGAGATAATTGGTCAGGTCGCCTCGGCCGATGATGGTCGCGCAGGCGTGGACGCCGACCTGCCGGATGCTTCCTTCCAAGGCCTTTGCGTAGTGGAGGACCTCCTTGGTGAGCTCGTTGTCGCCATTGAGTTCATTGATGAAATTGGGGTCCAGCCGGAAGCACCTTTCGAGAGTGATGTCACTGTTGGTGTAGGATATTTCCTCAAAACCTTTCTGGAAACTTTTCATCACCTTGGTCTTGCCTCCCGGGGCGGAAGGGTCGTCCACCTCCACTTCTTTCTTGTAGGCCTTGAAGCCTGGCTTCAGCTGGTCGAGCTTGGGATTGAAGGGATATTCCCTTTCAACCTTCTCAGTGAGCCTGTCGGGGACCATTTTGGAGAGGCGGTTGGACTCTTCTATGGAAAGACGGCTGATCCTCGCGACGTCCTTTATGGAACTTTTCGCGGCCATCGTGCCGAAGGTGATAACCCTCGAGACGTGGTCCTCGCCGTAGCGCTTCTCGACGTATTCGTGGGCTTTGGTCAGGTCCTCGAAATCTACGTCGATATCGGGCATACTGATACGGTCGGGGTTGAGGAAACGCTCGAACAGGAGCTGGTATTTGATCGGGTCGAGGTTGGTGATCCACAGGCAGTAGGCCACTACGCTGCCCGCCGCCGAGCCGCGGCCCGGCCCCACGAGCCA
>JAFZME010000168.1 GCA_017553405.1 Bacteroidales bacterium
CCTTCGTCGCGATGGGCGACGGCCTTGTCTGGGCGACGTGCAATGTCGGAGCCGCCAATCCGTGGGATTGCGGCGACTACTTCGCCTGGGGCGAGGCCGTGCCGTACTATGCGCCCGGACACTCTTCCGACAATCCTTGCAATGATTGGGAAAGATATGTTCCAATTTGGGCGGATGATGACGGCACTATTGTCTCGAGGACCGGCTATAATTATTCCTCGTACAGATGGATGGAAAGAAATGCCGGTAGTCCGAATAAAATAACCAAATACACTGTTGACGATTCGAACTCTTCCGGCCGCTGGTATGGGATTATGGATGGTCAGACGGACTTTGGATTCATAGGAGACAACCGCGACGGAGTGGAGCATAAGGATTTCGCTTCGTACGATTATGAAGACGATCCGGCCAGGCAGAGTCTGGGGGCTCCGTGGCGTACGCCGACAGTCGACGAATGGGCGGCCCTTCTCAATGAGGACAACTTCTCGTGGACGTGGAATGACAACTATAAGGGCAGCGGAATTGCCGGAATGGTCGTGATAAGCAAGGTGGAGGGCTATGTCGGCAACCATATCTTCCTTCCCGCGGCGGGCTATCGTGATGAAAAGGGACTTATTGATTACGGTACCGTCGGCGACTACTGGACGGCTTCCCTCGACAAGACTGTCTATGCCAATTATGTGTCGTTATATATGGGAGCCAACTTTGGCAAAGTGGAAATTTCAAAATACGGCGTGCGCTGCCTGGGACATTCCATCCGCCCCGTCCGCGAGGAATCAAATTAGCGTTTTTGAATAGTGGCAGGTGAGGGTAGCGTCGCACTCACCGTGCCAGTTGTGCATACCGTTGCCGAGGCAGCGGTCGAAGACCTTGCAATCCTTGCAAGGGCCTTTGCGCGCCCAGCTGCGGTTGCGGAATGGCTCGAACCGCGTCTTCCAGACTTCGTAAAGGCTGTCGCTGTAGATGCTGCCCTGCGAGAAGACCTCGCGGTCTATGTTGGGGCAGGCGTTGATGCTGCCGTCGATCAGCACCGAGGCGATATTGATCCCGGCGCGGCAGAAATACGGGTTGTGCCGGACCTTCGTCTCGTAGCGCCCCAGGTAGCCCTCGCAGCTGAAGGTCACGTTCAATCCCTTCCCGGCTTTCCGCTTTGACGCGATGAAATCCATCAGGGCGCGTATCTGCGGCCCGTCGAGCTTCATATCCGGATCATTTGCCGCGCGCCCGATGGGGATCACGGTGAAAAGCCGCCACTGGGGCACGCCGAGGCCCTTCAGCAAGGCGTAGATGTCCTCCAGTTGCCCGAGGTTGCGCTTGTTGACGCAGGTGACGACGTCGAAGTTGATCCGCGGTTCGGCGGCTGCAATCCGGATCGCCTCGACCGCGCGGGCGAAACTGCCCCGCCGGCCGCGCATCCACTCGTGCTCCTGCTCGAGCCCGTCGAGGCTGATCGTGAGCGAGCCCATCCCGGCGCCCATCAGCTTTTTGTGCATCTCACGGTCGTAGAAATAGCCGTTCGAGACCATCCCCCAGCCCATCCCGCGCCTGCGGATCTCCTTGCCGACATCTTCGATGTCCGGCCGCAGCAGCGGCTCGCCGCCGGTGAGCACTACCGTGAACTCGCGCGGGATCTCCTTGCGGGGAATCGTGTCGAGCGCCTTCAGGAAGTCCTCCAGCGGCATATCGCGCCTGCTCCCCGGCAGCGTGCAGTCGCTCCCGCAGTGCCGGCACGCCAGGTTACACCTCGTGGTGCACTCCCAGAACAAATAGTTCAGCTCGTGCACCTTCGTCTCGTTCCGCCTGAACAGCTTCCACAGCCACCATATTACCCGGTCGTTCATCACTCTACTCGGTGTCTCCCTGTTTCTGAAGTTTGACTACAATGACGTGGTCCCAGGATTCCAGGACTGTGTCCTTCGGCGCGAAAACATTTTCCGAGTCGTTAAAACGGAATTGAGGGGGACCGTCACGCCGGTCAATAATTGTACAGAATCTGCCATCTTCTTCCGTAGCCCCGCATAAGTACCAATCAGATTCCACATCTCCTTTGTGAGATATCTTTATATCCTTGAGCGGCTTCTCGTCCTCTGCCGACACTACAAGAAACTCTATCGGCAACTCGTATTCAAGATACCCACCGTGCGGCGGCCCGTAGCACGCCTCAAACACAAACAGCGCCGTCGTCAGCGACGCCCCTTTCAGCAGATTTCTCAACCATTTCATAAGCGGAGATGTTTTACTCTCACAAAAGTATCAAAAAACTGTCGGTAAAAAAACATTTCTTTCGGCCCCCAAAATGACGCCGGGCTAGTGGGACGAAGCGGATTTTTCGTATATTTCGGATGAAAAACGGACACGAATGACAAAAACGATAATTTTCGACTTCGGAGGGGTGCTGGTTGACTGGGACCCGCATCACCTTTATGATGAATATTTCGGCAGCAGGGAAAAGACCGACTGGTTCCTCGCCAATATCTGTACGATGGCCTGGAATGTCCAGATGGACGGGGGCAAGCCCTTCGCCGAAGGTATTGCCGAGCTGTCTGCGGAGTATCCGGAGTGGTCGAAGGAGATTCGGATGTTTTTTGACAGGTGGATAGAGATGATGGGAGATGAACTTCCGGGGATGAGGGAGCTGCTGCAAGATTTGAAGGCGCACGGCTACCGTCTCCTGGGACTGACCAACTGGTCGTGCGAGACCTTCTGCCAGGTTCGTCACCGCTATCCCGTGTTCGACCTTCTCGACGGGATGCTGGTCTCCGGCGAAGAGCGCTTGACAAAGCCCTCGCCCGCAATTTTCCGCAGGATGATCGAGAAGTTCTCTCTGGAACCTTCCGAGTGCGTCTTTATCGACGACAATCAGGCCAACGTCGAGGGCTCCGTGGCTGCCGGCCTCCCGGCCATCCTCTTCCCCGGCGCCTCCAAACTTCGTGAGATGTTCCTGCCGGGAGTATAAAAAAACATTAAAAGAGTTAAAAAAACATAAAAATCTGACGAGGCGGGCGCCGTGATGCTTGTTTGTTTCCGGGAGCAGGTTTAACTTGCGGGTATGATACGAAACGAACAAGCCATTTCCCCGGAGCGCCTGTTCAGAGAGCGAGGCCCGTTTTTTCACGTTTGCAGCAAACCTGTCGACGTCATCCTGTTCACCGATGACCTCGACCGTAAGACGGTGTTGCTGTATCTGGCGCTTGCTGCCTGGGAATCATCCGTGGTGATTCTCGCGTATGCCATAATGAGCAATCACATCCACGTCCTCTTCGCCGGGAATGTTCCGGAGCAGTTTTATCTGAATTTTATCAAGAGAGTGAACGCCTACCTTGCCCGTCGCGGAGACAGGGAGCGGAGACTTCCGGAAGAACCGACGATAGTGCCGGTGACGTCTTTGATTCAGTTTATGAACGTGACTGCATATGTCATCCGCAATCAATATGTGGTGGACCAAACGGCCAATCCGGTTTCGCTTATATGGAGTTCCGGTTATTTGTACTTCAATTCTGTACTGAGGCAATTGATGGGGGAAGTGAAATACACGTCTGCCGACACGTTGTCCGGGCGAAAACTTATGAAGTTAAGCCATTCGAAGGAGCTGTCACAATATATAGGGAAAATGAAGTTTTTGAATGATTTCCCGGCGCCGTCGTCCTTTGTCGACTACGAACTGGTCGAGCGGCTTTTTTCAAGCGCCCGTCAGTTTTTCTCAATCGTGTTCAGAAATGTCGAGGGACAGGTGGAAACGGCGCTGATGCTCGGGGAAAATCCGGTCGTTCCGGACGAGGAGATGTCGCGCCTGATGTGGAAGTACTGCAAGAATGAATGGGGCGTTCAAGGATTCAGGGATCTTACCGCGGCGCAGAGGATTAATCTGGCAAAGCATATGAAGTACGCATACCATTCCTCAAACGGACAGGTCGCCCGAATCTCCGGTCTTGCCCGCAAAGAGGTCGACACGTTATTTCCGCAGGCGCTCTCCGGCTAACCCGACGTCAATTTTACCCTGAAAATGATGCTGGGCAGAGAAAAATTTTAGTATATTTAAGGCAAATTTAAACCAATCAGCTATGGAAGAAGATAAAAAACTCGATCCCCGCGACCTTGACGGCGACGGAAAAGTGACTCTGGAAGAAAAAATCAAGTTCGCTGCCGGCCAGGCCAGCAAGAAGCTCAACGACGTCGTCGACGAAGTCAAGGGCAAGATAGAGAACCTCACCAACAAGAAGTAGCGCCCCCGGGCCAACCGGTTATGAAACGTGTTTTTTTCGTGCTTCTGGCGGTCACGGCACTGACCGTCGGGGCGCAGGCTAAGGTTGTGACCGATAGCGTCACGGTCAATATGCTCGGCGTGCCGCAGAAGTACAACGTCTATCTCCCGAAAGGCTATGACGCCGGGGAGCATTACCCCGTCATATATCTTCTCCACGGGCTGTGGGGCTGCTACGAAGACTGGGTGAACACCGGCCAGATGGACAGGGTGGCCGACCAGCTGATTGCCTCGGGCGAATGCGTTCCTGTCGTAATTATTATGCCTAACGCCGGGACACGCGACGTCCACCACTACCAGTGCGGCTATTTCAACGTGGATGGCTGGCCGTTCGAGGATTATTTCTTCAAGGAGTTCCTTCCGCTGGTCGAGAAAAAGTACAACTGCGGCGGCGCAAAAGGCCTGCGGGCCGTTATGGGGCTCTCGATGGGCGGAGGCGGCACGGTCGTCTACGCCCAGAGGCACCCGGATATGTTCTCAAGCGCCTACGGGATGAGCGCGTGGCTGGATATGAAGGACCACGCCACTCGCGAATACCCGACGCCCGACAGTAAGCTCGCCCTCACGGACCGCTCGGTCGCGGAGCACTCGGCGCCCGATTTCGTCGCCAACGCCGATAAGGCCACGGTCGAAGCCCTGAAAAGCGTCAAATGGTTCCTCGACTGCGGCGACGACGACTTCCTCCTGACACAGACGATGTCGCTGTACCGCCAGATGCAACTCGCCGGCATAAAGGCCGAGCTCCGCGTCCGCGACGGCGCCCACACCTGGGAGTACTGGCACACCGCCCTTCACACCGCCCTCCCCTTCGCCAGCCGCAACTTCGACCAATAACCCACAGTGCCCCGGCGTCATTTTTGGGGCTATATTGACGCCAGAACGGACAAAATGAAGTTCTGGCGTCAAAAAAGGGCTGAAATTGACGCCAGGATGGTGCCGAAGGGCCTATGGGCGGGCATTCGGTGGCTGCTCGGGCCGCGAGGCCGACGCCCCGCTACTCGGACCAGAGGGGGGTGGTGATGACGGACTGGTTGATGACGCGGAGGCGGGAGGCGTCGAGCTTTTCGAGGCGGTCGTAGGTCATAAGGCCGTTGACTTCCAACTCGACGTCGGTGGTCTGGGTGTAGACCGCCGCCGCGCAGCCGGTCGTGATGAAGGTCTTGAGCCGGTCGGCGAAGAGTGAGTAGCGGGCGAGCACGTCCTCAGGGCTTGAACGGAGGCCGGAGTAGCCCCAGTTCTTGCCGCCGGGCCGCCAGATGTGGCCGGGGACGACGTAGCCGATGCCGCCGTATTCGCCGAGGACGTTGATCATCGAGCGCTCGAAGACGTTCATCATCGGCTGCGGGTAGTGATGCGCGTCGAGGATGTCGCCGCTGAGGTGAAAATTGCCGCCGGATGCCTCGTTGACGAGGCGCGTAGGGTCTGCCTTGCGCGTGAACGCCACGGCCTCGGGCGTGTCGAACTGCCCCCAGCCTTCGTTGAACGGCACCCACACGACGATGCACTGGAAGCCCTTAAGTGCCTCGATGATCTCGCCCCACTCCTTGTAGTAATTGTCCTTCCACTCCTGCGGGACCTTGCAGTCGGTGCCGCCGATGAAGGAGTCGTTGGGCCACTTGTTCATCTGGGCCTCGGAAAGCTCTTTCGGCCTCGTGGCGTTGACGCCCTTGCTCTGGTCGGCGATGCTGGGCATATCCTGCCAGACGAGCATCCCGGCCACGTCGCACCAGTAGTACCAGCGGGCCGGCTCCACCTTGATGTGCTTGCGAATCATATTGAATCCCCACTCCTTCGTCTTCTCGATGTCGAAGCGGAGGGCTTCGTCGCAGGGGGCGGTGTAGAGGCCGTCGGGCCACCAGCCCTGATCGAGCGGACCGAACTGGAACAATACGGAGTTGTTGAGCGCCATACGGTAATAGCCCGTGTTGACACCCCTGGACTTCGAATAGCACTCCCTCGACTGGGCCTTCGAGATCTTACGCATAGCCGTATAGCCCTCAACCTTGTCGATGACCTTGCCTTTGCGGAGAACGCTGATCTCCAGGCCGTAAAGCCACGGGGAATCGGGCGACCAGAGCCGCGCGTCAGCCACGGGGAGCGTCACCGCGTAGCCCTCCGCCGAGGCGACCACAACCGACGACGGCTTCTCGGGGCTGTAGCCCAGGCCGCCCTCCTTCAGCGCCACCTTCACCACGTCGCCATCGGCGAGCGCCTCGACATCGACGCTCACGGCTACGCTGCCCGCATCAACGTCGGGGCAGGCGTAGTACGACGCTACGTGAGTCGCGGGCACGGCCTCGAGCCAGACCGTCTGCCAGATGCCGGTGACGGGGGTGTACCAGATGCCCTGCGGATGGGCGACCTGCTTCCCGCGCGGCTGCCAGCTCTGGTCCGAGGCATCTTCGACGCGTACCTCGACAACCTGCGAGCCTTTTTTCTTCAGAAGGGCCGTGATATCGAAACTGAACGGAGCATAGCCTCCAGTGTGGACGCCGGCCTTCCTGCCGTTGACCCACACTTCGGCCTTCCAGTCCACCGCGCCGAAGTGCAGCAGCACGCTTTTGCCCTTCCAGGCCTTCGGAACGGTAAAGTTGCGCTTGTACCAGAGGGCCTTGTCCTCACCGACGAATTTGCCTACCCCGGAAAGGGACGACTCCACGGCGAAGGGGACGAGAATATTCCCCTGCGAGGCGTCGAAGGCCGATGCCTTGTCAAGTATGGCGTACTCCCAGAGCCCGTTGAGGCTCTGCCAGAGAGCGCGCACCATCTGCGGGCGCGGGTACTCCGGAAGCGGGGAGGCCGGGTCCACTGAAGCGGCCCAGCGTGTCTTGATGTCGTCTCCGGCGGGCGCCCACCCCTGGGCTCCGAGGGAAAATGCTGCCAGAACAAGGCAGATAATTGCGGAAAAGCGTTTCATATCGCGGATAATCTCATTATATGACCACAAATTTATTAAAAAAACACCGACAAAAAAATATCTATCTTTGCAATTGGTAGGAACCTCTCAGGTGAAACGTATTTCACATATCGCGCTTGCGGCGCTGATAATGTTTTCTTCCCTCGCCGCGAGGGGGGCGTCGACGCTGGACTCACTGTTGCTCCGGTTCGATACGTATTCCAAGTGGTCGTCCCCGGAGAAGGTCTATCTCCACTTCGACCGCAGCTGCTACACCGCCGGAGAGACGATATGGTTCAAGGGATGGTTTCAGGAGGCCTCGAAGTTCTCCGTGCTGCCTGTCAGCAATTTTATGTATGCCGAGGTGCTGGACGGGCGGGGCGAGGCCGTGGTGAGGGTGAAGATCAAGCGCGGCGAAAGCGGCTTCCCCGGATGCATCGAACTGCCGGACGACCTTGAGACCGGCGATTACACCATCCGGGCCTACACCCTCTGGCAGCTCAATTTCGACAACGAATATCTCTTCAACGACAGGATACGCATAATCGGCGGCGGCGAGAAGAAAAAGAGGGCGCCCAAAGAGCCGCGTGAAAGTGTTGAGATCAGCTACTGGCCCGAAGGCGGCCGCTACTTCACCGGCCAAAAGGCCACGATTGGTTTCAAGGTCGTAGACCAGAAGGGCAGGAGCGTGGATTTCAGCGGTTTCCTGGTGTGCGACACCGATGGCGAGAAGCGCCCCGTCTCAACTGTCCACGACGGAATGGGGACCCTCTCCTTCCTGCCCAAGCCGGGGCGCAGCTACAGCATCCACGACGACTCCGGCAAAATGTACCCTCTTCCCGCTCCGTCGGAGGAGGAGGGCGCGACCTTGCAGCTGCAGATACATTCAGGCCAGTATCACATCAGCTCCATCGGCTTTGGCGGAGGCGTGGCCAGCCTGCTGCTGCGCGACTCGGCTGAGCTTTTCCCCCTCGCGGACATCAACCTCGACGGCACGAAGCGCACCCTCATTGTGGAAAAGTCCTTCTTCCGTCCCGGCATCAATCATTTCCTGCTGGTGGATTCCCGCGGAAGAATCATAGCGGAAAGGCTCTTCTTCATCAGGGACGGGCAGGCGCCTGTCTGCCAATTGGATATGGCCCTGGAGCGGAACCCGCGGGCTCTCGCCAAAGGCGAAATATCCCTCAGTGCCCCGGACGGGACTCCGCTGGACGGCACCTGTTCGGTGTCTGTGGTGAGAGGCGTCCTCAAAAACTGGCAGCAGAGCGACGGCATCACGTCTTATATGGGTCTGAGCAGCGAACTCAAGGGTCGGATCAACGATCCATATTATTACTTCGACCCGGATATCCCCGAAGCGGAAAGGGACGCCGCGCTGGACATCCTTATGATGATCCAGGGCTGGCGCTACTACGACCTTGATAAAATCACCGACGTCCGGGGCGGCAATTTCAAGATCAAGTATATGCGTGAGCGTATGCAGGAAATCCGCGGCCGCGTCACCCGCCTCATCTCGGCGAAAATTCCGAAGAAATTCACCTTCACTTTTATGATTCCGGGAAGGAAACTGGTGAATTCCCTGGACGTGGAGCAGGGGAGCCACTTCATCATCGACAGTCTCGACTTTTCCGAGAACACGGAAATGCTCATCAATATAGGCACATCGCGCGTAGGAGCAAACTATATCCCGAAATGGAACGGCGATCCTGCCGCGGACGCCTGGGTCTACAAGCCGGCTCCGGGGTCTGCGAAGGACGTGGCGCAGCAGTCCCCTCAGCTGGTCGACCCTTCCTCGGACTACACCCTGAATGCCGCGGTGGTCACGGCTTCATACGCGGATGACGACGTGCTGGTCTTCGGCAGGAGTTTCCGCGAAGACCTGGAGACGTTCAGGGATATGACGCTGGTTGAATATCTCAGTATGAGGCACGCCCTGTTCGAGTATGACGGCGAGAATATGTTCAACCGCAACAGGCGCAGGTCCGGCCAGACCGATGAAGAGGGCTGGGGCTCGGGTTTCGACGATGACGACGATTCCGGCATAGTCAAGCTTATAGTCGACGACTCCGAAGAGCCCTGGTGGAGCTACGATATGCTGCGCCTGGCGGATCTCCGCACGCTGAGCATCTCCACCCAGCCGGATCCCGTCTACGGCGGCGACGGCGGCGTGGTCCATATCTCTATGAAGCCCGGATATGTCAACCGGGGAGACGACCGCAACCCCTCGCTGCTCTACTTCGTCCCGCTTGGCTACCAGACTCCCAGGTACTTCGAGTCGCCCCGCTACGACCGGGGGGAGAGCGGCCCTTACGACGCGCGCAACACCGTCTGGTGGTCGCCCGATGTCGCTGTCGAGGGTGGCCGCGCCACGATCGAATTCTGCAACAACGACCTGCAGGATTTCCCCTATATAATCAGGATAGAAGGGCAGACCTCCGATGGCCGCCCCTTCTCCCGCCATTGCACAAAATCCCCGTAGCCATTTGATTATGCCGAAAAAATCGTATATTTAAGGTCGATTATAAAATAAACGGAAAATGCCGAAAATAAATAAAGAATATATGAAAAAGCTTTATGAAGCACCCTCCTTGAGGTCCAGGTGTATAGAAACGGAAAATCTGTTTCTGTTCACTTCCGACCAGACCGGGGTGACTCCCGGTTACGGCGATGAAAACGACATCGACTCTAATGGCAACTGATTAAGGGAGGAATGACTATGAACTTGAGACACACCGTAATAATCGCTGCCGGCATCCTCGTCTTTGCCGGATGCAAGGCGCTTGAAGAGATGCCGCTGCTGGACAAGCAGCCAGTTTCCTCCGAAAATCTCCGGACCTGGAATGTTACCGTCAAAGCCACCAAGACCGACTTGGATAACAAGGCCCTGGACCTCGACGGCTCCAGCCTGAATTCCTACTGGCTCAGCACCGACAAGGTCGCAGTCTATAAGGGAGGACAAAAGGTCGGCACCCTTGATGTTTATCCCGATGCCGGCGAAAAGCCCTCCAGGGCTACGCTCAATGGCAATATCACGGCCGACCTGGCGGTCGACGATGAGCTCTCGCTGCTGATTCCCCGCGAGAGCTGGGACTACGGCAATCAGGATGGCACCCTCGAAAGCGTGGCGGACGATTACGATTACGCCACGGCCACGGTGACCGTGAAGAACATCGAAGACGATTCCGTGATCCTCTCGGGCGCCGAGTTCGACAAAGAGCAGAGCGTCTACCGCTTCGGCTTCAAGGAAGGCGGAAGCTATATCTACCTGAAAGATTTCATCATCCGCGCTGCCAACGGTCTCCTGGTTTCCAGCCGCGCCTTTAACGGCAGCGCGTGGGAGTCGACTCCGGGCCCCGTTTCTGTAACGCCCGCATCCGATCCGGCCGACCATCTCTATTACGTCTCCATTCGCAACGAGAGCACTGAGGCCGACACCTACCGGTTCCTAATGACCGGCTCCAATGACGCCCTCTACGTGAGCTCCAAGGCCATCCCTGCCGACGTGCTTGATGGCCCGGGTAAATTCATAGGAGCCAAGAACACAGCTGCGTCCAAGCCCGACTTCAGCCCCGCCACCGGCGAGATCAACAACGCTGCAG
This sequence comes from Bacteroidales bacterium, assembly GCA_017553405.1. Taxonomy (GTDB): domain Bacteria; phylum Bacteroidota; class Bacteroidia; order Bacteroidales; family UBA932; genus Cryptobacteroides. Next base: position 10,757 of record JAFZME010000168.1, read on the forward strand.
ATATTTTCTAGCCGATGAACATTATGAAACACAACAGAATTTTCGTTTCAATCAGAATAGCCATTGTCATTCTTGCACTCCTGGCTGCAGGACAAAGGGCTTGGGCAACAGATTACACAACCACTTATGTGGTGAGCGGGTCCACATCCGGAAACGCCGTAACTATGACGCTTACGGCTTCCGGAAGTGCAAGCGGCACGTACTCCGCGAGTTGGACTAACGGGACAGACGACTTCATCCGGATAGTTTGCGAATCAAATAATTATCTGGAGATAACAAACCCTTCCAAAAGTATGACCATTGTGGACAATACGTTCATGTCAACCGGAAACACCACGTTCGTTTACCGCAGTTCAACTTCCTTGTACCGCATTAAGAACGTCAAAATATACTATGGCAGTACATTGATAAAGGATGGCTATAGTTTGGGAAACACATTCGAATATACTGCCAGTCCGATGGCAATCAACAGGATTGTGGTTACATATACGAGTTCCAAATTGCCCATTGACGAATCTGAATTCACCGGTCTGGCGAACTCCTATCCGGCAACCGGCCTCGGTGTTTTCCCGGTTCCAAAAATAATCTGGCACGGGTTTGAGCTTACAGAAGGCACAGATTACACACTTGATTACGCAGGCAACTACACCGGCGGCAACCACGATGGCACCATAACGGCGACGGGTATGGGCGTTTTCACGGGAACGGCAGTCAAAACTTTCGCCATTACGGAAGTCACGCTTTCTATGTTCGCCCCAAACGGCGACGGCTCCTACAGGATAGCCTCCGTCGGTGACCTCGGGCGCCTTTCTGCTTTGGCGACCGGCGGCAACACTGCAGAGGGAGTGACATTCAAGCAAGTGTGCGACATTGCCTTCCCCTACACCAATGCCTGGAACGACGACACCGGCACGGAAACCAATTTTTATCCCATAAAAGGATTCAAGGGCACATACGACGGGCAAGGCTATACAATCAGCGGCCTCCGTATGTACTTTACAAAAAGTCCACATTATGAAGACGTAGGTCTCTTTGGAGAGTCCGGCGGTACAATAAAAAACATAAATCTGACCAATTCGCGTTTCACGGGTTATCTTCGTGTCGGCGGCATTGCAGCCAGCAACAATAATACGGCGATCGTTGAAGACTGCTGCGTAGGAGAAGATGTCGCCTTTTATGCCGTAACACAGGAAAGCCAAAATTACGGTGGTATTGTCGGTATGAATTATGGAGATGTCGTCCGGTGCATCAGCCGCGCCAAGTTCTCCAAGAAAAGTTCAGTGTCACTTCAATATTGCGAATCGTGGGGCGGCATCACGGGACATAACGTTGGCGATGCCAAATATTGCCTTGCCATAGGCGTAACAATACCGTCCGTAAAATATCGCGGTGCCATTTCCGGCTCCGTCAACGCCGACCCCGGTGAAAGCAACTATTATATGAACTGTACCGTGGGCAGTTCCACATCAGGCATAGGCTATACCAACAGGAGCGGGGTACTTACCGACTTGAGAAGATCGGCATCGCTGGCGCGTGCCGTCCTGGCCGGGCCGGGTGTGACGGTCGGCCCCGACAGTCATAAGACCTATGAAACCGGTATGTTCGGCATTACCGGTTGCGAGCAGTATCCGAATGGCTCTCTGTATTATGGACACCTTCTCTACAACGGCATCACATATGGCGGTTCGGGCGAGAAGATCCTCATAGGACTCTCTTATGATGAGGATTATCCGGGGTATACTTTCGGCGGTTACGTCACTTCCGGCGAAGAGACGCTGACTAAATATGGTAAAAACTGGCACCTGGACGTGGGTGACGCTGACATAACCATCAGTGCTGACTGGATTCCCCACACCTACACGGTAACATTCGACAAAAACCACGAGGACGCCACCGGGACTATGGAACCCCAGGCCTTCACTTATGGTGTCGAGCAGAACCTCACCTCCAATGCCTTCTCACGCGAGGACCACACCTTTGTCCGCTGGACCACCGCTCCTGACGGCAGCGGCTCATCCTACACCGACGGGCAGAGCGTGAGCAACCTCACGCCGGAAGACAACGGCTCTGTCACGCTCTATGCACAGTGGCAGATGACCGGCTACTACGATATCCACCTGCCTTCCGATCCCGCCGGAGCGGTAACCGCCAAGGTCGGTGATAATGACAATGCCACTATGGCACATATAGGAAACCCCGTCACCCTTACCGTCACCCCCGCGGCCGGCCACAGGCTCACCCCTAATTCGCTGGCTGTAAAGTACAGGGACGCAGACAACCGTGTTCAGACGCTGGAGCTTGTCCAGGATCCGGAAGATGCCTCCAGGTACAGCTTCACTATGCCTGACTTTGAGGTTACGGTATATGCCACTTTCCAGAATCTTGACTGGCAGGCCCTTAGCGAGGCCATCGCCGCAGCCGGCACGGATGCTGAAGATCCCACGGTCATTACACTTCAAAAGGATTATACTGCCGCCAGCGGCGACACTTACCTTTCGCTTGCCAGGAATCATCACCTGGTGCTGGACCTGAACGGCCACACCGTCAACCGCAACTTGAGCGCAGCTGTGGCCGATGGATATGTCATTGAAGCTAAGACGAATACTACTCTTACCATACGCGACAGCAGCCCGGGTCAGACAGGCACGATCACCGGCGGATGGAGCACCGGCACCTGCGGCTGCCTGTCATCCCAGGGGACCACAAGGCTGGAGGGCGGCACCATCACCGGCAACCGTGTCAACAGCGGCGGCGGCAGCGCTGTCAGATTCACTGGAAACTTATTTATTACCGGCGGCACCATCACCGGCAATATGGGCAACTTGAGTTGTAACAGCGCATCCACGGTCGGTACCATATTTGGGAACGGAGGATCAGGTGACTGTCTATACATAAGCGACGGAGCGGTCATTACCGGCAACTATGTCGGCAAAACAAATTATGGCAGCGCCGGATTAGGCGTCTATACGGGAATGGGTTCCGGACAGGTCCACCTTAGCGGGACATATACTTTCAGCGGCAACGTGCAGGGATCTTACGATGCCGGCACGGGCGCCTGGAGCAACCTCCAGCCCAGTGACTATATCGCTACCAGCCGTTACCGTCTGTATATAGATTCCGCCATCAGCCCCACCGCGCCTGCCGTAATCATCCTGGATCAGTACAGCTATTACAGTGACATAACACGCGGCTGGAGCACCGCGATGAGCGGCAAGGATCCGGAGGACTACTTCACCCTGGTTCCATATGTGACGGATAAGGGCATCGGCATCAACAGCGCCGGAGAAGCGGAGATCTCCAGCCCGCACGCCATCACCGTCAGCGGCTACGCCACCGCAAGCCTTTCCTCTGCCGTCCAAGGCAAACGCATCACCCTGGCCCCGCTGGCCGGCAAGGTGATCACCTCGGCAAGCTTCACTCCGGAAGGCGGCTCGGCAACGGAAATAAGCCCCTCTTACGGCGTATATTCCTTCATTATGCCCGATGCCGCAGTGAGCGTGACCGTCACCGCCGAAGACGGAAATTCCGTGGTCCTCGTGGCTCGCCCGGGGAATCTTTCCGGACAAACCCACTATTGGGCCACCTTCTATGACGGAACGGCGCGGTATACGCTGCCGGAATGCGCGACTGCCTATACTATGTCGAGCGGCAAAAACCTCTATCGACTTGGCGAGAACGGCCGCGTAATCCCGGCCGGCACCGCCGTGGTCATCCTTACCGACCGTCCGGCGATTGCCCTGATGGGGGCCGATGACAATTCTTCCGTCGAGGTCCACGGCGGCGGCAATATCCTGCAGGGTAGCGACAGCGCCGTGGCGGTCTCCGGCCTTCCCGGCACGCCGCACGTGCTGGGCGTCGATGGCTCCGTTATCGGTTTCCACCCGTACACCGGAGCTGAAATCCCGGCTCATAAAGTATATTACGTACTATGAACAGACTTCTTTCCATAATTGCAGTTTCAGTACTGTTTACCGCTTGTAACAAGGAGGCCGATAAACCTGAAGAGGCGACCTCTGTCGGCCAGATTACAATCTCTCCCACCGTCACAAAAGTGACGGAGACGAATTTTGAGGAGGGTGATGAAATCGGACTTACGATAGTTCGTGAAAGCGGCGTCTGGGCCTCCAACGCCAAGTTGAGTTATGGCGGCGGAGTTTTTTCCGGCGAGTTGAACTGGTATCCCGGCGAGGATGCTTCTACGCTCAAGGCATATTATCCCTGTTCGGAGACCTTCCCCGCCACTTTTACCGTGGCTCTGGACCAGAGAAGCGGGACTTCCTCCTCGGATTTTGTCGCTGCGGTTGAAAGCGGCGTGACTCCTTCGGGGGAAGCAATCCCTATGACCTTCTCGCATAAGCTGAGCAGGATACTCATCACTCTGGAAAACCGGTCCGGCAAAAGCATAGAAGGTGTTACGATCGGCGGGGCGATCCCCACGGCGACAGTAAGTGAAAACTTCGAGATAGGCACAGCCGATGTTGAGCCGAAGGACATTCAGGCCTTAAAGGTCTCGGACACGCAATATCGTCTGATCGTAGTTCCCCAGACGGCCGCTTTCTCGGTTAAGGTGGCCGTGGGCGGAAAAGTCCTGACCCAGAACCTGACTTCCGCGGAATTCGCCTCCGGAATGGAGTACAAGGTCAGCGTAAAAGTGTATGAAGACAGCATCAAGATAGTCCTGAGCGGAGACATCAACAACTGGGGCGACGGTGGAGATGTCCCCGGCGAAGGGGGTGACCCGGCAGTGTCCCAAGGTGCCTACAAGCACGTCGTGATTATCGGCGTCGACGGCGCCGGCGCGTTCTTCCAGGACACGCCCACCCCCCGCCTCGACGAGATTTTCGAGGGGCAGGCCACGACGCTGAGGTCCAAGACCTCCTATCCGACCATCAGCGCGCAGTGCTGGGCATCATTGCTCCACGGCGTCCTTCCGGAATATCACGGAATGACAAACGCCATCACTGAGAACAAAGAGCTCAAGTATCCTGTGTTCAGCCCGTATCCGTCCATCTTCAGGGTGGCGCGGGAGGCCTGTCCGGAGGCAAAACTCGCTTCCTTCGTGAGCTGGTACGCCATCAACAACGGTATGATCGAGCATAATATCGGCGTTGAGATGGGGGAGACCAAGGACGTCGATCCGGAGATAGCCCGAATGACGGTCCAATATCTCTCGGAAAACGCTCCGATGCTGCTTTTTGTCCATTTCGGATCGCCCGATGTCGTCGGCGAGAAGGAAGGATTCGGCACGGCCGCCCAGCTTCAGGCCATCAGCGACCTGGACACCTATATCGGCTGGATTTACGATCAGTTGTGGATGAAAGGCCTTCTCGACGACACCCTGTTTATCGTCACCGCCGATCACGGCGGCATAGGGAAGTCTCACGGCGGCAACTCGGACCAGGAGAGATATGTCTTCCTCGGCGTCGCCGGCAAGACCGTCGCTGACGGCACCATTGAAGATGCCGAGACGCGCGACGTTGCTGCGATTGCCGCCTACGCTCTCGGACTCGAATTCCCGGATACGTGGACAGGCCACGTCCCCGCCGGCGTGTTCAAGGACGTCACCGAAGTGGGCGAGCGCAAGGAAATTGAGCTCCCCGGCGCACCGTACCGCGCCCACGCGATGGTGTCGACTCCTGCCCTGAGCACCGTGCAGACCCTTCTCGCCGGCCACAACGTGGTCGCTTATTTACCGTTCGACGGAGACATAACCGCCGCCCTGGGAGGCCTGCAGACAACCTCCGGCGGGACTCTTCAGTATCCTGACGGCTATTTCGGAAAGGGCGTCGCCCTCAATAACGGCTATGTCACTTTGAAAAACCTGTCCGTCGGCACCGGTTCTTTCTCGGCCGCCTTCTGGATGAAGGCCTCCCTCCCGTCGCCCAAGAAGGCCGACCCGGGAATTATTTCCAACAAAGACTGGGAAGAAGGAGTGTATAAAGGCTTCATCCTGTCCCTCAGGGGCAGCAGCGACATCAAGTTCAATGTCGGTGACGGAGGCTCCAACAGGATGGATTTCACGCGGATGCTTCCCTCCGATTTTTCCACCGGCTGGATGCACGTAATCCTGACCGTCGACCGTCCCAACAAGAAAGTCCGCATCTGGTACGACTTTGTCGACGGGGACGAGGCGGATATTCCCGCAGCGCTTTCCTCTACTTCTTTCGACTCGATGTCCTTCAATATCGGCCAGGACGGCACCGGCTCGCTGTCATATAAACTCCCGGCCCAGCTGGACGAACTCATCATCACGAAAGACGTCCTCGACGATGACGACGTCGCGGCCCTGAGAGACCATTATTCATCTCGTTAAGCCTATGGAAATGGAGCGGAAATTTGAAAGGTTGAAAGCTGATTTCAGGGAGCGGTTCGGCACTTCCTTCGACTTTCTGCGCGACACTGCCATCTACGACACTCCTCTCTACAAGTTCCTTGAGCGTATGCCCAAGGGGGCCGATCTCCACGCCCACGCGGATGCCATCCTGCCGATGGATATGCAGGTGGAGTTCCTGAAGGATCACCCGGAGCTGGTCATCACTCCGGAGTGGCAGATCCGCTTCATCGGCCCCGGCACGCCTTACGGCAGCCGCACTATGCAGGAATGCCTTGACGACGGCCTCACGGTGGATGATTTCCGCCGCAACTGGACCGTCGCCGGCGCTCCCCGCAACGTCTATATGTGGGACTGGTTCGAGGGTATTTTCACAAAATGCGGCGCAATATGCTCAACCCCCGCCCTGGTCCAGGACTACTACACCAGGGTGATGCTGTACTATCACAGCATCGGAGTCGAGCATCTGGAGTTGAGGTCGCCGTTCTTCGGCACACGCCAGGACGCCCAGGCGCGCGCGGAAGCCTATATCAGGGCTCTTGCGGAGGTCCGCAAGGTCGATCCGGTGTTCACCTTGTCCATTGTCGCCTGCGCCGGCAAGAACGACGTCTGGGACCCTCTCTTCGACCTTCTTATGGACAACGCGGTCTGGGTGTGGAAAAACGTCAAGGACGGCAGGTACGACCTGGTGAAGGCGATAGACATAGTCAACGACGAGGACCGTTCCTACTCCCTCGCCCGTTACGAAGACCGCCTCCGTAAGATCATTATGGACAATCCGGGCCTGCGCCTCACTCTCCACGCCGGCGAAAGCCTCCGCGGAGAGAACGAGGAGATTGCCATCGCCCTGCGATGCGGCATAGACCGCCTCGGCCACGGATTCAATCTGTATCGCTATCCCGACCTTGAGAAGGCGGTGATGGAAAAGGGGATTCCGATGGAGATATGCCCTGTGTCCAACGCCGCCCTGGGCTATTGCAGGGACTTCGCCGAGCACCCCGCCAGGCGGTATATGGAGTCGGGCATCCCGATCATTATATGCTCCGACGATGCCGCCTACCAGGCGCGAAGCGTCCTCACCGGCGACTACCTTGCCGTCGCCGTCGGCTGGGACCTCTCGCTTGCCCAGATCCGCCAGCTCTGCCGCATCTCCATAGAGAACTCCTTCCTCATCCCCGCCCGCAAGCAGGTCCTCCGCAACTGGTTCAAGAGCGCCTGGAAGCAGTTCGCTCAGGAGCAGGATCAGTAAAACAGTTATGAATCCTACGAGGTTCAGAGCGTCGATTATTTCGGGATGTAGTATTTTGTTTCCAAAAATCATAATATTTGTAGAGTTTTAGAAACAGAATAAGTAATTGCGCTTCACAAATATTCGTTATGTCGCCAATATGTTGCGCGCAACCTTCATTTTTATCGAAAAATGTTGTTTGTGCGCAACACTATTATCTTCCGTAATAACAAAAGATGGCTTTATTGTTTATGGGAAATAAAATTTATTTTATTCCTGTTTTTATTGTTTATAAACAATGAAATTTGTTATCTTTGCGGTAAATAGATGAACGGAATTATGGAAGTATTGACACGGCAGCATTATGCGGATATCGTTGATTCCTGGATAGGGAAAGGTAATATCATAGCACTTGTGGGCTCTCGTCGCGTAGGCAAGAGCTATGTGTTGAAAGACTTCATTCAGCGGCACAGGGATAAACCGGGTATCAACATCATCCACGTTGACAAGGAGAAGAAAGCCTTTAAGGATATCAAGACCAAGGACGATCTGGATGCTTGGATTGAAGCGCGCTTTGTCAAGGGCAAGCACAACTGCATCCTCATTGACGAAGCCCAGGAAATCAAGTGTTTCGAGGAGAGTGTCAGCAACTGGTATACTGAAGACAATACCGATGTCATCATTACCGGCAGCAACTCCAAGATGCTCTCCGGCGAGCTGGCCACCCTCCTTTCAGGCCGCCACGTTGAAGTCCGCGTCCACCCGCTGACTTATGCGGAATTCCTGCAGTTCCATAACCTCGCGGACAGTGATGACAGCCTGATGACCTTCCTGGACTACGGTGGCCTTCCGGGCCTTAGGAAAGTGGGGCTCTCAAGTGATGAACAGGTATGGGCATACCTCGCAAGCGTCTTCAACACAATTGTGCTGAAGGACATTATTGAACGCCATGACATCCGTAACATCCCTTTCCTGAATAATCTGATTGCCTTCTATGCCGATACTACCGGAAAGTTGACCTCAGCGAACAGTATTGCCAAGTATATGAAATCACAGGAGGAGAAGGTATCAACGAACCTCATCCTCCAATATCGTGAATTCTATGCCGAGGCTTACCTGTTAGATGTGGTTTCCCGCTATGACATCCACGGAAAGAAATTGTTTGAGTCCAACGAGAAGGTTTATTGGGATGATTTAGGCCTCAGGAATCTCAAGGCAGAAGGCGGGATGGATTCGTATATTGAGAAAGTCATCGAGAATGCCGTATACAATCAACTCCGTTTCCTTGGATACGAGGTTCACATCGGCGTGCTTAATGCCGGAGAGGTGGACTTCGTTTGCACAAAACCTGGAAAGACCGTGTACGTGCAGGCAAGCTATATCATCTCAGATGAAACTACGCGTCAACGGGAATTTGGCGCGTTGGAGAAGATTCGTGACAACCATCCCAAATACGTCATCAGCGCCACGCCGCTGCTGACGCAGAGAGACGAGAATGGCATAACGCATCTTGCTCTCAGAAAATTTCTTAAGGAAGGATTCTAGGTCTATATGGAAAACATAAATTTGCATCGATTAATCAGTATTATTATTGGCAAAACGGAGTCAAAGATATGGTAGAACAGATAACGAATAAAGACAATAAAGAAAATATTATGAAATCGTTTTTTTACTTCTCAATGGCCGTATTGATGGTCCTGTCGGTTTCTTGCAAAAAGGCCGCTCCCGTCCCGGAGCCGACGGTTCAGCTGGCCGACTGCTATCTGGTAAAGGACCGGCCCGTGAAGGGGATTAGTTGGGAGTACACGCCGGATAAATTCAGAAGCGGCGTGCTCGAATGGGACAATCAGGGACGTCTGGCTGCCATCTGCCTGAAAAGCAGTGAAACTGAAGGGGAGGATTATCTGTTTACCTATTTGAGGGACAGTATGTTTTTTAATATGAGGATGTATGATGGAAGCGACGAAGTCAATATCACAAATCCTGTTTCCGTCGAGGGCGGATATGCGAAAAATTTCTGGACGCTGATCTCGCTGAATCCGGAAGTCTACGAATTGGCCTTGCAATGTACGTTTGAGGACGGGCATCTTGTCTCAAAAAAGTATGCGGAGAGCGAGCTTCCGGAGACCTTTGCCTGGGAAAACGGACTCCTCGTCAGCCGGACCACCCACGACGGCGACACCTGGTATTATACCTATACTGACAAGCCCGCCAAAGGCGGAATAGCCGCACTTCTGCTTGATGAGGGCCCCAGCGCCTATTCGTTAGCCTCCAGCTACATCCTGGGGTTCTGCGGAATCCCCCTCCTGCCCTCAAAGATTGAATTCCAGGCAAACGGCAGCACGGAACGCCGTGTTGAATTCACATTCAACTACGAGACCGACTCCGACAGCTACGTCACCAGCCTGACTTTTCACCAACGAACCCTGGGTGACTTCGAACCTTCCTGGACGTTTACGTACTGAAGCATATCCCAAACATAATTTCTGCTCTTAGAATTCCCGGGGCCATCATGTGGATTTGCACCGCGCTGTTGAAATAATCAGATTATCTATCGCCGGTCTCATTTGGTGACGGGCCTGACGGACAAGCCGAAGTGGCGCTGACCTCCGCCGGTAGGTTGGTTAATAACCGTATTGTTTTTGAAGAAAAAGACGTGGTGAGCGTTGGAGGGGGCGTCGGTGACGAGGGAGGAAGACCAGTAATAGCCATCATCCCCTTCATAATTGCGCTCCAGATCAAGCATATAGCCCGCGCAGGGAAGGAAGATGCTGTTGCCGTTCTTTCCCGTTACGAGAATGCCGTTCTTGCCGTTAATCGTTTTCGCCGACAGCGTGCAGTTCTCTCTCAACTCCTTCCATTCCTCAGCCGTGGGCATCCGCCAGTTCCCGCCCAGCACCGCGTGAGCCACATCGTCTTCGAGGTCCAGGACGGTTTTATTATCCACCTTTCCATAGGAAGCCAGGGTGTTGTATTTGGTCAGGCTGGTCGGCGAACCGTTGGCCCAGCAGTAGTTCGCCCAATTGCAGTACGTCATTGTGACGGAACCCCAGGAGATCCAGGAACCGGAAGATTCCGGGTACCTCGGGTCAGTCAAGGGGATATTGACGCTTCGCCAGCGGACGCTGAGTCCAAGGTCCACGATGGTTTTGTCCGTGGTCGTGAAGTCCTTCACCTGCCCGTAAAAGTTGCGGCCGCCAACCTTTGCGCAAGCGACGTAATATGTGGTCGAATTTGGGGTGCGGCCCCGGAAGGTATAAATGAACGTGCCGTCGCCTCTTAGCGTAGAACTGATGTGGCGGTCGGCGTCAATCAGAGCTTCCAGGTTGTCACTGTCGCCCCAGAGGAACCAGACCTCACTGATGGAAAGGCCACTGCCCACGGTGACACTGCCGTTTATGGTAGCCTGGTCGTCACTGATTTCCGATGCATCGACGGTCGTTACGGAAGCCTCGATGTCTTTGGTTTTGAAACTGACCGGTGTCCCATAAACCTCCCTCGTGTCCACCTTGGCGCAGGCGACATAGTAATAGGTGGTATTGTAGTCAAGTCCCGCTTGTGCGTAGCTGAACGTGCCGTCTGTGTTCAGGGTCGATGTCCGTTTGGCCCCGGAGTCTTTCAAGGTGGCGAGATCTCCGCTGTCCCCGATCAGGAACCAGGCGCTCTTGGAGAAAGTATCCGCCTCCGAAGTGCTGAGCGAACCATTCAGGGTGGCCGTATTCAGATCCACGTCGGTGGCTGCCCCGGTTGTGACGCTCGCCGAGAAGTCCTTGGTCTTGAAACTTACCGGCGTGCCGTAGAATTCCTGGTCGTGAACACTAGCGCAGGCAACATAGTAATAGGTGGTATTATAACTGAGTCCCGTCCGTTCGACGATGAAGGTGCCGTCCTCCTGCAAGGTCGCGGCGATTTTCGTTCCGGAGGCTTGCAGTGTTTCCAGGTCGCCGCTGCTGCCCAGCAGGAACCAGGCTGCCTTTTCCAGGGAAGAGCTGGATGCGAGACGCCCGCCGAGGGTGGCGCCAAACAGGCCGACATCGCCGGCAGAAAGAGTGGTGACCTGTGCGGAGATTGCAACCGTGGAGAACTGCTTGACCTGGCCCGTCAGGAGCGTTCCCCCGCCCTGGAGGAAAGAGCGGAAGTAATAGGTGGTGCCGGGGAGGAGGCCGGTCGCCTGGGTGCTGTATTTGTTGTTCTCATCGAGGGCGGTAGCCGTCAGCCGTGTGCTGTTGTCCGCTCCGGGATCACTCTCGGTCGAAAGGAAGATCCCGTAGCTCACCGTTCCCATTTCCTCAATCGGATGGGCGTAGCCAGAGAGGGTGGCGGAGATCTCCGTCACCTCGCTCGCCTCGCCGGTGGCGGAAGATGCGACGGGTTTGACCGCCGTCGTGAAGGAGCCGACATCACCAGTAAATTCTTTCTCTTCTGTAAACACGTAGGCAATGAAATAGTAGGTAGTGGACGGAGACAAACCCTCCGCCACGGCGCAGAATGAGCCGTCGGCTTCCTCGAGCGGTAGCGGTCCCGCTTCGATGAGCGTTCCTCTGGAGCAGATTTCAGCGGGCGTGCCTCCGGTTTCAGAAAGGAAGAAACAGGCCAGGGCATCCCTATTCAAGTTTTTTGTTGTATAGGTGGCGCTCAGTAATGCCGATTCCGGCGTAATCTCGCTCGCTTCGCCGGTCACGACGTTGATCACCAGAGTCTTTTTATCCTCGCCTCCGCCCCCTTCGCCGCCATTGCCGTTATGTTTTTCCGACGTGCACCCGGCCACCAGGCCCAGCGCGACACAAAAGGTGAGAAACTTATTCATAGGTTTGACCCAAAAGATGTTAACGAACAAAGATATATTTTTTTCTTTAATCCACTGCTCTTTTTGCGCCTCGGGTGGGAACTAAATAACTGGTGGCTATCGTGTATTCTTGGTGGCTATTGAAGGATTTGTCTATCAAGTGGTTGAATTATACCAGCGGTGTATTCAAATAATAAGCGGAAAATGCGACCAAATGCGACCAAAGAAAAAGTAGTATCTTTGTGTTTCATAAATCGAGATTTATGCGAGAAGTTAATCCACAATCAACCAGCCGTGCCCAAGCCTTTGAGTTATGGATGAAGGCTCCCAACCCGATGGTCACATTCTTCAAGACGGTCGATGTTACACGACTGGTAAGAATGAGCCGTAAGAAGGGATACAAGTTTAATATGCTGCTGGATTGGTGTATCGGAAAAGCAGCTTCAACCATTAAGGAATTCTATCTTCTTCCTGTCGGAGACAAGCTGATGCAGTATGATAATCTTGCGGTCAATACAATCGTCAAGAATAATACGGGAGAGGTTTCTTCTTGCGACATTCTATACACTGACGATATCGATCAGTTTAATCGTCAGTACATGGAATATACTTCGATGGTTGCCGAGAGTCGCAACGACAGAGATTTATCGGGAGAATGTATGGTTATTGGCACATCGGCCATTATTGATACTGAGATTGACGGGGCTGTGGGGATGAACAGTGGCATTTTCAATAACCCGTTTCTCATCTGGGGACGGTATCGTAAAAAATGCCTTCGCTACAAGCTCCCCATATCCATCCAATTCCACCATACGCAAATGGATGGCGCACATGTCGGGAAGTTCCTTGCCAATCTGCAAGAAGTGATTAATAACCTACACTAGTATATTCCAATTTGTATTTTCGTCCATTCAGTTTCTATATTGAGGTGATTTGACAGATATGGCATTCGAGGATGGCGAAACGGTTATCCGTTATCCCATCCGTTAATTTTTTCATTTTTCTCTTGACTCGTACCCTACGTCACGTATTATCTTTGCGGCAAATAACAAAAGTGCACAGTTGTTATGAAGACAAACAGATTAAAAATCGGGGAGTTTTCACGCCTTTGCCGCGTCACGGTACGAACGCTCCGGCATTATGAAGAGATAGACCTGCTGGTGCCGGAAATCGTGGACCGGGATACCGGGTACCGCTACTACAGTGTAGATCAGTTTCAGAAGATGCAAGCTATCCTGTCCCTCAAAGGGATGGGGTTCAGTCTGGAGGAGATACGCGACCTCTATGAGGACGATACCCACGTCCCCGGCATCGAAGCGCTGGAAGAGAAGATTCGCGTATGCGAAGAGGAACTCCGGCGTCTTAAGGCCCGCAAAGCGCAGCTCAAGGCGATGGTGGCTTCCCAAAAGAAACTCAAGAAAATGGAAAAGATCACTATTGAAAGCCTGCCTGCCATCATTGTGGCCAGCCATCGTACAACCATTCCCTCATTCGATGATTTGGGCCGACTCTGCTATGAGGTCATCGGCCCTGAAATGGCCCGCCTGGGCTGCGAATGCCCGGAGCCCGGCTACTGCTACACCATCGAGCACGGCGGCTACAA
>JAFZME010000169.1 GCA_017553405.1 Bacteroidales bacterium
GACGGCCGCCCTTTTCGACGTTGACGACGACGTGGCCGCCCTCGAAGGACTCGGGGGCGACGTCCTGCATCCACGCGGCGTCGCCGTCGGCAGCGCGGCGCTCGGCCGGCATAATCGTCGGACAGATGATGCGGCCTCCGGGGTAGATGCTGCGGTCGGAGAGGAGCTCCATGCAAGGAGGCAGGTTGTGGAGCTGGTCCCAGACACAGCTCACCCAGACCTGCGGCTGCAGAGCCCCGACCAGCTTGCGGTTCATCGAGTTGTGGCCGTGGTGGTTGACCTTCGCCACGTTGACGGGGCCGCAGACTTCCGCGATGTCGTCCTCGATGAAGCGCACCGTGCCGTCGGGATCCTTGAACCGTGCGGAGAAGTCGCCGGCCGTGTAGAAGCGGAAGGGCCCGTAGCTGAATATCATTCCGAGGCTCATCCCGTTCTCGTTGAGCTTCTTGGCCCCGGCCTCCTTGACCGCGGCGAACAGATCCTTGACGCTCCCGTCGGGATAAGCGATCCGTCCGTTGGCGCAGATGTTACGCACCTTGAAGGACGGGTAGCGCCCCGGCTTCCGAAGCGGCACGATCTGGTCGGTCGCCCCGAGGCGGAATTTCTCTATGGCCAGTCCCCGGTGCGTCGACATATAGCGGTAGAATCTTTTCATATGCTCCGCCGTGTCGGGATCGCCGCCGTCGGTGCAAGATGGGATGGGATCGTCGTAGGAAGGCCAGCAGCGGTCGATGGCTTTCTTGAAGGAAAGCATCTCCGCCGCCTGCGAGAAGCCGCTGAGGCAGTATTCCTCGCCGTCGCGCAGGATCTTCTCCGCATAGAAGCGGTCGCTGCCGGCGTGGTCGTTGTGATAGTGCGTAAGGAGCATATAGTCGACATCCGTCACGGCCGGATTGACACGCGTCACATAGCGTGCAATCCATTCGCCGGAGTGCCTCGAGGCATCGGGCAGCAGCGGCACGGCCTTAGGCCCCCGCGCCAGGGCGTCGAAGTCGCCGCAGTCGATAAGCATAGTCGTCCCGTCGGGGAAGATCAGGAACATAGACTCCGCGACTCCGGTATAGATGAAATGGATCTGGAACTGCCCTTCCTTCCATCCCTGCCACGGCTTGCCGACACGTATGTCGCGGCACCCCGCGGCAAACGCCTTCTCCCAGTCGGAGAAGCACATCGCCGCGCCGGCGAGCAGCGAAGTCTTCAAAAAATCCCTGCGGTCCATCAACTGAATTTTAAAACCAATGGTTTTTTAGATGCCTTGACCTTGAACTCCTTCACCCCGGAAGAAAGGCAGGCGAGAACGGAGACCTCCCGCCCTATGAGTTCTTTGTCAAATTCAAGCGTGGCCGTCACGGAAGAGCAGTCTTCCGCCCAGACGGCCTTCGTCACCAAAGTGCCGAAGCCGGTGGACAGCGTCCCGGGTTTGTTGTAGGCATCCCACCAGTTGATGACAGGGGAGGACAGTCCGGAGAAATTGCTCCATCCGCCGCCGCGCCCCGTCGCGAGCATAAAGTGCTCGTAGCAGTTGTAGGAATCGGAGCATTCACGTTCCCAGTTCTCGAGAGCGGTCCCGGCAATCTGCTTCGCCAGATCCGCACGCCCGAGATCCAGCATAGTCTTCCAGAGGATCATCTGGTGAGGCATCCAGACCGTGCCGTTCCAATAGCCGTCTATCCTGTAATACGGCGCCTTCTGATCCACTGCCGTTATCCCATAAGGACTCCACAATTCTCCCGGAGTGAATATATGGCCAAGCAGTGTAGCCTGCTGCTCCGCAGAGGCAATCCCCGCCACCAGCGGCGTCACCCCGTCTAGCCCCATATTGAAATTGATTCCTTCTGCTGTGCGATAGAGCCCGAGCGGCTTCCCGTCCGAGTCGTGCTCGACATAGCCGAAATAGCCCGTATCGGGGTCCCAGGCGTTGTCGAGTATGCCCTTGGACATTGCCGCAATGTCGGCGTCGAAATTTTTGATATCAGCCGTAAAAGGCTTCTTCTGCCTGCCTTTCGAGCCGGCCTCCAGGTGGGCGGCGATAAGCCTCAATATCTTCGCGCAGCGGATATAATAAGAGGTGGACACCATAGGCGTCGTCCTTGACCGCAGCTCCTTCTGCGGCCTCAGCGTCCACTGCGGGGGATAGTCGTCCCAGCCGCCGCTGTTGTAAAAGATGTTCCAGGTCTCCAGCAGACCGCTCTCCTTGCGGAAGCGCGGCCCTGTCATAAACTCATAGAAACGTTTGAGCCCCGGATATATCTCCCGCAGCTGCGCTTCGGAGCAGCCGCCGTTTTTCCAGACGTCGCCGATAGCAAATATCTGCGTGGCGAGGGGAGTCCCGTGGTGGACGAACGGCGCTTCCTCCTCCGGCGATGTCGTGTACTGCTTTATAATCTCGTAGCCGCGGCCGGGATCGATTTCACTCATCGCCCATCCGATGAATCCGCAATCCCAGGTGTAAAGACTGTTCCAATTTTTCCCGGGGCAGAAATGCCTTATCGGCTCCCCGAAGGCATCGATCGGATACACCACGTTCGTCAGCAGCGTCGCCTGCAGGAGCTGCACGCCGAGCGGCACTGTCATTTCGAGCGAAGTCGAGAACTCTTTTTCGTTGTGAGAGATTTCTCCGCGCGCTTCGCTTGGTCGAAATGACAGAGACGGCTTTGTCATCCCGAGCGCAGTCGAGGGATCTCCTTTCACGATCATCTCCCACACGGTCGTGTCCCGGCCCGGCCGGAGGACGACGGGCCTGAGGAAATTGGCCGTGTAGTGGCCCTTGAGGTCGCCTTTCATATCCGTGCGGACGTGGTCGTGGACTTTGCGGGGCATAAGGCTCTCCAACTTGCCGCAGCGGAACTGCCGCACCTGCGACAGCGGGTAGTCCCACACGACCGAATAGGTGGCATCTACCTCCGGGTAGCGCACCGAAAACCAGCCTTCGCCCTCCCTTATTTCGGGCGTCCACTGCTCCTCGGCCCCTCCGGCCTTGCGGACGGCGAGCTGAAGGCTGATGTTCTGGACAATATCCGTATTGTTGACGCAGTGCGCCTCGACCAGCACGCGGTCCTCATCCAGAATGTGGTA
>JAFZME010000170.1 GCA_017553405.1 Bacteroidales bacterium
ACATTGAGGTCGATGACCGTCTCCTCCTCGCCATCGTCGATGCCGGTAAACTCGGCCTGCTCGGACTTTTTCTTCACGACCTTGACCTTCTCGATGATTTTCGCAGGAAGGTTGTTGGATGCGAGCTGAGGGTCGTCGAGGAAGAAGGTCTTGCCGTCGATGGTGATCTTGCTGATGGTCTCGCCGTTGGAAGTGATGGAGCCGTCCTCGGAGACCTCTATGCCGGGAAGTTTCTTCAGAAGGTCGACCAGCATATCGTTCTCCGTGGTCTTGAAAGAGGAAGCGTTATAGACAATCGTGTCCTTCTTGATCTCGATGGGGTTGCCGACGGCCGTCACGCCGGCGGCGTCAAGAACCTGGCTGTCCAGGGCAAGCTTGACGACGCCAAGGTCCGCGTTGTCCTTGTGGAGATCCATTTCCACGGACCAGGGCTGGTAGCCGAGGAGTTCGGCCTTGATGGTGTACTTGCCGGGATGGACCTTGTCCATCGTGACGTGGCCCTCTCCGTCGGAGAGGACATATTTCGACGCCTTCGACGCCCCGGCAGGGGTCAGCGAAACGGTCGCGAATCCGACAGGTTCGCCGGAATCCGCATCTTTCAACTGGGCTTTGATGGAAAAAGTCTGTGCGAAGGCCGCAAAAGAGGCCAGCAGCAGGACCGTCAAGGATACAAACTTCTTCAAGGACATACTAACTGTTTCAAAATGAATCCGTTCTTAAAGAACGGACATACGCCGTAAAGTTAATGCAAAAATTTGGAAATTTTCACATTTACTTCACGCGCCCGGGATTATCTTTAATGAACTTCTCCCAGCCGCCCTTTCCGGAAGCGGCCCCGGCGACAGGGTTTATCGTCTCGTAATGGTGGCAGAGAGCTATCGCAAGGGCGTCGGTGGCATCGAGGTGGCCGGCTTCCTCCAGCTTGACGCCGAGAGTCTTCTCCAGCATCACGGCAACCTGATCCTTCGATGCCGCGCCGTTGCCGACGATGGCCATCTTGGCCTTCCTCGGGGCATATTCGAAAACGGGAATACCGAACTCCATCGCGGCAATCATCGCGGCGCCCTGGGCGCGGCCGAGCTTGAGGATGACCTGAGCATTCTTGCCGTAGAAAGGAGACTCGATGGCGAGACAGTCCGGGCGGTAGGTCTTGCAGACCTCGCTTATACAGTCGTAAATGGCCTTGAGCTTCTGCAGGTTGTCCTTATCCTTGCGCAGATCGAGTATGCCCATATCCACGAAAGAAGCGCTCTTGCCGGAGGTACGGATGACCCCGAAACCAAGCAAATTGGTCCCGGGGTCTATTCCAAGAATGGTCTTTTGCTCATTCATCGGATCACGTCGAATCCGGTGTAGGGCCTCAGCACCTCGGGGATGACGATCCCGTCGGGAGTCTGGTTGTCTTCGAGCAGAGCGGCCACTACCCTCGGAAGAGCGAGGGAAGAGCCGTTGAGAGTGTGGCAGAGCTGAGTCTTGCCGGCTGCGTCCTTGTAGCGGCAGTGGAGGCGGTTGGCCTGGTAGCTCTCAAAGTTGGAAACCGAGGATATCTCGAGCCAGCGGCCCTGGGCTGCACTGTAGAGCTCGAAGTCGTAGGTGATGGCGGAAGTGAAGCTCATATCGCCGCCGCAGAGACGTAGTATACGATACTTGAGCCCGAGCTCCTTGACAAGGCCTTCCACGTGAGCGACCATCTCGTCGAGGGCCTTGTAGCTGTCCTCTGGCTTCTCGATACGGACGATCTCGACCTTGTCGAACTGGTGGAGGCGGTTGAGGCCGCGGACATCCTTGCCGTAGGAGCCGGCTTCGCGGCGGAAGCAAGGAGTGTAGGCCGTGAGCTTGCACGGGAACTGGCCTTCCTGGAGGATGACGTCGCGGAAGATGTTGGTCACGGGGACCTCCGCGGTCGGGACGAGATAGAAATCATCGAGTCCGACATAGTACATCTGGGCTTCCTTGTCGGGAAGCTGGCCGGTGCCGAAACCTGAAGCGGCGTTGACCACCACCGGAGGCTCGACTTCCTTGTAGCCGGCCGCGGTGTTGCGGTCGAGGAAGTAGTTGATGAGGGCCCGCTGGAGCTTGGCTCCCTTGTCCTTATAGACGGGGAAGCCTGCGCCCGTGATCTTGACGCCGAGATCGAAATCGATGAGGTCGTACTTCTTCGCGAGCTCCCAGTGAGGAAGCGCATTCTCGGGGAGATTCGGCTCGGGGCCGCCCATCTTGACGATCTCGTTGTCCTCGGCGCTCTTGCCGGGCTTGACGAGGTCGCAAGGGAGGTTGGGCAGGAGCACGAGAGTGTCCTGAAGGAGCTTGGCGTTCTCGTCGGCCTTGGCGAGAAGCTCGGTGCTGCGGGCCTTGAGGGCGGCGACTTCCGCCTTGGCGGCCTCGGCCTCTTCCCTCTTGCCTTCCTTCATAAGGCCGCCGATGAGGGCCGCCTTCTTTTTCTGCTCTCCGAGAAGGGAGTCGGACTCCGTCTGCAAGGCCTTCCTCTCGTCGTCGAGGGCTATGATTTTCTCTACGGTCTCGCGTGCGTCAAAATTCTTGACGGCAAGTTTCGCTATGACCATTTCCGTGTTCTCACGGATGACTTTCAGTGTGAGCATAACTGATTGTATTTCAATGAAGACAGGGGACTTTGCGTCTTTTCAGATGCAAGTCCCCCAGTCCTTGGTTACACTACAGATCCTAGTTCTCGAACGGGATGACGGAAACGTAGGATTTGTCGTTTCTCTTCTTCGCGAACTTGACGGTACCGTCAACGAGAGCGTAGAGGGTGTGGTCCTTGCCCATTCCGACGTTGGTCGAAGGATTGTGGACGGTACCCCTCTGGCGGACGATGATGTTGCCGGCTTTCACGACCTCTCCACCGAACTTCTTGAGACCGAGACGTTTGCTCTGGGACTCGCGGCCGTTCTTGGAGCTTGACTGACCTTTTTTATGTGCCATAATAAATTCCTCCTGGAGATTAAGCGATGGCGTCGATGCGGATCTTGGTGAGCTTCTGACGGTGACCGTTCAGAGTCTGGAATCCTTTGCGACGGATTTTCTTGAAAACGAGGACTTTCTTTGCCTTGGCGTCGTCATCCATAACGGTGGCCTTGACTGATGCGCCCTCGACATAAGGGGTCCCTACCTTGACGGCGTCGCCGTCCTGGATGAGGAGAACTTTGTCGAATACGACTTCTTCGCCGTTCTTTGCCTGAAGGCGGTTGACGAAGATTTCCATTCCAGCTTCTACTTTGAACTGCTGGCTTGCAATATCAACGATTGCGTACATCTTGAAAAACTTTTTCAGTTTGCGGCGGCGGGCGCCCTTCCTCTCTCGAAGGGTCTTTACAGGCCCGTTGACCAAATAATCTCGGGCGGAATCAAAGGGCCGCCCACCCTTGGAGGGAGCATTACTGCTCGTCCATAAGCTTCATATGCTGGACATAGATAGCCTTCTGCATAGCCATTCTCTTCTTGACGGACGGCTTCTCGAAATTCTTGCGGGCGCGCATCTCGCGGACGGCACCGGTCTTTTCGAACTTCCTCTTGAATTTCTTAAGGGCTCTCTCTATGTTCTCACCTTCTTTAACAGGTACTATGATCATTTCGCTTACACCTCCTTTTTCTTAGGGACCGCAAAGATAGAAACTTTTTCCGGAATACCAAAAGTTTTTTTCGCTTGCACTTGTCATTTCGAGCGAAGTCGAGAAATCGCATTGTGTTTTCAAAACAAATTTGTTATATTTGAGGGTTAAAACGAATTGTTTATGGACTCTCCATTCATTTTTGACCGATATGTGACCGGAAAGAATTTCGTAGGGAGGAAAAAGGATTCGACCATACTGTCGAACCTCATCCTTCAGAGCGAGAACGTCGTCATATCAGCTCCGCCGAAATCCGGCAAGATGTCCCTTATCGAGCACACTCTCTTTTCGATGCGCGTGACCGGTAAGCAGTTCCTCGTCGGCCAGATGTCGGCATTGACGCTGAGGACTGTCTCCGATTTCATAGCGGCATACGGCTCGACAGTCATCAGGATGGTGGCGTCAACCCCGGCGGAATACGCGGAGACAATAGCCCGTTACCTTCAGGGAACGCACATCATTTTCGATCAGGACGCATTCTCGGAAAACGACGAGATCATCTCCTTCAACTGGGACCCCGACGAGAGTGACCTTCTGGCGGTGCTCCATATGCCTTACACCATAGCCCGGGACAGAGGGGAGAGGATGATCCTCATTATTTCCGAATTCCAGAACTTGTCCCTGATAGAAGGCGACGACGTTATTTTCGGGGCAATGGAAAGGGTGATGCGCGAAGCCGCGGAGGACAGCCGCAAGCTGTTCTCGAGCATATTCGTCGGCTCCGGAGTCAACGCGATGAAAGAGATTTTCCGCCACAGACGCTATTTTTACCGCCTGTCGGAGAGCGTACCCCTTTCACAGGTGGACGAGAAGGAGATTGCGGAGCATCTGGCAAAAGGCTTCCTTTCCGGCGGGAAGGTCATCGACAGGGAGCTGCTCGCCGGCACCTGCCGCCTTTTCAAGTGCAATCTCTACTATCTCAATATGTTCGTCTCCATCGTTGACGCGAGGACCAAGGGATTCATCACCGAGGCTATGCTTATTGACGCCCTTCAAAGCGTGCTCTCCATCCACGAGGCCAAGTTCGCTTCTACGATGAATTCCCTCACCACCCACCAGGTCAACCTCCTCAAAGCCATCATCGAAGGCTACACCCGTTTCAGCGGCAGCGAAGTCGTGCGGCGCTACAGCCTCAATTCCTCCGCCAACGTCAAGCGTGTCAAGGACGCTTTGATGAAAAAGGAGATAGTCACTTTCGGCGACGACGACACCCCGGAGATCCTCGATCCTCTCTTCGAATATTGGGTACGCACAGTCTATTTCGGCAAAACAGCAGAAAAATGAAAAAGAAAATAGCAGTCCTCACCGGCGCGGGAGTAAGCGCCGAGAGCGGTTTCGCCACCTTCCGCGACAGCGGCGGCCTTTGGGAGAAATACAACGTCAACGACGTGGCCTCCATCGAGGGATGGTACCGCAACCGCAAACTCGTCCTCGATTTCTACAACGGCCTGCGCGAACAGCTGAAAGCGGCGTCCCCCAACGCGGCCCATTACGCAATCGCCTCACTTGAAAAGGATTACGACGTCTGCGTCATCACCCAGAATGTCGACAACCTCCACGAGCGGGCCGGCTCCACCAATATCATCCACCTCCACGGCGAGCTGACCAAGGTCCGCCCGGAGCACGGCATCTACGACAACACCGGAAGCGAGAAGGAAGTCATCGACGTCGGCTACGACAAGGTCGTCCTCGGCGATAAGTCACCGAATGGCGTCCAGCTGCGCCCCCACATCGTTTTCTTCGGTGAAGCCGTCCCGAAAATCGAAGCGGCGATCGACGTCGTCAGCGAAGCCGACATCTTCCTCATAGTCGGCTCGTCCCTTCAGGTCTATCCCGCCGCCGGCCTCTACCGCTACGCCCGTCCTGACGCTCCTATATATATTATAGACCCCAAGGACGTCCCCGTCCACGACCCCCGCGTCACCCTCATCAAGGATGTCGCCACGAAGGGTATGGAGGAATTCAAAAAGATTGTCATTCCAGGCGCATTTTGAGGCCGTTTTTGACGCCGGAACGCAAAAAATGAAGTTCTGGCGTCATTTTGAGGCCGTTTTTGACGCCGGAATGGCAAATTTGCGGTTTGGGGCGCATTTTGAGGCCGAAAATGCGCCCCAAACGGCGAAAACGGAATCTCGGCCACGTTTTTGGGCCTAAAACGTGCCCCAAATGGGGCGACTACTTTTGTTTCGCGGCCTTTTTGGCGGCTTTTTCGCTGCGGCGGGCGGCCTTGGCGACTTCGCGCTCGGCCTTGCGGCCCTTGCG
>JAFZME010000171.1 GCA_017553405.1 Bacteroidales bacterium
AAGACTTCTTGTCATTCTTATTTGCGCAATCGGGATGGTGTTCTCAGGCACCGTCCCGATGCTTGCGCAAAACACAGTCCGGCTTGAAGGGAAAGTCCTGGACAGCACGACCGGCGAGCCTGTAATAGGCGCGTCGGTTCTTGTCAAGGGCACGACCAACGGCACGGTCTCCGACATCGACGGATTCTTCTCCTTTTCCGTCCCGGAGGGCAGCGCGGTGGAGTTCAGCTCCATTGGCTATGATCCTTTCGAGATGCAGGCTTCTAAGGATGAGAGCGGCCTGACCGTTTCCCTCAAGCCGTCGGCGGAGTTTCTCGACGATGTCGTGGTGGTGGCCTACGGCTCGGTGAAGAAAGCCAACCTTACCGGCGCCGTCGACCAGGTGTCGGAAGAGACTTTCCGCGGCCGGCCTTCGGCCAATGCCACCCAGATGCTTCTCGGCGCCATTCCCAACCTAAACATCAACGTTGAGAACGGCAAGCCGGGCCAGAGCGCGGACTACAACATCCGGGGTACGACCTCCATCGGCAGCGGCGGCAGCGCCCTGGTGCTCATAGACGGCGCGGAGGGCGATCCCGCCCTGCTGAACCCCAACGACATCGAGAGCGTCTCCGTCCTCAAGGATGCGGCATCGGCGGCCATTTACGGTTCCCGTGCCACCTTCGGCGTGGTGCTCATCACCACTAAGAACCCGGAGAACTCCAAGGAGAAGTTCACCCTTACCTATAACGGCAACTTCTCGGTCCTCCAGCCGACAAATATCCCCGACATCATCGACGACGGCTATGTCTATTCGAGGTTGTTCTACGAGGCCTACCTCAACTACAACAAGACCACCCCGACCGGCATCAACAAGAGCCAGCCGTTCTCCGTGAGCTGGATGGACGATTTCCGTCTCCGCAAGCTGGACGGCAATCCCCGCCAGACGGCGCTCGAGTCCGACGGCTCCTATGTTTACTACGGCAACACCAATTACTACGACGTCCTCTATAAAAAGGCCGTCTTCGCCCACTCGCACAACCTCTCGGCTTCCGGAACGGTCGGGCGTCTGAGTTATTACCTCTCCGGTCGTATATACGACTACAAAGGATTGTTCAATTTCAACCCGGATGTCTACCGTACGTTCAATATCCGCGGCAAGGCCTCGATGAAACTCTTCTCCTGGCTCACCATAACTGAGAATATGTCGTACGACTACGACTCGTACCATATTCCCAGCAGCTGGAGCAGCGAGGGTAAGGGCAACTTCTGGAGATCCATCAACGACGAGGGGCATCCTTCGTCGGCCCTTTTCAACCCCGACGGCTCGATGACGGCATCGACGGCCTATGCCATCGGCGGCCTTATCACCGGCGACAACTATGAGAACAGGGTGGTCAAGACCTTCAAGTCCACTACCGGCCTCAAGAGTTCGTTCTTCAAGGACACTTTCCGGGTCAACGCCGATTTCTCCTTCCTTGAGCGAGACAAGAACGAAAGCACCAAGCGCACGGCCGTCCCTTATTCGACCAGATTCGGCGAGACTCTCTATCTCGGCAATCCCTACGAGGACGACACATTTCAGGAGTACGACAGCATCCAGCACTACATTGCGACCAACCTCTATGCGGAGTATGAGAACACATTCGCCGCAAAGCACTGGTTCAAGGCCCTGGCCGGATGGAACTACGAGGAGAGGACCAACAAAGGTGTGACAGTAAAGCGCAACGGCCTCCTTACTACGGAGGTCGACGCTCTCAACCTCGCCATCGGTGACACGATGTCGTCATCGTCCACCGGGACCAAATGGAGGATAGCCGGTGTCTTCGTCAGGCTCAATTACGGCTATGACGAACGCTACCTTTTCGAGTTCAACGGCCGCTACGACGGCTCCTCAAAGTTCCCGGTCAACTCCCAGTGGGGCTTCTTCCCCTCGGGCTCGGCCGCCTGGCGCATATCCAAGGAGCACTGGTGGAAGGTCAATCCCAACATAGTGAGCAACCTGAAGCTCAGGGGCTCATTCGGTGAGCTTGGCAACGGTAATGTCAGTGCCTACGCTTATATGGAGCGCTTCTCCTTCAGCAACTCGGGTCGTCTGCTCGACGGTGAAAGGCAGCGCCGCTACACCGGCATCCCATCGCAGATTCCCGATAATCTCACGTGGGAGACCGCACGTACTCTCGACGTCGGTCTCGACGTCGGATTCCTCCGCGGACGCCTGGACATAACGGCGGATTTCTATCGCCGCTGGACGTTGAATATGTACACCCAGGGTCCCACCCTGCCGGACACTTACGGCGCTTCGACTCCGAAGGGCAACTATGCCGACCTCCACACCGACGGCTTTGAACTTTCCGTCGCCTGGCACGACAGTTTCAACCTTGCCGGCAAGCCGTTCAACTATAACATCAAGGCGACGCTGGCCGACTCCCGCGCCTGGATCGACCGTTACAACAACCCGACGGGGACCATACACGACAACGAATATTATGTTGGAATGGAGGTCGGAGACATCTGGGGCTTCGTGGTCAACGGCCTGTTCCAGACACAGGACGAGATTGACAACTGTTATGGTCCCGGCATCCCTTATGTCAACACGGCAGTCCGTACTTCCGTGGATTATTCCACCCAGCCGGGCGACATCAAGGTCGAGGACCTCAACGGCAACCACAGGATTGATTTCGGCTCGGAAACTCTCGACGATCCCGGTGACAAGACAATCATTGGGAACACCCGTCCCAGATGGCTGTATTCCTTCAACCTTGGTTTCGACTGGAACGGATTCTTCTTCTCCGCCTTCTTCCAGGGCGTCGGCCACAGGGACTGGATTCCCAGCGGCGAAAGCTCGCTATGGGGTCCGTACAACCGTCCTTACGACCAGGTTCCGAAATGGATTATGGGCAACTACTGGACAGAGGAAAACCGCGACGCCTGGCTGCCCAGGCTAACTGGTTACTACCGCCCCTTCTACTCCGGCTACGAGACCACCAGGTATATGCTGAACGCCGCTTATCTGCGCCTGAAGAACCTCCAGTTCGGCTGGCATCTTCCGTCCAAATGGGTGAAGAAGATAAAGATGAGCGACATCAGCATCTACTTCTCCGGAGAGAACCTCTACACCTGGTCCCCGGTCTATAAGTGGACGAGAGATCTGGATATTGTCACCGCAATCAACGGTTCGGACTCCGACATAAGTTCCGACAGCGTTGGCGACGGCCACAACTATCCTTCAATGCGGACATACAGTTTTGGTCTGACCCTTAAATTCTGATGCCGATGAAAAAGATAATAATATCAATCCTTGCCATCACACTCGCTGCTTCCTGCTCCCTGGAGGAGCCGCTGCGCGTGCAGGCGGATAAAGCCGATATCTTCGGTTCGGAATACGGCGTGCAGGCTTATTCCTGGTCGCTCTACGGCTGTCTGCCGGGCTTGAGCTCCGCTCCCATAGCGGAGTCGGGCGTCGTGGATTATGCCGGATGCCGCGCTATGAACGTCTATTATATCGACGGCGCTTTCACTGCCGGCCACGAGACCTCCTGGAGTTGGGACGACCTAAGAAGCGTCAATTATTTCCTTGACGGTCTTGCCGACAAGGAGATTTGCAAGCTTGACGCTGCGACAACCGCCCACTACGAGGGTCTGGGACGCTTCTTCCGTGCCTGGTTCTACTACAATAAGCTCAAGACTTACGGCGGCGTGCCGTGGTTTGACCACGCGGTGAGCAGTACTGACTTTGACGAGATGTACCGCGACCGCGACAACCGCGACGTCATCATCGGCAACATCATCAAAGACCTTGACTTCGCCATCGATAACATCAAAACGACCTCTTCCATCGGCAATACACTCATATCAAAATGGGCCGCCTATGCGCTGAAAGCGCGTGCGTGCCTGTTTGAGGCCTCCTACAGGAAGTACCACGATATGTCCGGCGAACTCCCCGCCATTCCGGAAGGAAGCAAGTTCACTCCGTCTTACCTCTATTCGCAGGCGTCCTCGGCGGCTCTTGCCATCATTTCTTCCGAAGTCTTCACGCTGAACACTGATGAAGGTGTCAAGGGGGCATATCGCGATCTGTTTTATTCGGAAGATGTGCTGACTGGCGAGGTGATCCTTGCACTTGGCGCAAGCGATGCCGAGAAGGCCTATGGCGAAGCCAACTGGCGCTTTTTCTCCGGTTCGTACGGCAACAGCTATTGCGGTTCCAGAGCTTTCATCAACACTTATCTGAACGCGGACGGCACTCCGTTCACCTCCGTTTCCGGATATTCCACCAAGAGCTTCCAGGAGGAATTTTCCAACCGTGATGCCAGGCTCGCCCAGACATTTATGGGACCTTCGTACAAGATCAAGAGCGGCAACAACAATGTCAGGATGGCTCCCGATATCGTCAACAATGTCGCTCCCACGGGATATCATATCATAAAGTTCGTCCTTGACAGCAGCTGGTACAACGACAGGGCGCGCAACATCAACAGCTTCCCGCTTATCCGCTATGCGGAAATCCTGCTGATCTATGCTGAGGCCCGCAGGGAGCTCGGCACCCTCACTGATGCAGACTGGGCCGCCACAATAGGCAAGTTGCGCCAGCGCGCAGGTATCAGCGGCGGGCTTTTCACCCGTCCGACGACGGTGGACAGCTATCTCCAGCAGACGTTCTATCCCGGCATCAATGATCCGGTGCTTCTGGAAATCCGAAGGGAAAGGGCCATTGAACTGTTCTACGAGGGGTTCCGCCGCGACGATGTCAACCGCTGGGGCTGCGGCAAACTTATGGAAACATTGCCCTGGATCGGTATCCATTTCGCCGCCCTTGACTCCCCGGTGGATGTCAACGGCGACGGCACGGCCGATTACTATTTCTCCACGAAGAACAATTCCGAGGTGACTTCCCTGTACAAGAACATCCACGTGAAGATTTATTCCGACGATTCTTCGGAGCAGGGACTTCGTGCCAAAGCCAATCCCGCCGGCGGATTCGACCTGGAATACAAGCTGTCGGTCAATCGCAAATGGTACGACGACGACCGCCAGTACACTTATCCTGTCCCCGCCAACATCGTAGCTGATTATCAGTTGCGTGGATATACGCTGACTCAAAATCGAGGATGGTAATGAAATTGAAGCATATCATAATACTGACCGGCCTTCTGGCACTCGCTTGCTCCTGCTACAAGAAGATCGACTTTGATCCTGAGCCGTGGTATCACGACGACAGCGACAACGACACCCGCGAACCTGTTCGCGTGATGTCTTTCAACGTACGCTACCGGGCCGCTGATGACACCGGCATCAAGGCTTGGGACAACCGCAAGGAAGGTGTATTCGAGATGCTCCACGCAACGCTTCCGATGACATTCGGCGTGCAGGAGATGGATGATGAGCAGCTGAATGACATCCTTGAGGCTATGCCGGAGTATGCAGTAGTCCAGGGAGCGTGGAGCGGAGTCATCAACAGCGGCGCATACGATTCCATATTCTATCTTAAGGACTCTCTCGAAGTGGAGCAGAGCGCCACGTTCTGGCTCAGTGAGACTCCCGACGAGATGAGCGCCGTGCCGGGATGCACCAACTACCGTATCGCAACCTGGGGCATCTTCCGTAAGAAGAAAAGCGGCAGGCGCTTTATCCACCTGAATACCCATCTTGAGAACGGCTCCCAGATCAAGCACGACAACATCCGCTATCAGGAGATGGTGGCCCTGTCAAAACGTATGGGAGAGATCAACACTGAATCTCTTCCCTGGGTGATGACGGCCGACTGGAACACCGCTGA
>JAFZME010000172.1 GCA_017553405.1 Bacteroidales bacterium
CTGAGGGGTCACGTTCTCGAGTGCTTTCCTCCAAATATCGAGAGGAGCCTTGTCAGAATCTTTCATCTTCTCGCCTACCATGTCAATGGCATCGTAAAAAATAGAATACGCGATACTCTTCTTCCCCTGCAACATAAGGTTGTTCACGAAACGGGTTACCTCGATGTCGTGAAACTTCGGATCAGGAAGTAGAATCCTCTTCTTAGGCTTCGATTTTCTCATTTTTGGAAAAATTAAAGGTGATTAAAATTACTTCTTAGATTTCTTCGGCCTCTTGGCACCGTAGAGGGAACGGGACTGGGTCCTGCCTTCCACGCCAGCGGTATCCAAAGCTCCTCTAAGGATGTGGTAACGAACACCCGGGAGGTCCTTGACACGGCCTCCGCGGACGAGCACGATGGAGTGCTCCTGGAGGTTGTGGCCCTCGCCAGGGATGTATGCATTGACCTCCTTGGAATTGGAAAGACGTACGCGGGCCACCTTACGCATAGCGGAATTAGGCTTCTTAGGCGTGGTGGTATACACACGCAGGCATACGCCCCTCTTCTGAGGACATGCATCCAGCGCGCGAGACTTCGACTTCACTTCGACAACCTCGCGTCCTTTGCGAACTAACTGTTGAATTGTTGGCATAAATGATTGTAAATCTATAATTTATGTTTTTTGCCCCCTTTTTGGGGACTGCAAATGTAGTAAGAATTTTCCTAATTAACAAAGTTATCAACAACTTATTGGCCAGGAGGATAGGATTCGAAGATATTGATTATCTTTGTCGCGGCATACAAAAAGGCAACATGAGAAAGCGCTTCAGAATTAATCCCGTAGCAGCAGGACTCCTGCTGGTCCTGGCCACAAACTGCGTCCGCACACCGCGCATGGAGATACTCAGCTACACGGCCGAGCAGGAGACGGCTTCCGTCGCGGGCTGCCCCCTTACCCACAAGCTGGACATCTCCCTGGAGTATCCCATGGTCAAAGGTGACAAGGAGATGGCCGCGACTCTCATCCGCCAGTCCATCTTCGAGACCGCTTTCGGCCAGACCTATGATACCCTCAACGTGCAGGAAGCCGCTACGCGCTACGCAGACGACCTCGCCGCGGAGTTCAAGGAACTCAGCGCGGCGATGTGGCGCGGCTGGCAGAAGGCCGGCATAGCCGACCCCGCCGCCGCCCAGTGGTCCGACAGCATCGAGGGCTATTTCGCCGGGCAGAACGGCCCATACCGTTCTTATATAGTCAATCTCACCGACTTCACCGGCGGCGCGCACAGCAACAGCACTACGCGCGCCTTGGTCTTCGACGTTACGGACGGCAGCCCAGTCACGCTTGACGACCTGTTCGTGCCCGACTTCAACGACGTCCTGACGGAGATCCTCAACCGGCACGTCGCGGAAAGCCTTTCCGAAGAGGATATCGAAGACCTCTTCGAGCCGACTGTCTCCCCCACCGGCAACTACATCCTGACCTCCGACAGCATCACTTTCATCTACAATCCTTATGAAATAGGGCCCTACTCCATCGGCACACCGAGCGTTTCGGTCCCGATCAAGGAGCTCAAGAAAGCCGGGATCCTGGCAAGGAAACTCGGAACGAGATAAAAAAAGCGACCCGAAACTCCGGGTCGCTTTTTACGTAAAAGGAACTATATCCTAGAGGTTGAAACCTGCGAACTCGACGTCCTTGGCTGCACGGGTCTTGAGTGCGTCGTTGGCGTAGGCGTTCTCAAGGTTGGCCTTGACATCGGCGGCCTTGCCCTGACGGGCGGCGATGATAGCCTTGAGGTACTGCACCTTGGGATCCTTGCATTTGGCGGCAGCCTCAGCCTTGTCAAGCTGGCCGTTCAGGATGTAGGCCAGGACGGTGTTGTGGCAGCATCCGGGGGCGTCGGCGAGTTCGTCGGCGGCCTTGGCGTAGTTGCCCTTGAGGATGTCGACGATGCCCATGTTGGCCTTGCCGTTGGCATCACCGGCAGCGGTGAAAGCCCTGGTGGCGGCGTCGAGGTCACCCTTATGGAGGGCGACGATGCCCTTGGCGTTCTGCAGGTCGGCGTCAGCGGCCTTGACCTTATTGAATGCCTGCTCGGCGAGGTCGTCCTTGCCGAGGGCGAGGTAAGCGACGCCAAGGTTGTACTGGGCACGGTCGCTGCCATACTTGTCGACGGCCTTCTTGTAGATGTCGACCTTCTTGTCGGCATCAACGAGGGATGCGACACGCAGGAGAGCCTCCTCGTCGAGGACGTCGATGTTGTCGTCAACAAGCTTCTTGAGCTCGTCGGCGGTGTAGTTCTGGTACTCGACGTTGGCGATGAAGCGGGCGCGGCGGAGCTCAGGGAGAACGCCGGTCTTCAGCTCGGTATACACCTGCGACATGTTCTTGATCTCGCTCTCGCGGACCGCAGGGTCGCTGTACATGGAGAGGACACGGAGAATGAGGTCCTTGTCCTGGATGTTGGAAGCGGATACGAGCTCCTTGAAGCCTTCCCAGTCCTCACCGATGCTCTTGACCTCGGGATCCAGGGCCTCATGATCCTTGACGACCTTAGCCCAAGCCTTTTCGGCGGTACCGGCACGCTTGTCGGAGAGCTTGTCATTGAGGGCCTCGCCGCCGTCCGGGGAAGCGTAAGCTACGATCTCGGTGCCCTTGAGGGTCTTGCGGCTGTTGGCGTTGATCTCGTCGAGGGCGGCCTGGAAGTCAGCGATGGACTGGCCACGGAGCTGGGCGGGACGCACGTCGGCGGAGTTGATGGTGTAGAGGATCTGGCCTTCGGCGGTCTGAGGGATGACATCCTGATAGTTGTCAGCCTTGTAACCGATGTTGCCGTCCTGCTTCACGAGCATGTAGGTGGTGTTGCAGCCGTCGGCGACCTTGCGGGTAGGAAGGGTGACAGCCTTGGTCTTGTAGGAGGCCACGCCGCGGAGCTCGAGGTAAGCCTTCTCCATGCCGGGGACATAAGTGAAATGTACGCGCTCGGTGACGGTGCCGCCGGCGGCAGGGACTACCTTATAGTTGTCCTTGACTTTCTCGCCCTGATACATGAACGGGGTCATGGCCTGCTCGCCACCCTCATAAACGAGGACGGGAGTGACCTGGAGGAGGGCCTTGGGATGGAAATACTTCTCTGGGTAGGTGACGTTGAGGGTGGCGTCGATATTGCCGCCGATAACCTCAAGGACGGTAGGGTTGCAGGTAACCACTACGTTGTTTGCCAGCTCGGCCATCTTCTCGGCGGAGGAGCAGGCGGCTGCGGTGATCGCGAGGACGGCCACAGCCAGGATCTTGATTGCTTTTTTCATAAATAAAAAAGGTTTATTGATTACTTTGTTTAGTCCTTCCGGAGCATTATACCTTGCAAATATAACTATTTCTTTGCTTTTTTCCCACTGGCGCGGATGCTTTATTTAAAGTGATTTTCGTAACTTTGTCGGTCTCAAAGCTTTTTTATGGACAGCCAGGAATTACAGAGACTCAAGAACAGATACGACATCATCGGCAACGACCCTGCGCTCAACAGGGCCCTGGAGACCGCCATGGCGGTGGCTCCCACCGACCTCACCGTTCTCGTCTCGGGAGAAAGCGGAGTGGGCAAGGAGAACATACCGCTCATCATCCACCAGAACAGCCGGAGGCGTAACGGCAGGTATATCGCCGTGAACTGCGGCGGCATCCCCGAAGGCACTATCAACTCCGAGCTTTTCGGTCATGAGAAGGGTTCCTTCACCGGGGCCACCGAGACCCGCAAAGGATACTTCGAGGAGGCCAACGGCGGCACCCTGTTCCTCGACGAGGTCGGCGAACTGCCCATAAGCACCCAGGTCATGCTCCTCCGCGTGCTGCAGAACGGCGAATACATGAAGGTCGGTTCCTCCAAGGTGGAGAAAACCGACGTCCGCGTCGTGGCTGCAACCAACGTCAACCTGCTGTACGCCGTCAGCCAGGGCAAGTTCCGCGAAGACCTGTACTACCGTCTCAACGCCATCCAGATACGCATGCCGGCCCTCCGCGACCGCAAGGACGACATCTATCTCTTCTTCCGCAAGTTCACCTCGGACTTCTCGGAGAAGTACCGCGTGTGCAAGATAACCCTCACGCACGACGCCATCATAGCGCTGTGCAACTACCGCTGGCCGGGCAACATCCGCCAGCTCAAGAATATTGCGGAGACCGTCTCCGCCCTCGAGTCCGTCAAGCTCACGCCAGGCGCTGAGCGCTGCGAGATCAACGCCGAGACGCTACGCAAATACCTCCCGAAGGAAGAGGAGACAGTGCTGCCTGCCATCAGCGAAGCGCACGGCAGCGCCTTCAACGACGATGAGAA
Source organism: Bacteroidales bacterium (assembly GCA_017553405.1). Classification (GTDB taxonomy): domain Bacteria; phylum Bacteroidota; class Bacteroidia; order Bacteroidales; family UBA932; genus Cryptobacteroides. The sequence continues at coordinate 4,316 of JAFZME010000172.1, forward strand.
GAAAATGCTCATCAAGGCCATACTCGACCTCCGCCAGGAAGTGGACCAGCTGAAGATGGCCGTATACAGCGGAGGCCAGGCGGCGCAGCACCGGCTGCCGGCCGTTCCGGCGGGGTCTGTACACGAAGTGTCCGAGGCCCGCGAGCCGGAGCCGTATGACGAGGCCGACTGGCAGGAGCCGGACATGCAGGAGCAGAGCCCCTCGGAGGGTCCGGACCTTTCCCTGCAGAAAGTGAGCGAGGACCTCATCCAGAAGGCCCTAGAGAAGCACGGCGGCAACCGCAAGCTGGCCGCCGCGGAGCTCGGCATCTCCGAGCGTACGCTCTACCGCAGGCTCGCAAAGGAAACGAAACGATGAAGACATTCCGCCACATACTCGCCGCATGCGCGCTTACGCTGACCGCCGTCCTGACGGGAAGTTGCGGCATCTATTCGTTCTCCGGAACGTCCATCCAGCCCGACGTCCGCACCATCACCATCAACTACTTCGAGTACACCGCCGAAAAGGTCAACCCCTCGCTGAGCAACCTGCTCACCGAGGAACTCCGTACCCAGTTCCGCAAGATGACCCGCCTCGAGCAGGTCGACCTCGACGGCGACCTCGAGATCGAGGGCCAGGTCACGGGCTACGACGTGAGCGCGACGGCGGTGACGGCCGACGAGGTCGCAGCCCAGAACCGCCTCACAGTCACGGTGAAAGTCACTTTCACCAACCGCAAATACCCCGAGGACAACCTGGAGCAGAACTTCTCGGCTTACGAGGACTACGACTCCATGCAATCCCTCGACGCCGTACAGGAGACGCTCTGCAACCAGATTGTCAAGAAGCTTATCGAGGACATCTTCAACGCAACTGTAGCGCAATGGTAAACGGCAGTATACATCTCAAGTCGCTCAATATCGACGAACTCGCCGGCGTGGTGAACCTCTATCCCTGGTTCGGCGCGGCGCGAAGGGAGATGTGCCTGCGCATGTCGCGCGTCGGAGGCGAGGGCTGGGGCAGCCGCGACTACGCCACAGCCGCGCTGTACGTGGGCTCGCGTCGGATCATCTCGGACATCGTCCGGGCCGGGAAAGCCCGGGATTACTCCGACCGCAACCTCGAGGACCTTATCAAGAGCTATACCGTCGGTGAGGAGCCTGCGGAGGCCTCAGAGCCTAAACACAGGACCCGCGTAGTGGGAGGCGACTTCTTCTCGCAGGACGAGTACGATTCGGTCCGCAAGACCGACGACAACATCTTCTCTTCCTTCGCTTCAAAG
>JAFZME010000020.1 GCA_017553405.1 Bacteroidales bacterium
CCAGCGGCACCGGCGGCACCGTCACGGGCCGCATCACCGGCCTTGCCCACAAGGATATGCGCATAAACTCCAGCGTCCGTAATTTCAGGACCACGACCAAAGGACTCGGAGAATTCATCCGCGAATTCTCTCCGAAGTCCAAGGTCGACCTGTCCAAATACCTCAAGGGCCAGACGATCACTCTCGACGCCGACCTTAAAGGCACCCTCAAGGAGCTCGACGTCAAGGGCACGGCGAAAACCGGCATAGGCAACGCCTCCGTCGACGCCGTAGTGCACAACATCGAAGGCGACGACCCCGTCCGCATCATAGGGACTCTCGCCGCCAACAACCTCGACGTCGGCGCCGCCGCCGGCATCAAGGCGGTCGGCCCCGTCACGGCCAGGGCGAAAGTCGACGCCAAACTCGGCAAGAATCCCGACATCGACATCCAGTCGCTCGACATCGACCGGCTGTCGGCCCTCGGCTACAACTACTCCGACATCCACGCCAAAGGCGTCTACACCGGCAAGTCCTTTGACGGCCGCATCGTTTCCAACGACCCCAACCTCAACCTGCTCTTCCAGGGCAAGTTCAACATTTCGCCCAAGACGGAGAACGCCGCCTATCAGTTCTATGCCGACATCGGCTACGCCAACCTCCAGGCCCTCAATCTCTACAAGAAGAGCAATTCGAGAATCTCGCTGAGGACGAGCGCCGACTTCATCAGGGTATCCAAAGGCGACCTCATCGGCGACGTGACCATCGCCGACATCATACTCGAAGACGAGGACGGCATCCACGAGGTGGGCGACGTCTCCATCCAGTCCCACAGCAACGACAAGGTCTCGAGGATGAAGCTCTCATCGGCTTTCGCGGAAGGCACTTTCGTCGGAAGCAACAGCATCGGCGAATTCGTCAAGGACCTCAAGAAAGCGACCGTAAGCAAGGAACTCCCCGCCCTCACCCCCGGCAATGAGAAAGCCGAAAAATACGACGGAGGCGAGTACGACATCGATTTCATATTCCACGACTCCACCGAACTGCTCTCCTTCTTCTCCGAGGGAGCCTATGTCGAAAGCGGTTCCAGGGTAAATCTCTCGCTCTCGAAAATAGGCATTCTCAACGGCAAGATAAAATCCGGCAGGATTGCCTACGACAACAAGTACCTCAAGGATCTCACCGCCAAGGTCAGCAACGCCGGCGATGTCATCAACGCCGAGGTCGAAGGCTCCGAACTCAAGATCGGCGGCATCACTATGAAGAGCCCGATTCTCGCCGCCTTTGTCAATGACGACCACGTCGGACTCTCCGTCGGTTTCGACAACGAGACCGAAGCCGCGAACAAGGCCGACCTCTTCGTCGAGGCCGATTTCTCCAGGGACGAGAGGGATTCGCTGGTCATCCAGGGAGCCGTGCTGCCGTCCAACCTCTACTACGAGGGCACCGGCTGGGGCATATCGTCCGACCCGATTACAGTCAAGGGCCACGACATAGACCTTAACAATCTCGTCGCACGCTCCGACGAGCAGACCATAATCGTGGACGGCGGCCTGTCGCGCAGCCGTCAGGACACCCTCAACGTCGCCCTCGACCATTTCGACATATCGGTGCTCAACTCGCTGATCAAGCAGGATATGAACATCCAGGGCCTCGCAAGCGGCAATGCGCTGCTCATCTCCCCCACCAAGCCGAACATCGGCATCCTCGCTGGCATCGCGGTGGATTCGACCTATGTCGCCGGCGAAAGACTCGGGCGGCTCAACCTTCGCAGCGAGTGGAACAAGTTCAACGAGACCTTCGACCTTACCCTCAACAACAACGCAGGCGGCCGCCGCAACATCGACGCGACCGGCTTCATCCAGCCGTCCACCAAAGAGATAGGCGCAGGTATCACCCTCACCGATTTCGACCTCACCATAGCGGAGCCCTTCCTCAAGGGAGTATTCTCCAATATGGACGGGAAACTCGGCGGCTATATAGGAGTGGACGGCACCCTCGACAAGATCAACATCGAATCCAAGGGCACGCAGCTGAAAGAAGGCAAACTGACGCTCGACTACACGAGAGTCCCCTACTTCGCGGAGGGCCCGTTCTCCGTGACCGAAAACGGCCTCGACCTCACGGGCATCAGCCTCAAAGACCGCTATCAGGGATCCGGCACCGTCAAGGGCGGCCTCCTGATGAACAGGCTCAAGGATCCCAAGCTCGACGTGGACATCGGCTTCAAGGATATGGAATGCCTTGCAACCGGTGCGGACAAGGAAAAGGAAGGCTTCTACGGCAATATCTTCGCCACCGGCGGCATCAAGATCACCGGGCCGCTCGACGATATCCTTCTGGACATCGACGCGACGACCGCACGCAAGGGCGCCCTCCATATCCCGCTGAGCAACGGTTCGTCGGCGAGGACATCCGACCTCCTCACCTTCTACGAGCTGCCGGAGGAAGAGGTCTTCGACCCGTATGACCTGCTGGTCGAAAGGACGACCTCGCGCAAGAAGAAGAAAGCCAACATCGAGGTCAGGCTGCGCGCCAACGCGACTCCTTCGACCTCCGCCATCATAGAGGTCGACAGGACAGGAGGCACCGTCCTCACGACCTCAGGGCGCGGCATCATCGAGGTCCACACCAACGCAAAGGAGAAGCTCTTCTCCCTCAGCGGCTCCTACGGCATCAATTCCGGCACGTTCAAGCTCAACGTGCTCGGTATGATCAACAGGGAGTTCACCATATCCGACGGCAGTGCCGTGCGCTTCAACGGCCCCGTTATGGATACGGACCTCGACATCAACGCGGTCTACACGACCAAGGCGTCCCTGTCCACCCTCCTTGCCGACACCACCTCCGTCGCGACGCGAAGGACGGTCAACTGCGGCATCGGCATCACTGACAAGCTCAGCAATCCGAAGGTTTCGTTCTCGATAGACATACCCGACCTCGATCCGCTCACGGCATCCCAGGTGGACGCCGCCCTCAACACCCAGGATAAGATCGAAAAGCAGCTGATCTACCTGCTTATATCCAACAGCTTTATGCCCGACGAGTCGTCAGGAGTCAACGTAAAGGGGACCAATATCCTCTTCTCCAACGTCTCCAGCATTATGTCCAACCAGATCAACAACATATTCCAGAAGCTGGGCATTCCGCTGGACCTCGGCCTTAACTACCAGGCCAACGACAGGGGCAACGACATCTTTGACGTGGCCGTATCCACGCAACTGTTCAACAATATGGTCGTCGTCAACGGCACCATCGGCAACAGGCAGTATTCGACCAGCAACGGTTCATCGGTCGCGGGCAATATAGAAATAGAAGTGAAGCTCAACCGTCAGGGGACGGTGCGTGTGACAGTGTTCTCGCATTCGGCCGACAACTACACATCCTACCTCGACAACACCCAGCGCAACGGTGTGGGTATCGCCTACCAGAAGGAATTCAACACCTTCCGGCAATTCTTCCAGGAGATGTTTATGTCGAAGAAGAAGCGGCAGGCCCTTGCGCAGCAGCCGAAGCAGCCGGTAGAGCAGGTTAGCGTGAGCATCGACGAAAAAGGAAAAGTGATAAAGGAATGAAAGGAAAACTGTATCTGATACCGTCGCCCCTCGGCGGGGAGGAGCCGCGAGAAGTGCTTCCGGAGACCGTGCTCGAAAGGGCGCGGTCGCTGAAGACCTTCGTGGTGGAGGAAGTCCGCACCGCGCGGCGCTACCTGTCGAAGGCGGGGCTGAAAGGGCATATCGACGAGCTGCGGTTCTTCACGCTCAACGAGCACACGAGGCCCGAGGAGGTGGAGGAGCTGCTCGCAATCTTCGACGATGGCGACGCGGGGCTCATCACGGAAGCAGGGCTTCCTGCGGTGGCCGACCCGGGCGCGCAGCTTGTCGCCCTGTGCCACAGGCACGGCATCAAGGTCGTCCCGCTTGTGGGGCCGTCGTCGCTTATGCTCGCGCTGATGGCTTCCGGCCTCGACGGGCAGTCCTTCGCCTTCGCCGGCTACCTTCCGGCCAAGACGGAAGAGCGCCGCAGGGCCATCCACGCCGTCGAAAAACGCTCGGCGGAGCTGCACCAGACGCAGATTTTCATCGAGACTCCCTATCGCAATGACGCCTTGATGAAGGACCTTGCCGAGGCCTGCAGGCCGACGACAAGAATCTGCATCGCGGCCGACATCACTCTCCCTGACGAGATGATACTGACAAAGACCGCCGCCGAGTGGCGGAAGGCCCTGCCGACGATAGGCAAACGGCCCTGTGTGTTTTTAATTCTCGTATGAAGATAGCGTTCAAGACACTCGGCTGCAAGCTCAACTACGCGGAGACCTCGACCTACGAGCGCGGCTTCCGGGCCCTCGGCTACGAAGTGACTCTCTGGGACTCCCCCGCCGACGTCTACGTGCTCAACTCCTGCGCGGTGACCGAGATGGCGGAGGCGAAATCGAGGAACCTGATCCGGCGCGCGGTGCGCACGGCGCCCGGAGCGACCGTCGTCGTGACGGGATGCTACGCCGAGCTACGCCGTGAGGAGGTCCTCGCCATCGAGGGCGTCTCCCGCGTCTTCGGCGCGGGCGAAAAGGCCCGCCTCGTGAGCGAGACCGCCGCGTTGGCTGAGAGGAGAGATTTCTCGACTACGCTCGAAATGACAACATTTCGACCAAGCGAAGCGCCCCCTCTGTCATTTCGACCAAGCGAAGCGCCCCCTCTGTCATTTCGACCAAGCGAAGCGCGCGGAGAAATCTCCTTTCCCGCCTACTCCTCCGGGGAGCGTACCCGCTCGTTCCTGAAGGTGCAGGACGGGTGCGACAATTTCTGCGCGTATTGCACCGTGCCGTTCGCGAGGGGGCGGAGCAGGAACATCCCTGTCTGCGAGCTGCTTAAGCAGGCGCGCGAGATCGCCGCGAAAGGGATAAAGGAAATCGTTCTCACGGGTGTCAACACCGGCGATTTCGGCAAGACCACCGGCGAATCGTTCCTCAACCTTCTGAAGGCGCTCAACGGAGTCGAGGGCATAGAGCGCTACCGTATATCCTCGATAGAGCCCAATCTCATCACTGAAGAAATCATAGACTGGATAGCCTCAGGCACCAAGTTCCAGCCGCATTTCCATATTCCGCTGCAAAGCGGGAGCGACACGCTGCTCAAAAAAGTCGGCCGTCGCTACGACACGGCGCTTTTCGCCTCGCGTATCGACTACATACGCGCGAAGATGGAAGGCCCCGGCAAGCCGCCGGTCTTTTTCGGTATCGACGTCATAGTCGGGCTGCCGGGCGAGACTGATGAGCTCTTCGACGAGACCGTCCGCTTCCTGCGGGAGAGGATCCGGCCGGCGTTCATCCACGTATTCCCCTACTCCAAGCGGCCCGGGACGAGGGCGGCCGCGTTCCCCGGCCAGCTGACCGCCAAGGTCAAGGCCGAACGCGTTGCCGAGCTGGAAAGTCTCTGCGAGGAGCTCCACGCGCAGTTTGTCGAATCGTGCCGCGGCGTGCGCGAGAAGGTGCTCTGGGAGTCGGCCGACAAGGACGGCCTTATGTATGGATATACGGGAAATTATATCCGGCTGTCAAGGCCGTTCGACAAAGCCCTCGCGGGCGAAATTACGGAGGTCACGATATGAAAGCGAAACTGACGTTTTTAGGCACGGGCACATCGCAGGGCATCCCGATC
>JAFZME010000173.1 GCA_017553405.1 Bacteroidales bacterium
AAGCCAGGAAGTGCGCAACATCTACACCGCCCTCGGCGTCACCGTCGCCCAGGAAGACGAGACCGGCGAAAAGAAGATGGACCTTTCCAAGCTCCGCTACCACAAGGTCATCATTATGACCGATGCCGATGTCGACGGCAGCCACATCGCCTGCCTCATCCTGACCTTCTTCTTCCGCTATATGTGCGACCTCATCAAGAACGGCTACGTCTACCTCGCAACCCCTCCGCTCTACCTCGTCAAGAAGGGCAAGGAAGAAGTCTATTGCTGGACCGAAGGCCAGAGGGAAGAGGCGATCGTCCGCCTCGGCAAGGGCTCGGAGAAGGGCGTGTTCGTCCAGCGCTACAAAGGTCTCGGCGAGATGTCCGAGGCCCAGCTCTGGGACACCACGATGGATCCTTCCCGCCGTCTCCTCCGCCAGATCACGATCGAGAACGCGGCCGAGGCCGAAAGGACCTTCTCTATGCTTATGGGCGAGGACGTCCCGCCGCGCAGGCAGTTCATCGAAGAGAACGCAAGGTACGCAAATATTGACGCATAATACTAAAACCAGCAATGTTAGACATTTTTGACAGGATATCCCGCGATTCAGGCGGCCCCATCGGCCAGTATTTCGAGCAGGGATTCGGATACTATATGTATCCCCGTCTTGAGGGCGAACTCGGCCCCCATATGATCTTCAACGGCATTCCGGTGCTCAACTGGAGCCTCAACAACTACCTCGGCCTGGCCAATCACCCCGAGGTCCGCAAGGCCGACGCCCAGGGCGCGGCCGACTGGGGCCTTGCCTATCCGATGGGCGCCCGTATGATGTCGGGCCACACCCGCTATCACGAAAAGCTCGAGAAGATGTTCGCCGATTTCGAGAAGAAGGAAGACGCCTTCCTCTTCAATTTCGGCTACCAGGGCATCGTCTCCGCCATCGACGCCCTCACGGCCCGTCACGACGTCATCGTCTATGACGCCGAGTGCCACGCCTGCCTCCTCGACGGCATCCGCCTCCACATCGGGAGCAAGTATAAATACCGCCACAACAACATCGAAGACTGCGAGAAGGTCCTTGCGAGGGCCTGCGCCGAGGCCGACGAAAACGGCGGCGGCGTCCTTCTCATCACCGAAGGCGTCTACGGTATGACCGGCGCCCTCGGCAAGCTCGACAAGATCTGCGCTCTCAAGAAGAAATATCCTTTCCGCATCCTCATCGACGACGCCCACGGCTTCGGCCTCCTCGGCGAGCACGGCCGCGGCACCTCCGAGCACTTCGGAGTGATGGACGAGGTGGACCTCTACATCGGCGCCTTCGCCAAGAGTATGGCCTCCATCGGCGGCTTCATCGCCGGCCCCCACGCCATCATCAACTACCTCCGTATGAATATGCGGTCCCAGATGTACGCCAAGAGCCTTCCTATGCCGCTTGTCATAGGCAACATCAAGAGGATGGAGATCATCGATTCCCCTGAAGGCGACGAGCTTCGCAAGAAGTGCTGGGCCATCACCCACGCCATCCAGGACGGCTTCCGCAAGGAAGGCTTCGACATCGGCGAGGCCGAGGCCTGCGTCACTCCGGTCCACATCAAGGGCGGCGTCGCCCAGGCGACCAAAATGGCCAAGGACCTCCGTGAGAACTACAAGATCTTCTGCTCGATGGTCATCTATCCCGTCATCCCGAAGGGTATGATCATCTTCCGCATAGTCTGCACCGCGGCCCACACTATGGAGGACGTGGAGTACACCCTCAACGCCTTCAAGGAGATCAAGGCCAAGCTCGATGCCGGCGCCTACGACGGCGACGACATCGCGGCAATGACCGTAATGCAGTAGGATGAAGAAGTATTTTGCAGACAAGGTAGTCGTCGTGACCGGGGCGAGTTCGGGTATCGGACTCGCCGCGGCGCGTCTTTTCGGCAGTCTCGGCGCCCGCGTCGTGATGGCCGCAAGGTCCCTCGAAAAGATGCAGGAGCTTTCGGGCAGCGTTTCCGCCGATCCCTCTAAAGTCCTCTGTGTCAAGGCCGATGTCTCCGTCGAGGAGGACTGCAAGGCTCTCGTGGAGCAGACCGTTGCGCGTTTCGGCCGCATCGACATCCTTGTCAACAACGCCGGCCTCTCGATGAGGGCGATGTTCGGGGAGCTCGACCTCAAGGTCCTCAAAACCCTTATGGACGTCAACTTCTGGGGCACGGTCTACTGCACGAAATACGCCCTGCCTTATCTTCTCGAGGCCAAAGGCCAGGTTGTCGGCGTCATATCCATAGCCGGCTATTCCGCCCTCCCGGCCCGAAGCGGCTACTCGGCGTCGAAGTACGCCGTCCGCGGTTTCCTCGACACCCTCCGTATCGAGCACCTCAAGGACGGTCTCGGCGTCCTCGTCTTCGCTCCCGGCTACACTTCCTCCAACGTCCGCAACGCGGCCCTCACGGCCGACGGCTCGGCTCAGGGCAAGACGCCCCTCGAGGAGGGCAAGCTGATGAGCGCTGAGGAGTGTGCCCTCCACCTTGCGAAGGCCCTTGCCCGCCGCAAGTCGGAAGTGATACTCACCGGCCTCGGCAAGGCGACCGTGGCCGCCCACAGGCTTTTCCCCCGGCTCACCGACCGTCTAACCTACAGCTTCATCGCACGCGAAGCTGACAGTCCGTTCAAATAGAATGAGTTTTCCCAAGATACCGCGCCGCTTCTTTCCGCTGATCCTTCTTGCGGTCACGCTCCTTGTCATAATGCCGAGGACCGCCAAATTCGGCTACGACTACAAGAAAGGCTCGCCCTGGCCCTATGAGACTCTCATCGCCCAGTTCGATTTCCCCGTCCTCAAGACGGAGGACCAGATACTCGAGGAGAAGGAAAACGCCGGTTCCGTCATCATTCCTTATTATCGCTACTCTGAAGAGACGAGAGGGGAGACCGTCAAGGGCGTCGAGGCCCTGGATTTCGGCAAATACTCATCCATCAAAGGCGAGGTCATCGTCCTTCTCGGCGACATCTACGGCAAGGGCATCATCTCCGACGGCAAGATCAAGGTCGACAGGAGCGTCGGCGAACTCTCCAAGGACATCATCTATGTCCAGAAAGGCAAGAGGGCTGAGAAAGTGCCTGTGAGCGAGGTCTACAAGGTTTCGTCCGCGGAGAACAAGCTTCTGTCGGAGCTCTCGAAGAAGCACCCTTCCGTCAATATCGACTCCCTCCTCTCGAAGGGCGGGGTGTATGATCTTCTCACCCCAAACCTCGTCTATGACCGCACGACGACGGAGCTCGTCCACGCCGGCTCTTCCGACAACATCTCGCCGACGATCGGCTATGTCGCCAAGGACCGCAAGATAGTTTCCCAGGGTGAGATCGTCACCGCCGAGATCGCGCAGATGCTCGACTCCTACAAGGCCGAGTACAACAAGACCTACGGCTATGGCAAGCCGCGCGTGCTCCTTTGGCTGGGCAACCTGATGCTCGCCGTTATCCTTATCGTAATACTTTATTTCTCAATATATTACACCAACCCGAAGATCTTTACCGACCGCAACAGATACTACTATCTCCTGATGGTATTCCTGCTCGCGTCGGTTGCGGTGTTCCTTGCCGACAAGCTCCCTCCTACGCTTGTCTACCTGGTGCCGTTCTACATCTTCGCCCTGTTCCTGCAGTCGTTCTTCTCGACGAGGGTGGTGCTTCCTGTCTATGTAGTCTCGCTGCTCCCTCTTCTGATTTTCTCGGGCAGCGGCGTCGAACTTTTCATTATGCACCTCACGGCGGGAGTGGTGGTGGTCTATATGGCGAGATATTTCGGAAAGGGATGGCGTCAGTTCATTCTGGCGATCACGGTTTTCTTTGTCCTTTTCATTACTCATCTCGCTTTCCGCCTCACCGACACGGTCGGCTCCGGCAACTTCTTACGCACGGTGATGTACCTTGCCCTCGGCTCGTTCATCGCCGTCGGCTTGTATCAGCTTATCTATCTCTTCGAGAAGATATTCAACCTTGTGTCCACCAACCGCCTCACCGAGCTGGCCGACACCAACAACAGGCTCCTCCGCGAGCTCTCGCAGAAGGCCCCCGGGACCTTCCAGCACTGCCTTCAGGTGATGGGTATGGCGGATGCCGCCGCCCGTTCGATCGATGCCGACGTCGCGCTCGTCAGGGCCGGCGCCCTCTATCACGACATCGGAAAGATGGCCAACCCCCTGTGTTTCATCGAGAACGAGAACCTCGTGCCCGGCGGAGCCAGGTACCACGAGTCCCTCACGCCGGAGGAAAGCGCCAAGCAGATTATCCGCCACGTAACGGACGGTCTTGAGATTGCCTCCAAAAATGGTCTTCCCGATGTCATCAAGGATTTCATCAGGACCCATCACGGCACTTCCAGGACCGGCTATTTCTATGGCCGTTATGTCCAGGAGGGTGGAGATCCGGAGAATGATGCCGCATTCAGGTATCCCGGACCCGATCCTGTGACGAAGGAGCAGACGGTCCTTATGCTCTGCGATTCCCTCGAGGCGGCATCCAGGACGCTGAAGGAAAACACCCCCGAAGCCTATTCCGAATTTGTGGAAAGGATAGTGGACGGCAAGATGAAGGAAGGACAATTCAGGGGGGCTGACATATCTGTCCGGGAAATCGGTATTATTAAAGGGGTGATGAAAGATTACCTCCGCCAGATTTACCACGAAAGAATCGAATATCCGAAAGAAAACGAATAAAATATCAGCAAAATGAACATTGAATCCAAACAGAAGGATGCACTGAATTCGACAGTGAAAATCACTCTCGCTCCTGAAGATTATCAGGAGGTTGTAAGGAAAAGACTTGCCGAGCGCAGGCGCACGGTCGAACTGAAGGGCTTCCGCAAGGGAATGGCCCCTGCATCTCTCATCGCCAGGCTCTACGGAGAGCAGGCTCTTTACGAATCCGTCAACAAGGTTGTCTCCGAGGCCCTCAACAAGCACATCCAGGACAACGGCCTCCGCATCGTCGGCGAGCCTCTCGCAAGCGAGGACCAGCCCGAGAACAAGTGGGCCGACGGGGAGAGCTTCTCCTTCTCCTTCGACCTCGCCACGACTCCCGAGGTCAACGTTGAGGTAGGCAAGGCCGACAAGGTCCCGTATTATAAAATCAACGTGACGAAGGAAGCCCGCGAGAACCTCAAGAAAAATATCCTCGGTAGCTACGGCACGACCGAGGAGGCCCCGAAAGCCGGTCCCGAGGACTACATCATAGCCGACCTCGACAACGGCTCCCATAAGGTCGAAGGCGCCTACATTTCCCTTAGGAATGTCGCCGAGGCCGTTCAGCCTGCATTCGTCGGCGTCAAGGCCGGCGACGTCCTCGATGTCAACGTCAATGAGGTCTTCGAGAACGAGACCGACAGGGCCGCCCTCCTCAAAGTGAAGAAGGAAGAGCTCGCAGGCCTCGATCCGGCCTTCAATCTCACCGTGGTCAATGTCAAGACCTTCGTCCCTGCAAAGGAAAGCCAGGAGACCTACGACAAGATCTATGGCGAGGGCGTCGTGAAGAGCGCAGAAGAGTTCGACGCGAAGATCGACGAGAGGCTGCGTGCCGAGTACGACTCGATGGCCGACGGCCGTCTCGCGAAGGATCTCCGCGAGTACCTTGTCGCCAAGGCCGCGGTCGACCTTCCGGAGGCGTTCCTCAAGAGGTGGCTGTTCGAGGTCAATGAAGGCAAGTACACCAAGGAGCAGATCGAGCACGATTTCCCTGCGTTCCTCGAGGACTTCCGCTGGCAGATGGTCAAGGGTTCTCTTATGAAGAAACTCTCCCTCAAGGTTGAAAGTGAGGAGGTTAAGTAGGCCGCCGTTTCCTATGCCGCCTACCAGTATGCGATGTACGGCTTCGCCAACGCCCCTAAGGAGATGGTCGAAGACTATGCCAAGCGTATCCTTTCCGACGAACGCCAGGCCCGCCAGCTCGAAGAGCAGGTCGAGGACAACAAGACCATCGCCGCCGTCCGCGAGCTGATCACCCTCGATGAGAAGAAGATCACCGAAGCCAAATTCAAAGCTCTCAAATAAGTATGTCATCTAAAGAATTCAACCGCTTTGCATCGTCGTCGCTCGGGATTTCCTCGGCGACTCTCCACCGCTACGAAAGTGCGGTCGACGCCTACATCAACCCGACCATCATCGAGGAACGCAAGATGAACGTCGCTTCGATGGATGTCTTCAGCCGCCTGATGATGGACAGGATTATCTTCCTGGGCGTCCCCATCGACGACGACGTGGCCAATATTATCCAGGCTCAGCTGCTCTTCCTTGCGTCCACCGACAGCAACGCCGACATTATGCTCTATCTCAACACTCCGGGCGGCCAGGTCACTTCCGGCCTCGCCATCTACGACACTATGCAGATAGTCAGCCCCGATGTCGCGACGATTTGCACCGGTATGGCCGCTTCGATGGGTGCTGTGCTCCTTTGCGCGGGTGCCCCCGGCAAGCGCTCGGCCCTTCCTCACTCAAGGGTGCTTATCCATCAGCCCCTCGGCGGCGCCAACGGCCAGGCTACGGACATCCTCATCGCGGCGAAGGAGATAGAGAAAACCCGTGAGGAGCTGTTCCGCATCATCGCCTCCCACACGGGCCAGGCCTATGAGAAGGTCGCGGCCGACGGTGAAAGGGACTATTGGATGACCTCCGAAGAGGCTCTCGCCTATGGTATGATAGACGAAATCCTCAGGGGAAAGAAAAAATAGCCGATGGCAGGAAAGAAAATGACGGGCAGGAGCAGGAAATGTTTCTTCTGCGGCAGGGACGAAAAAGATGTCGTCCTTGTCGAGGGGCTGTCGGGATGTATCTGCACGGACTGCGTGGCGATGATTGACGAATACCTCAAGGGCACCGTCAAGCAAAAATCGTCCGCAAGGAAGGCTCCCGATCCTTCCAAGATACTGAAGCCCAAGGAGATAACCGCCTTTCTCGACCAGTATGTCATTGGTCAGGACAGGGCGAAGAAAATCCTCTCCGTTGCCGTCTACAACCACTACAAGCGCCTCGCCCACAACCTTGTCGGCGGTGATGCCGGCGATGTCGAACTGGAGAAATCCAACATCCTCCTCGTCGGCCCGACCGGCACCGGCAAGACTCTTCTTGCCAAGACCATAGCCCGGCTTCTCGACGTCCCGTTCACCATCGTGGACGCGACGGTCCTGACAGAGGCCGGCTATGTGGGCGAAGATGTTGAAAGCCTCCTCACGAGGCTTCTCCAGGAGGCCGACTACGACGTCAACAGGGCCGAGATGGGCATAGTCTTCATCGACGAGATCGACAAGATAGCCCGTAAGAGCGACAACCCGTCAATCACGCGCGACGTCTCCGGCGAGGGTGTGCAGCAGGCGATGCTGAAACTCCTCGAGGGCAATGTCGTCAACGTCCCGCCAAAGGGCGGCCGCAAGCACCCCGAGCAGGATTTCGTCCACGTCAACACTCAGAATATCCTGTTCATCTGCGGCGGCGCGTTCGAGGGGATTGAGCGCCGGATAGCCCAGAGGCTCAACACCCAGATTATCGGATTCGGGGCCGAGGAGAAGCAGAGGATTTCTTCCGATGACCTTCTTCAGTACGTTGAGGCTCAGGATCTTAGGGCTTATGGCCTTATCCCCGAGATAGTCGGGCGTCTGCCGGTGGTGACCTACCTCGATCACCTCGACAGGGATGCTCTCAAAAGGATACTTACGGAGCCGAAAAACGCCATCCTGCGTCAGTACGAAAAGCTTTTCGAGCTCGACGGCAAGAAACTCGTCATCGATCCGGAGGTGCTCGACATCATCGTCGACACTTCGATTGAAAACAAGCTAGGCGCCCGCGGCCTCCGTTCCATCTGCGAGAAGATTATGACGGACGCGATGTACGAGGGTCCCTCGACTTCTTCGGAGACCTTCCACGTCACGGCCGACTACGCCCGCGAAAAACTCTCCTAAAGAAAATCTTCGAAGTAGCGCGTGACCTTGTCCATCAGGTGGATACGGTCACGCCCCATTACGTTGTGCTCGGCCACCGGATAGGGGAAGTAGTCGAGAGGAATGCCTTTATGCACGCACTCCTGGACGAAATTAAGGCTGTGCTGCCAGACGACGGTCTTGTCCACGGCGCCCTGACAGATGAGAAGGCGGCCTTTAAGGTTGGAGGCCTTTGAGACCAGGCCGGTGGCTTCGTAGCCTTCCGGGTTGGTCTGCGGGGTGTCCATATAGCGCTCCCCATACATCACTTCGTACCATTTCCAGTCGATGACAGGGCCTCCTGCGACGCCGACCTTGAACGTGTCGGGGTAGCGCGTCATAAGCGTGATGGTCATAAATCCGCCGTAGCTCCAGCCGTGGACTCCGATCCTGTCGGCATCCACCCAAGGCTGCCGGCAGAGCATCTTGATGCCTTCCATCTGGTCGGCCGCTTCAGCCTCGCCGCAGCGGCGGTTGATGGCCTTTTCAAAGGCGGCGCCGCGGTTCTCGGTGCCGCGGTTGTCCTGGACATAGACCACGTAGCCCTTCTGGGCCATAAGCATCTCCCACATACGGATGTTGCCGAGCCATCTGTCGTTGACCAGCTGGGAGTGGGGGCCGCCATAGACGTAGACTATGAGGGGATATTTCTTCGCCGGATCGAAGCCGAGGGGCTTGTAGAGGCGGTAGTAGTTGTCGAACCGGTCGTCGGCGCTTTTAACCGTGCCGAACTCCATCTCCACGGAGGCGTAGCCTTCGAGCGGGTCGCTGGCAGTGCTGATGACGCGTTCCTGCTTCCCGTCGGTGGAGCGCAGAAGCGTCTTGCCGGGGAAATTGAAGGAGGTCCAGCTGTCGAAGAACCAGGTGCATAGCGGATTCATCGAGATGTCGTGCCAGCCTTCCTCTTTTGTGAGCCTGACGGGCTTGCCGAAGCGTATTTTCTCGAGCGACGCCTTCTTTTTGGGAATGGTCAGGTCTATGCGGAAAAGGTGGTTTTCGACGGGGGAGACCTCGGCGGAGGTGTACCAGACGGATTTTCCGTCGTTGGCGACATACTTCACGTCGGCATCCACGCCGGTCAGTCTACGGACGCGGCCGAGGGTGTCGACAAGGTAGAGGTTGCGCCAGCCGTCCCTGTTGTCGGTCCTGTAGAGGAACAGGTCGGAGCGTCCCTTGAGGAAATACAGGGGGTCGAACGGCTCCACCCAGGCGTCGTTGTCCTCGGTGAGGAGGGTGCGCTTGAAACTGCCGGTCCCGGCGTCATAGCGGTCGAGGCGGGCGTGGTGCTGGCTGCGGTCCAGGATGACGGCGTAGATGTCCTTCTCGTCGGGGGACCAGGTGACGCAGGTGATATACCGTTCGGGGGTGAAGCCTTGCACGTCGAGCACTGTCGTTTTTTTGCTGTCAAGTTGATACACAAGCAGTTTGACCTTTTCCGAGTCCATCCCGGCCATAGGATATTTGGTCTGCTTGAGCGTGCCGGTCCTCGACGTGATGTCGAGCAGCGGGAAGCTGGTGACCAGCCTTTCATCTTTCATATAGAAAGCGACGGACCTGCCGGAAGGGGAGAAGAACCAGCCGTCGTTGATGCCGAACTCGTTGCGGCTCACGGTCTCGCCGAAGGTGAAGGCGTCGGGGGTGCCTTCTGCGACGATGGTGGTGTCCCTTCCCTCGACAACGTAGAAACTGCCGTCCTTCGAGAAGGCTGTGGGACGGGGCCGCTTCAGCGAAAGGCCCACGGAGTCTTTCTGCCATTCTCCGTTTTCATAATAGCTGAAGGAATTGTCTCCAGTCCACCTGCAGTAGGCTCTTTTGGGGGAGACCGACCTTGAGAGGACGGCTTCCTCCATCGTGAGCAGTTTTCCATCGGGGTTTCCGGCCGGCCTGGTCTTCAGGACTTCGGCGTTTGACGCAAAAGGAAGAAAAGCCGCCAGGGCGATGGCGGCTGAAAGTAATTTTCTCATTTCTGACTAGATGAAGATGTCTTCGTCGAGGGAATGGTGGCCCTCCTCTATGGGCTTGGCGTTCTCAATGGCATCTACGATGCTCGTCTGGTAGCCCCTCCAGGGGAGTTTGCCGAAGTATTTCTTGTAGTGGAGGGTGACTCTCTGGCCGGTCAGGGAGGTGAGCTGCTCTGCGACTTCCTTGTCGGAGACGGAGAAGGAGAACTCCTTGGACTGGACGCCCTGGGCGTCTTTGTTGCCGGTGCCATAGCCGGTGAGGATCATAACTCCTTCATAGGTCTTGAAGATATAGCCCTTGCGGGAAATCTGGTTGAGCTCTCCGGTCTTGACGCCTTCGCTGAAGACATAGTAGAAGCGGAAATAGCAGAAGGCCGAGAGGCCGAGGATGAGGATAACGACGATCCAGATGAGAATTTTCTTGAACATTGACATAGTCGGATATGTTTAGGCAAACAAAAATACAAATTTTCGTCAAAGAAAAATACAGGAGTACCAAGGTTTTATTTTGGGGTAGTTAAAAAACGGCTAAAAAAAACATTAAAAGATGCAAGGAAACATAAATATCGTTTCCCTGGCGCCGCTGCCGCCTTGCCCGACGGCTCAGCTCCGCCGTACCTTTGCAGCGGTCATAATGTTAACCCCGCCCCGCTATGCGCAGACTTACCTTATTCCTTATCCTCGCTTTTCCCGGCTGCTCATTCGTGCCAGAGCAGCCGGGGGAAGTGACCGTGAGGGTGAGCTGGCCGTCGGAGCCCCCGTCATCTATGACGGTGGTCGCCTACGGCCCTGCGCGGCGGGAGCTGGCACGGAAGACCGTGACGGGGGCCGATTCCGTACGATTGTTCCTCTCTTCCGGAGCATCCGAAGTCCTGGCCTTTCCATATACGGAAAATGAATGGCGCTCGCTGCGTCTGTCGCGGACGTCCGTTCTTTCGTCGGCCTCGGTCTCGTACGGCTCCGGCTCCGGGCCGCGCACCCGCTTCAGCGCCGGCAGCTCGGTGATTAAGGGAGGGGAGTGCCGGATCAAGGCCCGTGATGTCCTCTTTATAAGGGACATCTGCCTGAGAGTCAGCGATCCGGCCCTTATTGCCTCGATTTCCGGCTCGATTTCGGGTGTCCCGGCCGGCGCTTACCTTTCGGGAGGCGTCCTGAGGGAGAAAACTTCCGTTCCGCTTCAGGACTGGCGGTTCTCCGAAAGGGAGGCGGTGTCTTCCTGCTGCCTGTTCGATGCCGGCTGCATAGGGAGCGTCACCGTGAAAATCCTCCTCCGGGACGGCAGGACGGTTTTTCGCACCGGCTTTCCGAGCGGGCCTCCCGGAATGTTCCCCGTCCCTGAAATCATCCTGCCTGAAGTAGATGCCGGCGGCTCTTTCGAGGCCGAGGTGGGGGACTGGACCCAATCCGACACCATCATCATCAACGTATAAATCAAACAATTATGAAAAGAAGCATCCTTCTTGCCGCGGCTGCGGCCGCATCCCTCATCTCCTGCAAGTCCAACCTTGCCGGGCCTTCCGCCCCTTCACTTCCCGAGGCGGTTTCCTTCGGGACCTATGTCCCCTGCACCCGTACGGCTGCGATTACCGGTGCCAACATCGCCGATTTCGGCGTCTATGCGTTCTACAGCTCCTCGGGAGGCTGGAGCGACGGGCTTATTCCGAATTTTATGTTCGACCAGAAAGTGGAGGGCAGTGCGGCTGCCGGATTCACCTACGCTCCGCTCAAGTACTGGCCCAAGAACGAGGGTGAGACCATCTCCTTCTTCGCCTATGCCCCCTACAAGAGCGAATCCAACGGCATATCGGAGCAAAGTCTGCCCTCGGCCTCCGGAGCACCGTTGATCCGCTACAGTCTGCCTGAAGACGAAGCATCCCAGGTGGACCTTCTGTGCGCGGCGCCGGCCCTTGCTAAGACGGCTTTCGACGGCCAGGTGCGTTTCTCCTTCTCGCACGTCCTTTCAAGGATCGGCGTGAGCGTGAAGACCGACGCCTCGGTGCTTTCCGGCGGCAGCGCAGTCTATCTCAACTCCGTCTCGATCGAGGCGGGATTTCCTTCGTCGGGAGTGCTTGATTTAGGCGACGGCACTTGGAGTAACCTGCGGGCAGGTGACTTGCGGACGTATGTCCGTGATCTGGGCAGTACCGAGTCCGGCCTTGCGGTTGGCACTTCCGACTATCCTGTCTTCTCGGGCGATGACTTCGTGATGTGCATCCCGTCGGACGGCCTTGCCCTGGGGCTCACCGTGACCTATACGGTCGTGACGCCCGACACGGCGCTTGCGAGCGGCAAGTCGGTGATTGTCAACACGGTAGAGCTTTCCACCAATCTCAACGCCCTTTCCGGCAAGACCCACACGATCGTTCTCAACATTTCTCCCGAGGCGGTGTCCTTCGGCGAGCCTTCGGTAAGCGAATGGGAAGATGCGTAGGATCGTTCTGCTGGCGGCTGTCCCGGCCGCCATCCTCCTTTCCTGCAGCCGGGAGGACGGGGCTCTCTTCGTGGCCGTTCTCCCGGCAGGGGAGAGCGGTCCCCGTTCCGGGCGGCTTATATCCTTCTCCGCCGGGGACGAGGACACCCGTGACGTAACGTCGGGGATTGCATTGTCGTCATTCGGCGTTTTCGCCGTCGGCTCTTCGTCCGGGGATGAGGTTATGTACGACCAGATGGTCCGCAGAGGCAAGCAGGGCTACACCTATTCGCCTCCGAAATACTTCCCGGAGGAAGGGCTCGACTTTATGGCGTACGCGCCGTATGGCAGCAGCTCAGTCTCGTTCCAGGAAGGGGCCGGCCTTGTGACGGACTTCGATATCTCGCTCCCCGAATCGCTTTCGGAAGACGTTCTGCTCGCCGGACCGCTTCGCGGAGTCCGTTCCTCGCCGGTTCTGCTTTCGTTTATCCATCCCCTTACGAGTATTTCCGTGGAATTCGCGTTCAGCCCGCACAGCATTCTGATTCCGGCCGGCAAGGGGGCCAGGGTGACTTCCTTGTCCCTTTCCCATTGCATCCGCGAAGGGTCCTACGATGCGGAAAGCGGAACGTGGACGTCGAAAGGTGAATTCTGTCCGGCCGGCCGCAGTGTCTCGGCGCTGGCCCAGGGGCGCAATCCGGTGAATGTCGGGGCCTTATACTCGATTCCTTTCACGGCTCCGTCCGGAACGATGCTTGAAATCGACTGGGAGGCGTTCAACCTTGATTCCGGCGCGGCCATAGGGAGTTATTCCATCGCCGTGGATCTTTCCGGCCGTGATTTCGCCGCTTCGACGAACATCACCGTAAGGGCCGGCGCGATGTGGTATGACTAAAAAAGGCTCCGGGCAAAATTACCCGGAGCCTGTAGGGACGGTCGGGCTCGAACCGACGACCTCTTCAATGTGACTGAAGCGCTCTGAACCGACTGAGCTACGCCCCTGTTTCCCAAAAGGACTGCAAATATAGCAATGATTTTTGAAAATGCAAAAGCGGCAATCTCTCCGGAGTCCTTCCATTTCTTGCAGGCGATGCGCATAAGGCTGTCGGAGGCGGCGATCTTTCCAGTGCCTGCTTCGCAGAACCCGAGATGGAGATTGCTGCAATTGCACGCAGAACGCACAGAACGTCGATTTCTTGCAAACGCGTCCGCGAAAATCGGCAAAATGCCGCAAATCGGTGCCGCAATTGCACGCAGAATGCACAGAACGGCGATTTCTTGCAAACGCGGCCAAAGATGAAAGAATCGTATCATATATGTTTCACCTCCCACGGGGAGGTACTGTTTCGTGACGAAGAGGATCACGGAATGTTCGTCAATCTGATGGCGCTGCGGGGATTTTCAATGAATGTGGAAATCCTCGCAGACGCCGAAATGTCGACTCACGTCCACCTTAATGTATTCACGGAATGTCCGGCCGCCTTTTCCGGTCAGTTGCGCTCATCATACTCAAGATATTTCAATCACAGATGGGGAAGGAAGGGGCGTTTTGGAGAAAAGGGAACGTATGTGATGAAAGTCCGTGGCTTCCATCATCAGATGGTGCTGGAAAATTACATTCTTCGCAACGGTTTGCATCACGGCGCTGCAGCGACGGCTTTCGGATATAAGTTTTGCTCTTCCAGGGAGTTATTTTTGGAGGACATCTGTTTTTCGACGGAGAAGGCGGCGAATTATTCAAGGGAAGAGATAGCGTCGTTCCTTCCCCGCTATTCGGAATTTCCGGACAATTATGTGATGGACTCGAACGGCGTATTTCTCAGGCAGAGTTTTATGGAACTCCGCCGCGCCGAGACATATTATGGCACGCCGCGTAATTACCTCTATCAGATGAACCGGCTCACGGACGATAATTGGATTAAAGACCAGATGAATGACGACAGTACGGATGCGCCGATAACGCTGGCGATGGTAGAGCAGTCGGACGAGAAATCGGTGGCGACTATGCTGAACAACGAATATGGCAGACACTTCGACCATTCGCGTTTGCAGGATATGGATGTTTGCCGTCTTATCGACAATGATTTTCTGCCGGCGCTGGGCGTCAAGTCCGTCTATGCGCTCTCCCCGTCACAGAAGAACCGCATCGCCCGTCAACTGAAGTATGATTTCCGTCTGCCTGATGCTCAAATCAGCCGATGCCTCGTCCTGTAGCTGCCGCAATTGCACACAGAACGCACAGAACGGCGATTTCTTGCAAACGCGTCCGCGAAAATCGGCAAAATGCCGCAAATCGGTGCCGCAATTGCACGCAGAATGCACAGAACGGCGATTTCGTGCAAACGCGGCCAAAGAAAGGAAGAGCAGCGAATCAACTCGCTGCTCTTCTTTATTTGATCTTGTACTTGCGGAGGATCTTGAGGATGGGCTTTTCGATGGAGCGCTCCCAGAGGGTGTAGCCGTTGTCGTTGGGGTGGACGCCGTCGGCGGTGGAGGATTCTCCGTCGTGGAGGGCGGCGTCGGGGACGATGTAGTAGACGTCCTTCCATTTCTTGCCGGCGATGCGCATAAGGCTGTCGGAGGCGGCGTGCTTGCCGTCGGTGGAACTGCGGGCTTCGAGATTGAAGTTGTCACGCTCCCAGTAGATGGTGCGCTGGAAGATAAGCGGCTTGCCGGGGTGAGCCTTGACCAGCCTCTCGATGAAGGGGAAAAGCCTCTCCTCGATGGTCTCTTTGCCCGGATTGGAGAACGGGTCGAAGACGTAGGCGTCTGCCTCAACGTCTTCAAGCACGTCGGCGAAGTAGGGCTGCATCTTGCAGTGGCCGCTGAAGCCGAGCGGGATGACCTGCATACCTGTGCGGCGCATAAACTGCATCGGGTAGCTCATACCTGCGCGGCCGGTGCTGACTCCGTGGGTGAAACTGCTGCCGTGGAAGACGATCTTGTTGCGGAACGGAGACTCCAGGGGCTCTATGGTCGAACCTTCCGGTACGCATATCTTGAAGGAATAGACCTCCGAACGGATCGGCAGGTACATAATGCATTCCTTCATCGAGTCGTCCATATCCTTAACGACGTTGATTACTTTCGACGAATCGGAGTGTTCCTTGGAAACGTCGTTCATACCGGCCCATTTCCAGGCGCCGTCCTTACGGATGTAGAGGTCGACTCCGCGATATGACCGGTAGGAGGCCGAGCTCCTGTAGCCAAAGAGCATCGACACGCCGATAGTCTTCGCATTGGTGCGGAACAGGACGGCAAGCCCGGCCGGCTGGCGGCACATCTCGTTCTCCGCCTTGTCGAAACCTTTATATTTAACGGTGTCGATCCTGTCGTAGGGATTCGGCGTGTCGAACGCCTTGCCCACCAGGGTGAGATCCGACGCCTCTACCTTAACCCATTTGATTTCTTTCTTCTGCGCCCACGCCGCACTGACAGCAAGCACCAGAACTACCGAAAATAAAAGTACCTTTTTCATAAACGAACAATATTTGTCCCCAAATATAAGAAAAATGGAGTGATTCTCCTATCCGGTAGAACAAGAAGTCGGAGGCTGCGGCGAGGCGGCCTCCGACTTGAAGTACTGGGTAGGAGAATCGAACTCCTATTGCAAGATTGAGAATCTTGAGTACTAACCGTTATACGAACCCAGCATATTTCGGTTTGGGACTGCAAAGGTATGAAAATTATTTTTCCCTGCAAATTTTTTTGCGTAAATTTGAAAATTGAACGCAAATTTTCTGTTCTATGACACTTATCAAATCCATTTCCGGTATTCGCGGCACCATAGGAGGCGCCCCCGGCAACGCCCTCACTCCTATAGACATCGTCAAATTCACCTACGCCTACGCGGCGACCCTTCCGGGCCGCAAGCCGGTCCCGAACGGCGAACGCTATAAAATAGTGGTAGGCAAGGACGCCCGCCTTTCAGGCGATATGGTGGAAAGCCTCGTGGTCGGCACACTCATCGCCTCCGGCATCGACGTGGTCCGTTGCGGCTTCGCCTCAACTCCCACGACCGAGATGGCCGTGCTCTTCGCCAAGGCCGACGGCGGCATCATCCTGACCGCCTCCCACAACCCCCGCCAGTGGAACGCCCTCAAACTCCTCAACGACAAGGGCGAGTTCCTCACGGCGGTCGAGGGCCAGGCAGTGCTCGATCTCGCCGAGAAGGGCGATTTCGACTTCGCCGGAGTCGACGCTCTCGGCACCGTGACCGACGAAGACTTCACCGACGCCCACCTCGACGCCGTCCTGGCGATGGA
>JAFZME010000174.1 GCA_017553405.1 Bacteroidales bacterium
CCGGAGCGGCCCGCTTCGTCTACGCCCTTCCTGAGGGCGCGACGGCCGCCGCGCTCCGCGGCACCAAAACCCGCGACGTCTGGTACGTCGGCGGTATTTGCGGCGAGGAGGCCCGCACGACCACATTCGCACTTGACTTCCTCACTCCTGGGCTCAAATATGAGGCGACTCTCTACGCCGACGCCCCCGACGCTGACTATGAGACCAACTCGCAGGCCTATGTCATCACGCGCAGCGAAGTCTCCTCGGAAGATTCCTTCACCATCCCGATGGCCCGCTCCGGCGGCTTCGCCCTTTCACTCCGTGAACTATGAAGACATTAAATATATTATGCGCCAACGACGGGCAGCACTATGACGTCGAAGCCGGGACTACACTGAAGGAACTTTCCGACAGGATATGCCCCGACGTCCCTTCAGTTGAGGCCGGCCACCGCCTGCCGGTGCTCGCCGCGCTGGTGGACCATAAGCTCAAGGGCCTCGACAGCCATATCTCCGACCCTCACGAAATAGAGTTTATCGGCTACAATCACCCCGACGGCCGCAGGACCTTCCTGCGTTCGCTCAGTTTTGTCCTGCAGAACGCCGTGAGGGATCTTTTCCCCGACAATGTGCTGGTCATCGACCATTCCCTGCCGAGCGGCTTCTTCTGTGAGATTGTAGAGAACCGCCTCTCTGACACGGGCCGGCTCGTCACCGTCAATCTTTCCGAAGACGACCTGCTCGCCATAAGGCGCAGGATGCAGGAAATCATCGACAGCGACCTTCCTTTCACCAAGACCAAGATTCCGCTTTCCGAGGCCATTAAGATATTCCTTTCCAACAGGCAATTCTTCAAGGCTGATCTCCAGAAATCCCTCGGCCGCTACGCCTGCAGCGTCTACTGGCTCGACGGCAGGGGAGACTCCTTCCACGGCCCTCTCGTTCCGTCGACGGGCTACCTGAAGAGAGTTTTCGGTCTTGTGAAGATAGGCCAGGGCTTCTGCCTCCAGTATCCCTCCCACGGCAATCCGGAGAAGGGTATCCCTATGATGAAGCAGTCGAAGATATCCCGTTCGCTGGAGGAATACTCTCTCTGGTGCCAGACGACCGGCATTCTCGGCGTCAGCTCGCTCAATAAGGCGATCCGTGCCGGCAGGGCGGTGGAGCTTATCAACCTTGCGGAGGCGCGTATGGAAAGGAACTATGCCGCCATCGCGGATATGATATATGCCCGCAGGGATAAGGTGAAGATAGTCTTTATCGCGGGACCTTCGTCCAGCGGAAAGACTTCCTCCTCGCTCCGCATCGCGCAGCAGTGCAGGGTGCTCGGTATGAGGCCGAAGGTGATCGAACTCGACAACTACTTCGTCTCGCGCGACAGGACTCCGCGCGATGCCGACGGCAACTTCGACTTCGAGTGCCTCGAAGCGATGGACCTCGAGCTCCTCGGCAATCACCTCAACACCCTCCTTGACGGAGGCGAGGTGGAGATTCCGCGTTATGATTTCAAGACGGGGACGCCGCTCTATGAGGGCAACAAGATGCACCTCGAGGATAAGGACATTCTCATAATGGAGGGCATCCACGCGCTTGACCCCGCGATGGTCCCCGACGTGGACAACTCCCACATATTCAGGGTGTATGCCTCCGCGCTGACTTCGCTCAACCTGGATGAGAACAACAACCTCTCCACTTCCGACAACCGCCTTCTCCGCCGTATGGTCCGCGACTTCAAATACCGCGGCCACACCCCTGAGAAGACCATCCTCGGCTGGGACAGCGTCCGCCGCGGCGAGAGCCTCTATATCTTCCCGTTCCAGGAGAATTCCGACGCATTGATCAACACGGCTCTCATCTATGAGCTCCCGATGCTGAAATTCTACGCCGAGCCCCTCCTGCGCCGCATTCCGCCGACCTCGAAGGCCTACACGGAGGCGGTCCGGCTGCTCAAGTTCCTTGAGTATATTGTGGCGTTGTCGCCCGAGGAGATTGCGGCCATCCCTCCGACATCGATAATGCGGGAGTTTATCGGGGGTCAGACCTTGTAGATTTCCCTTAAGACATCCAGCGAACGGACCTTCAGGGGCAGTTCGGTGTGGAATTCAATGTAACGAAGGAGCGAGGAAAGAATCTCGCTCCTTTTTTCGCCCGTGAGAGGAATCAGCATCGATTCCTCGAAGGAGGCGTGGAGGAATTTTTCCAGACTTGCAATGTGGTCTCCCGCAAAGGGGGCGATGTCGTCGAACGAAGGGCTGAAGCCCAGGGCCGTCGTGAATTCGAGCAGGAAACGGATGGGGAAGTTGGTCCAGTCGCTCTTGAGGTCATCGAGGGTGAATATGCTTTTGACGGCCCAGTCGTAGAGGCCGTCCTCGACCGCGCCTTCCCTCAGCGCCCTGAAGAGCACTTCGCTGAGGAAGAGCGTCATCGTGTTTTTGCGTATGTCGCCCCTTATGCCGCTGAAAGGGGCTACGGCGGAAAGGCCCTTCACCGACCACAGGTCGGATTTGGGGTTCTCCGTGACGTTGCCTTCGAGGATGTTGAGAGGGAGGAAAAGGGATGCCGGAGTCTTTTTGCCCACGCTGACTATCAGGCCCTTACGGCCCAGCTCGCGGCTGAGGGTGTGCACCACCAGGCGCGACTCCCCGAACCTCGTCGTCGACAGCACTATGAATTCCAGCGGCTGCGTCATCCTTGCTCCTTTGGCCTACTTCTTCCCTTTCGCTTTGGCAATTGCGGTCTTCAGCGCGCCCTTTCCCTTCGTCACCCCTGTGCGCTTCTCCCGCTTCTTTGTCATACCGAGCCCCGCCCCTTTTGTCATACCGAGCCCCGAAGGGGCGAGTGTATCTCCTTCCTCCTCAATCAACGAGAAATCGAGAATCTTCTGATCCAGATTCGTCGCCTCCACCCTGATGCGGACAGGGTCGCCAAGGCGGTAGACCTTGCCGCTGCGGCGGCCGATGAGCCGGTAGCCTTCCTCGTCGAATTCGTAGTAGTCGCTCTTGATCTCACGCATCGCGACCATCCCTTCGATCTTGGTCGGCTCGATCTGGACGTACATTCCCCACTCCGTGAGCCCGGAGATGTGGCCGTCGAATTCCTGGCCTATCTTGTCCTCCATATACTCTACGATCTTGTACTTGATGCTCTCCCTCTCGGCCTCGGCGGCGATGATCTCGCGCTCGGAAGCGTGCTGGCACTCCTTCTCGTAGTAGTCTTTGGACTGGCTCGACGCCCCGTCGAGATACATAGAGAGCAGGCGGTGGACCATCATATCCGGATAGCGCCTGATGGGGGAGGTGAAGTGGGTGTAGAACTTGAATGCAAGGCCATAGTGGCCGATATTGTCGGTGGAATAGCAGGCTTTGGCCATCGCGCGCAGCGCTATCATCTCGATGGCTCCGAACTCGGGTTTATCCTTGGCCTGGTTGAAGAGGGTGTTGAGCGATTTCGCGGTCGAACTGCCGTCGTTGGTGTTGCCGAGCGAATAGCCGAAATTGCCCGCGAAATTGCGCAGGGAGGATATTTTCTCGAGGTTGGGCTCGTCGTGGACGCGGTAGACGAAGGTCTTGGCGCTCTTGAGGGCCTTACCCGTGAACTTGAAATCCGTGGCGATGGCCTCGGCGACATTCTTGTTGGCAAGGAGCATAAACTCTTCGATGAGCCAGTTGGCTTCTTTCGACACTTTCTCGTGGACTCCGACGGGCTTGCCGTTCTCGTCGATCTCGACCTTCATTTCCGGCCGGTCGAAGCTGATGGCGCCGGCGGCGAATCTCTTCTTGCGTATTTTCAGGGCAAGGTCGTTGAGGGTAAGGATTGCGTCCTTGACTTCAGCCGGCACCTCGCCGCACTCGCTTCCTTGTCCGAAACTGCCTTCCATCGCCTTCGGACCTGCGTCGATTATCTCCTGCGCGAGCTCATAGCTGAAGCGGTAGTCGGAGATGATCTCCGTCCTTCCGAACCAGGGGTTGAAGGCTTTCCCGGCGGGCGTCATTTCGAACACGGCCGAGAAGGTCAGCTTCTCTTCGCCGGGGCGGAGTGAGCAGAGCTTGTTGGAGAGTTTCTCCGGGAGCATAGGGACGGTGCGGTCCACGAGGTAGACCGAGGTACCGCGGGCTTCGGCCTCCTTGTCGACGGGAGTGCCGGGCTTTACGTAATAGGAGACATCGGCGATGTGGACTCCGACTTCCATATTGCCACTAGGAAGACGGCGGAATGAAATTGCATCGTCGAAATCCTTGGCGTCGGCCGGGTCTATGGTGAAAGTCAGCACTTTGCGGAAGTCGCGGCGTCCCGCGCGGTCCTTGTCGGTGATAAGCTCGGAAATCTTGTCCGCGGCGTCCTCGACTTCCTTTGTGAAGCGGTAGGGGAGTCCGTATTCCGCCAGGATGGCGTGCATCTCGGTGTCGTTTTCGCCCGGGTCGCCGAGTACGTCCACGACGTGGCCCCAGGGGCCCGCCTCTCCGCGCGGCCATTCATCCACGACCGCCGCTACCTTCATCCCGGAATGAACCCCTTCCACATCCGGAACGGGGACCGTTATGTCATACGGCATTGTCCTGGAGGACATAAGCACCCAGGCCTGCCTGCCCACGATGTGGAGAATGCCGACAAAAGGCTTCGGGCTCCGTTCGACAATCTTTACGACTTCGCCTTCCGTTTTGTGGCCGCCTCCCTTGGTGATGGCGACGCGGACCTTGTCGCCGTGGAGGGCGCCTCTGGTCTTGCCTGCCTTGATGTAGATGTCCTCTTCCTCGCCTTCGACCCTTACGAACACGAATCCGTCGCGTGTCATCCTGGCAACGCCTTCGACTTCGCGGAACGGCTTCTTGACGTGGACTTTCTTCTTTGCGAAGACTTCTTTCCTGTTTCTTTTATTTCGTTTCATCGTCTATTGCTTTTTAAGGAAATCGACCATTGCGCGGACGGCTTTGCCGCGGTGGGAGATGGCGTTTTTGTGTTCGGGTGTGAGCTCGGCGGCAGTGAGCCCGTCGCAGCCGTCGGGCATAAAGACGGGGTCGTAGCCGAAGCCGCCGCGGCCGGAGCGCTCCAGTGCGATCTTGCCCTCCATAATGCCTTCGAAGAAGTGCCTGACTCCTCCGATTATGACGGTTATGCAGGTGTGGAAACGGGCCCTGCGGGTTGCGTGGGGCGTCTTGAGCCCCATCTTTCGCATAATCGAGGCTTCGTACTGCCTGCGGGCCATCTCACGGAGCAGTTTGTCCATATTCCTGCCGGAATCCTGCGGCTCTCCCGCATAGCGGGCCGTCTTCACTCCCGGCGCTCCGCCGAGGATCTCCACCTCAAGGCCGGTGTCGTCTGCAAAGCAGTCGAGTCCGGTCTTTGCGTGGATATATTCGGCCTTCTGGATGGAGTTGGCATAGACGGTGTCGCCCGTCTCCGGGACCTCCTCCGTCACCCCCGCCTCCGCTGCCGGGATTATCTCGAACGAGTCTCCGAGCACCTCGGAAACCTCGCGTATCTTATTCTTGTTTGCTGTAGCAAAAACTAATTTCATAGTGTTGTGTTTAGTCGTTTTGGTTTATGATCAGAACAAGACACATCATTTGCCAGACCGTCGCTGCGCTCCCCCTCCCATCTTCGATGGGCCCCTCCCACTACTTTCCGTGGGTGGAAAGAGGCCTGGCAAACGATATGTCTTATTCATTGATATCATAAACCAATGTTATAATACGGCCACAAAGGTACGTGTTTTTTGAGGTTTTTCAAAAATTTTAAAAACTCAATAATGGTGCTTGGCACGACGTTTTCAAAAATACCATTAAATTTTTACATTTGCATTCTATATGAAAAGAATTTTTGCCTTATCCTTCCTTTTGGCGGCGGTTTCGCTTTCGGCGGGGGCGCAGTCGAAGAGTTTCACCCTCGGCCAGTGGGTCGAGATACACAATGCCATTCTCAAGGAACTCAACCGTTCGTATGTGGATTCACTCCCCGTGGGCCGCATCGAAAGGGAAGCGGTGGACGCGATGCTGGAGAGCCTGGATCCCTACACCCTGTATGTTCCGGAAGAGGAACAGGACGATTTCCGTATGATGATCGGCAACACCTACGGCGGCATCGGCGCCATCATCAACAAGCCTTCCCTTGATGCCAACGTCACCATCAGCGAGCCCTACGCCGGCTCTCCCGCCGTGCGCAGCGGGCTGGGATGCGGCGACGAGATCCTCGAGATCGACGGCAAGACCGTCAAGGGGCTTACATCTTCGGAAGCCAGCGACAGGATGAAGGGCAAGCCGGGGACTACGGTCACATTCAAGGTAAAGAAGATGCGCGGCGGCCCTTCCTGGGCTCCCGGCGACACCATCGGTATCAAGGTCGTCCGCGAGCGTATCCATCTTCCGGACGTGGAGTACGCCGGTATGCTCAACGACACGACAGGCTATATACTTCAGAGCAAATTCACCGAAGGGGTTTACTCCTCGGTGAGGGAGAAATTCCTCGAACTCAAGTCGAAGGGGATGAAGAAATTCATCCTCGACCTTCGCGGCAACGGCGGCGGACTGCTTGTCGAAGCGGTCAATGAAGTCGCCCTTTTCGTCCCGAAGGGCTCGCTTGTCGTGACCTCCAGGGGCAACGGCGAAAAGGAGCCCCAGGAGCTTAAGACACAGACCGATCCGGTGGATCTCGATATGCCGATAGTGGTACTTGTCAACTCTTCGTCGGCGTCCGCATCGGAGATCGTCTCCGGCGCGCTTCAGGATCTCGACAGGGCGACGATAATGGGTACCAGGACTTTCGGCAAGGGCCTCGTCCAGAGCATACGCCCCCTGCCTTATGGCGGGCAACTCAAGGTTACGACGGCTAAATACTACACGCCTTCCGGCCGCTGCGTCCAGGCGATCGATTATTCCCATCGCAACGAGGACGGCAGCGTGGGCCACATTCCGGATTCCCTGATCCACGAGTTCAAGACAGCCGGGGGCCGCATCGTACGTGACGGCGGAGGCATCACCCCGGACGTCGAGATTCCCTCGAAGGAGTACGGCCGCCTGACCTATTCGGTTGTGATGAACCTCATCACCGACCGGTACGCTCTCGAATACTACCGTAAGCACGACAGCATCCCTCCCGTGGATGATTTCCACCTCACGGATGAAGAATATGAGGACTTCGTACGCTTCGCCGCCGACAAGGAGTTCGACTACCGTTCGAGCGCGAAGGCTCTTTTCGACGAGATGAAGAAAACACTCGTCAACGAGGGCCTGGCGGAGGGGATGTCGGATGAGCTTTCCGCTCTCGAGAAGTCCCTCAATATAGACAAGAAGACATTCCTCAGAATGAAAAAGGATGAGATTATCCAGTTCGTCGAGGAGGATATAGTCGTCCGCTATTATTTCCAGGAGGCCGGCGTCAAGCTCCGCCTCCGCTATGACGACCAGCTCAAAAAAGCTCTGGAAACCCCCTGCTTAAAGTTTAAATAGTATGTATTACGTTTGCAAACGTTTAGAAATATCTGCGGCTCACAGCCTGATGCTGTCCTATGACAGCAAGTGCGAGTCGCTCCACGGCCACAACTGGATAGTCAAGATTTACTGCCGTTCCAAAAGGCTCAACGCCGACGGTATGGTGACGGATTTCACGGCCATCAAGAAGAAGATATCCGGTGCCCTCGACCATAAGAATCTCAACGAGATCCTTCCGTTCAACCCCACGGCAGAGAACATCGCGCGCTGGATTTGCGACAACGTCGACAACGCCTACCGCGTCGAGGTCTGGGAGTCCGAGATGAATATGGCCGCCTACGAGGTCGACTAGGCCGCCCCGGTTTGCGGCCTGGCTGCATCTGGACGGCGTCGGGAGACTGCAGGCTGAAAAAACGGATTTCGGCGAAATTGCCATAGGCAGGGAATCTATGGAGAAGAAGTATTTGATAAACGAGATTTTTCTTTCGCTCCAGGGCGAGGGCTACTGGACGGGGACGCCGATGGTGTTCGTGCGCTTTTCCGGCTGCAACCTCCGCTGCCCCTTCTGCGACACCGACCACTCCTCCTCCACCCCCTACACCCTCTCCGCCCTCCTCTCCGCCGTCGTTGAGGCCTCTTCTTCTGTCATACCGAGCGCCCCTTCTGTCATACCGAGCGCCCCTTCTGTCATACCGAGCGAATGCGAGTGTATCTCCACTGCCCTCTCGCCGGTACGGCGGGTGTGCCTCACTGGCGGTGAGCCGGCGCTGCAGGTGGACGCGGCGC
>JAFZME010000175.1 GCA_017553405.1 Bacteroidales bacterium
AAGACCGGCTGCCTCGAGGCCTATTGCTCCGCCATCGGCATGGCCCGCACGGCCCGCGAGTGGCTGGAGATGAGCGACGAACCGTCCTCCCTCCGCAGTCTCGAGAAGATTACCTCCAAGGACATCTACGAGGCTGCCAAGGACGGCGACAAGCTCGCCCTCAAGCTCTTCGAGTTCACCGGCCACATGCTCGGCGAGAAGATTGCTGACTTCATCGAGTTCTCCGCTCCGGAGGCCATCGTTCTCTTCGGCGGCCTCGCCCGCAGCAAGGAGTTCCTGACCGACCCGATCACCCGCGGCATGAACGAGAACGTCCTGCCCCTGTGGCGCAATAAGGTCAAGCTCGTCTACTCCCAGCTCAAGGAATCCGACGCCGCCATCCTCGGCGCCTCCTCCCTCGCCTGGGAACTGTAAAGCTGTTGTTCATCCTCAAAAACGCCCCTTTTTGAGGATGGTCCTTTTAAATTAGCCCTTCCATCCATGAAAAAGGCCTTTTTTGTGGATGGAAGGCCTTTTTTTGCTCCCTTATCCACGAAATAGGCCGTTTTTGTGGATGGAAGGCCTTTTTTTGCTCCCTTATCCACGAAATAGGCCGTTTTTGTGGATGACACACAAAGAATCCCCGGTCGGTTGTGACCGGGGATTGCTTATGTCATCTCGAGCGAAGTCGAGAGATCTCTTAGTCGAGCGAGTGAATCGCCAGGCCGGAGCGGAGCTTCGGCTCGAACCAGGTCGTCTTCGGCGGCATGATGTTGCCGGTGTCGGCGATGTTGATCAGCTGCTGCATGCTGACCGGGTAGAGGGCGAAGGCGACCTTCATCTCGCCGGAGTCGACGCGGCGGGCGAGCTCGCCGAGGCCGCGGATACCGCCGACGAAGTCGATGCGCTTGTCGGTGCGGAGGTCCTTGATGCCGAGGATCTTGTCGAGCACGAGGTTGCTGAGGATCGTCACGTCGAGCACGCCGATCGGGTCGTTGTCGTTGTAGCGGCCGGGTTTGGCGGTCAGCGTGTACCACTTGTCGCCGAGATACATCGAGAAGTTGTGGAGGCCGGTCGGGTTGAACGGCTTGGCGGGACGGCCGCAGCGCGGTTTCGTGGCGACGGCGACGTCGAAGTCCTCTTCCAGGGCCTTGAGGAACTGCTCCTCGCTGAGGCCGTTGAGGTCCTTGACGACACGGTTGTAGTCGATGATGGCGAGCTGGCTCTCCGGGAAGCAGACGGCCATGAAGAAGTTGTACTCCTCGTTGCCGGTGTGGTTCGGGTTCTGGGCCTTCTTCTCGGCGCCGACGCGGGCGGCGGCGGCCGTACGGTGGTGGCCGTCAGCGACATAGAAGGCGTCGATGTCGTTGGTGAAGATCTCGGTGATGCGGGCGTTGACGGCGTCGTCGTTGATCACCCAGAAGGTGTGGACGAACTTGTTCTCGTCGGTGAATTTGTATTCAGGGGCGCCGGCGGCGGTCTTCGCGATGATCTCGCCGAGCTCCTTGTGGTCCTTGAAGGCGAAGAAGACGGGCTCGATGTTGGCGTTCTGGATCCGGACGTGGATCATGCGGTCGTCTTCCTTGTCCTTGCGGGTCAGCTCGTGCTTCTTGATCTTGCCGGTGGCGTAGTCGTCGGTGTGGGCGCAGAGGACGATGCCGAACTGGGTGCGCTTGCCCATCGTCTGGGCGTAGACATAATATTTCTCTTTCTCTTCGCGGACCAGCCAGCCGTTCTTCTGCCAGGTCTTGAAGTTCTCGACGGCGCGGTCGTAGGTGCGCTGCTCGTGCTCGCCGGCGATCGGGTCGAAGTCGATCTCGGGCTTGGTGATGTGGAGCAGGGATTTCTCGCCGGCCATGGCCTTGGCTTCGGCGCTGTTGAGGACATCATACGGCGGGGCCGCAACTTCGGTCACAAGGTTTTTCGGAGGGCGGATGGCCGCAAAGGGTTTGACTCTTACCATGATATAGAAATAGGTTATTGTGGTTTTTTTCAAAGATACGCTTTTTCTCTGACAAAGGAGAAATAATTTTCAAAAATCAGTAAATAATCATTACCTTTATAGTCTCGAAAGGAATTAATTTAAAACATTTTAATAACACTGATTTCCAACATGAAAAAAGTCCACGTTTTCAATGCAGGCCCCTGCATTCTTCCGAAGGTCGCCATCGACAACACCATCGAAGCCCTGAAGGATTTCAGCGGTACCGGCATCTCCCTCATCTCCATCTCCCACCGTACGAAAGAGTGGGACGCCGTCATGGATGAGTGCCGCGCCCTCTGGAAAGAACTCCTCCACATCCCCGACACGCATGAGGTCGTCTTCCTCGGCGGCGGTGCCTCCCTCCAGTTCCTCTATGTCGCGATGAACTACCTCGAGAAGAAGGCCGCCTACCTCGACACCGGCGTCTGGGCCCACAAGGCTCTCGTCGAAGCCCAGGGCATCGGCGACGCCTACGCCATCGCCTGCTCCAAGGACAAGAACTATACGTACATTCCGAAAGGCTACGAGATTCCTTCCGACATCGACTATCTCCACATCACGACCAACAACACGATCTACGGTACCGAGATCCACGAGGACTATGACGTTCCCTGCCCGCTGATCGCGGACATGTCCTCCGACATCATGTCCCGTCCGGTCGACGTCTCGAAATATGACCTCATCTACGGCGGCGCCCAGAAAAACGTCGGTCC
>JAFZME010000176.1 GCA_017553405.1 Bacteroidales bacterium
ACCGACTGCCTCTACGGGCAGTTCGGCCCGGTCGCGATGGCGGGCTCCCGCACCGACTACATCTACACTGCGGCAGGCATCTGGAGCCTGCTGCGCGGCATCTCCCGCTCGCCGCTAGGCGGCGGTATGCTGTATCAGTTCACCATCCGGGCAGAGGAGGGCAGGCTATGAAAAGACTTCTGAGCATAGTTCTCTGCCTTCTTCTCGGCACCCTGTCGGCCTTCGCCCAGATGACCGTCAAAGGCCAGGTGGTCGGCGAGGACGGTCTCCCGATCGAGGGCCTCACGGTTATGATCGAAGGCACCCGAAAGGGCGTCACCACCGACAAGGACGGCAAGTATTCAATAGGCTGTAAGAACGACGAGTCGCTGGTCTTCTCTATGCTCGGTATGCAGGAGCAGGTCATCCGCGTGGACAACCGCAAGACCATCAACGTAGTGATGAAGCAGGAGCAGACCAGCCTCGACGAGGTGGTGGTCGTGGCCTACGGCAGCCAGAAAAAGAGCGACCTCACCGGCGCGGTCGGCGTCGTCAATATGGATAAGCTCAAGAGCGACAGCTCCGTCTCCGTGGACCAGATGCTCCAGGGCCGCGTGGCCGGTATGGAGATCACTTCCGCCGGCGGCGAGCCCGGCGAAGGTATGTCGATCCGCGTCAGGGGCTCGCGCTCCATCAACGCCTCCAACGACCCTCTGATTGTCGTCGACGGCGTGGTCGACGCGGTGGATAGCTTCTCCGACATCAACCCTGAGGACATCAAGAGCGTCTCTGTCCTCAAGGATGCATCTTCCACCGCCCTCTATGGCTCCAGGGGCGCCAACGGCGTCATCCTGGTCACGACCAAGGGCGGCGACGGCACGACTCTCAACATCTCCTTCAATGCCAAGGTCAGCATCGCGGAGCTGCCCCGCAAGATGGACGTGATGAACGCCGAGGAATTCGCCCAGTACCGCAACGACTTCACCTATGACCGCGGCAGCGTCAAGCTCACGACGGCCCAGTCGGACGACGTCAAGGGCTCCGGCGTCTATCCTTACGAGAATCCCCACATCTTCGGCGCCGGCACCGACTGGCAGGACGTGATGACCCGCAAGGCCGTCAACCAGTCCTACAACTTTGCCATAAACACCGGCGAGTCCCGTTCCCATATCTACTTCTCCCTCGGCTACGACGACACCCAGGGTATCATCATCGGCAACGATATGAAGCGCTTCGTGGGCCGAATCAAGGTGGACCGCAGGCTTTTCCGCTGGGCGAAAATCGGTGCCAGCGTGCAGTTCAACTACAAGTTCCGCGACCGCAACAAGATCAAGCTCAACGGCACCGAGACCAGCGCCGCGGTGTGCATTTCGCCTCTGCTTGACCCCACCTCCACCTGGAACAGATATTCCGAGACCGGCACCAACGGCGGCAACGTCTACAACAACCCCTTCATAGTCGCGACTTCCTCGACCTACTGGGTGAGGGAATATTACCTGATGATCAACCCGTGGGTGGAATGGACTCTTACCAGGAACAACCGCCTCAAGATGCGCAACTCACTGTCCTACAAGTACAATGTGATGCAGGACTTCAAGTATGAGCCGACTACTCTTCCCGTCAGCAACACGAGGAAGACCGGAGCCTATGCGATGAAGGCCAACGACGAGCGCAACACCGTCCTGTGGGAGAACACCATCAACTACGACCGCACCTTCAACGGCGGCCACAGGCTCCAGCTGATGGGCGGTTTCACGATGCAGTCCCGAAAGATCGACTATTCGGCCCTTGCCGGCTCGGGCTACCTCGACGACGAAGTTACCTTCAACAACCTCGAATCCGTGATGGACCGTCGCAACCTTTCCCCTTCGACCTCGCTGTCGAAGATGAGGAGGATGTCGGTCATCGGCAGGGTAAACTACACGGCCCTCGGCCGCTACTATGTGACTTTCACCGCCCGCGCCGACGGGGCGTCCAACTTCGCGGAAGGCCGCAAATGGGCCTTCTTCCCGGCCGCTGCCGTGAAATGGAACATCAGCAAGGAGCCCTGGATGGCAGTCGCCAATGCGAACTGGCTGACCGACCTCTCGCTCCGTCTCAGCGCCGGTATGACCGGCAACGACGCGGTCTCGACCGGCGTCTCGCAGGCGACACTCTCCAATTCTGCCTCCGGCTGGATGTTCGGCGATATGTCGCCGGTGGCCTACTATCCTTCCAGGCTCGACAACCCCAACCTGACCTGGGAGAAGACGGTCTCCTACAACGCCGGTCTCGACGTATCGCTCTGGCGCGACCGCGTAGCCCTGACCGTCGACGGCTACCTCACCTACACGACCGACCTGCTTATGTCGGTCGCCAACGCGGCCCACACCGGCTACACCGGCCGCTGGAAGAATTTCGGCAAGACAAGGAATATGGGTATAGAAATATCCCTTACTTCCCACAATATCACCCGCAAGCATTTCAACTGGGAGACCACCTTCAACATCAGCCACAACAAGCAGATCGTGCTTGACATCGGCGACACCGAGTACATCTCCACCGTCCACTACGACGGCCAGATGTACTACGGCTACGTGAAGGGCTACCCGGCCAACGCCCTCTGGGGCTTCAAGTATGCCGGCGTGTGGCACAACGACGAGGAAAGGGAGCGCAACAAGGCAACCCACACCTTCGTCTCGCGCTACGACAAGAACGGCGTGCGCAAGTACGTCGACGTCAACCACGACGGCGTGCTCGACCGCAACGACTATGTCTATATGGGCTCCGGAGACCCCGTGGTTTACGGCGGTCTGCAGAATTCGTTCAATTTCTACAACGTCCATATCGACCTGTTCCTTTCCTATTCGATAGGGGGCAAACTCTACAACATCTCTGAGCGCCAGCTGGGTATGACGACCTACACGACCAACAAGTACCGCTATATGCTCGACGGCTGGCACCCGGTGAGAAATCCCTGGTCCGACATCCCGGCCCCCTACGACGAGGACACCTACGGCAGCGATTTCCTCATCCACGACGCATCCTTCCTCAGGATCAAGACGCTCAGCGTCGGCTACACCTTCGACCTCAGGAGCAAGATCAAGTGGATGAAGAGCATCGACCTCTCCTTCAACGGCGACAACCTGTGGCTGTTCACTTCCTACAACGGATACGACCCCGACATCTCTTCCTCCGGCAGGAGGATTGACAACGCCTCGTATCCGAATCCCCGTACCTACACGTTCAGCGTTAAAATGAAGTTCTGATATGCAAAGAGTCTTACAATATATCGTAATCGGCGCTTTGCTCGGCTTTTGCGCCAGCTCGTGTCACTTCCTCGACGAACAGATCCTCGATTCCTCGACGAGGGACACCTATTACAAGAATGCCGTCCAGATAGAGTCCGGTCTCAATGGATGCTACCTGCCGCTCAGGGATATCTTCAAGGAGTACAAGTATTTCTATATCACCGAGGCGCAGACGGACCTGATGCAAATGGGCTCCAACGGCCAGTATGAAGCCTACTGCCAGTATTCCACGATGAATCCGCAGTTCTGCGCCAATCTCTGGACCAGCCTCTACCGCGGAGTATCCAGGTGCAACACTATGCTGAACGCCATCGAGAAGGCTTCCATAGACGAAAATGAGAAGGCTCCCCTGCGTGGGGAAGCCGTCGTGCTGCGTGCAATGTTCTACTATCTGCTGACCTGCAACTTCGGCGACGTCCCGTTCTACGAGGAGGAGGTCACTGACGAGAACAACGACAGGATAGCCCGTCTCCCGAGGATGAGCGCTTCCGCGACGCGTCGTGCCCTCATCGAGGAGCTGCGCAAGCAGATACTTGAGGACAAGGCCCTGCCTATGTACCCGACCTACAGCCAGACCAATCCGAGGCAGTACCGCGCCGGTGCGGCCGTAGGATGTATGATAGGCGGGAAAATGTGCCTGTGGGAAGGTCTGTGGAGCGAGGCTCTCGACTTCTTCGGGGCCCTGGAGGAGATGTACGGTCCTCTTTCGCAGTACAGGCTCTCCGACGTGGCTTTCCGCAACCGCTACACCGGCGAGTCCATCCTCGAGATGGGGCAGACTTCCACTGACTACGGCTACAACGTCTACGGCGAGCTCGCCTGCCGCTGCACCCCGATGCGCGGCTCGTTCGACCCCGACCTCGACGACGAGGGCGACGACACTTCCGACATCACCGAATTCGACACGAACTCCGACTACTATGCCGAGGTAGGCATACCGGAGCTCGGCTCCACTTCCAGGACCAACTCTCCTCTGCGCCCGACCAATCATATGTATAAGGACCTTATGCCTTACGACAGCGGCGACAAGCGCAGGCACAGCTGCACCGCGGCTGGCCCCGTCGAGGACGGAGGCGGCTGGATGCAGTGCGGCTGGTTCGGCTACAGCCAGACCGACGACCGTTCCGTCGTGAAGCCCCACTGGCTCTATTTCGACGGTATGGCGGCCACGTCCAGGCCCTATCTCGGCGACAAGTTCTGGTGCTTCGGAATGCAGTACAAGCAGGACAGCAACAACTTCAAGATCTACCGCTACGCCGGCGCCGTGCTCAATATGGCGGAAGCCCACCTGATGCGGGGTGATGAAGACCAGGCGTGCGCCTGCCTCAACCAGGTGCGCCGCCGCGCCGGGCTTCCCGACGTGAAGCCGGCCGATTTTGCCGATGCCGACGCTTTCCTCGCGGCGATTCAGGACGAGTGCGCCCGCGAGCTCTTCGGCGAGTTCAACCGCAAGCACGACCTGGTCCGCTGGGGCATCTGGTGGGAGACCATCCAGAAGTACGGCGGCTCCACCTTAATCAAATATGCGCGTCCCTGCCACCGCTACTGCCCGATTCCGCAGGTGCAGGTGACCTATTCCGGCGGCGCGCTCGACAACGATGAATATAACCAGTACGGACTATGAGGAAGATATTTCTAACAGGACTGCTTTGCGCCCTCGTCCTCTGCCTTGCAGGATGTACGAAAAAGTGGGAATGGACCGTTCCGCTCGCGGTCAACAGCACCGAAGTCAATATCCCGAGCAACCTTTCGGGCCATATCTACATCCCGATCTATTCGACCGTGACCTGGGACCTCAGTTTCGACTATGGCGAGGAATATGAAGGTCCCGAGTGGCTCCATCCCGATATGACTTCAGGGAAGGGGTACAATGTTTGCGTGCGCGTTGAGTACGATGCCAATCCTTTTCACAGTGAGCGTACGGCCTATGCCGTCATCGTTCCCCGCGACACCTCCACCGGCGCGGAGACCATCCGTATACGTTTAACCCAGCCTGCCACGAGATGAAAAAGTTGCTTTTTATATGCGTCGGAGCGGCCCTCGCTGCCGTTTCCTGCGGGAAGAGTGAAGCGGATGAGATCCGGATGATTTCGCTCGGGGCGAAGGAAAAGAGCGTCGAATGCCCCGTGGAATTTGGCCGTTGCGAGTTCTATGTCTATGCCGACGAATATGTCAATTCCAGGGACTGCACGCCGATCGGTTATGAGGCGGAGATCCTTGGAGATGCCGCCTGGGTGTCCTTTGAAGAAAATGGCGGCCGGTTCATAGAGAAGAGAGGCAGCGGCCTGCTCGCGCTCAGGGTTGACGCCAACCAGGGAGTTCGCAGGATGTCCAGGATAGTTCTGCGTGCCGACACCAGGACCGATACTCTTTTTGTGAAACAGGAAGGAGTGTACAGGGAATACATCCGCCTGAATGGCGAATATCCCCTCGTGCCGGCCGAGGGCGGGACTTATGAAGCGGCGGTCGAAAGCAATGTGCTTCCGGCTTTCCTGAAGGTCTCCGGCACCGACGGGGTCGTGGACTATGAAATGGCCCACAATGTTGTCACATTTACGGTCGGACCGAGCCTCTCCCGCGACCGTCGCACGGTGACTCTCACCGTCTCCACGGCCGACGGCTGGGGCGAGACGGTTTCCGGCAGCGTTTCCCTCACTCAATCACCAGGAAGATGAAAAAGGTATTCTGTATAGCTCTCGGCCTCTTTTTCGTCTGCGCCCTTTCGGCCCAGACGAGGCTCAAGGTTATGTCCTACAACATCCGCTTCGGCTCGGCTTCCGAGAAACTTCCCGAGTACGAGTGGAAGAACCGAAAGGCTGCCACCCCGGCCCTCATAGAGGACTACGCCCCGGACATTCTCGGCGTCAACGAGCCGGAGTGGGACCAGCACGAGTTCATTCTCCGGAGCTGCCGCGATTATGCCGGCTATGACATTCCGCGCAACCCTTCCAGCAAGGAAAAGGAGGCCGAGCCCATCTACTGGAACCGCAAGAAGATCAAGCCTCTCAAACTTGGTGTCTTCTGGCTCAGCGAGACTCCGGACGTCCCGTCCAAGAGCTGGG
Organism: Bacteroidales bacterium; assembly: GCA_017553405.1. GTDB lineage: Bacteria > Bacteroidota > Bacteroidia > Bacteroidales > UBA932 > Cryptobacteroides. Next base: position 6,332 of record JAFZME010000176.1, read on the forward strand.
GCGCGGCCCACTACGACCAGGCCACCTGGGGTATCTTCAAGATCAAGGCGACGGGGGAGAAGTTCTTCTTTATGAACATCCACCTCGACAGCAAGAGTGTCGAAGCCCGCCGCAATGGCCTGAAACTGGCGTATGAAAAGTGTTCCTCCCTCAACCCGGACGGCCTTCCCGTCATCCTGTCCGGCGACTTCAATATGCGTCAGAACTGTAAAGAAATTAAGGAATTCGACACCCTGATGACCAACTCGAGGCTCACCGCGGAAAATGTCGTCTGCGACCTTCCGACCTTCCACGGCTTCGGCCGTTTCCTCGGGGATTATCTCTACGACCCGGAGGGCAAGAGCAAAAACCGCGTCACCCTCGACTACATCTACTGGCGAGGCTTCTCCCGCTGCATCAGCTACGAATGCATAACCAGGAGCTATGAGGGTGTTCCCTATGTGTCCGACCACTATCCCATTATGGCAGAATTTGAATTTTAACCTATGGCCCAGCAACTTACCATACGGCAGATTGCGGAGCTGGCAGGAGTGTCCGTCGGGACCGTGGACCGCGTCCTTCACAACCGCGGCCGCGTGTCTCCCGAAGCGCTTGCCGCAGTGCAGGCCGTGCTCGACAAGCAGTCCTACAAGTACAACCTCCACACTTCCGCGGTGGCTTTCCGCCGGACGGGCAAGTCGTTCCACATTGTGATATCCATTCCGTCCTCGGAGAAGGGGGAGTACTGGGACCTTATCCGCGACGGTTTCGAAAAGGCATTTCAGGAGTACAGCGACATCTCTATCCAGAGCCAGTATGTGTTCTTCGACCAGTACAGCTCGATTTCCTGCCGGGAAGCGTTCCGCTCCATCGAGTCGATACCTTGCTCGGCAGTGATCCTGGGTACCAACTTCGTCGAGGAGACGGTCGAACTTTGCAAGAACCTGGATTCTCGCCGGATACCGTATGTGTTTGTGGACGGTATGGTGTCCGGGGTCAATCCTACGGCTAATTTTATGGTAGACCAGGATAAATGTGGCCGCCTTCTCGCCCATCTTATGGACGGCTTTACTCCTTCCGGGTCCGAGATGGCCATATTCCTCCCTCGCCGCGTCGGTGCCAAGATGTCCAACAACTCCACCATCCGTCTGGCTTCGTTCAAGAAGTATTTTGAGGAACCGGGGCGGGGGAGACTGCTGAAGGAGGTTCAGTTCTCCGCCGAGAATCCGGAGGGAATCCGGTCCGAAGTCTCTTCCTTCCTGGCCGAGAATCCTCTCGTCAGGGGAATAGCAGTCGTCACATCCGTCGTGTATAAAGTCTCGGATGCCCTTTCCGCGTCAGGAATCAGGGGGATTTGCGTCGGCGGCTTCGATGTCACCGAGGGCAACGCCCGCTGCGTGCGCGAGGGGACGCTGGAGTTCCTCATCGACCAGCATCCCCAGCGTCAGGGCTTCTGCGCCGTCGAGTCCCTCCTCCACTACCTCCTCTACGGCGTCCCCGACCCCTCCCTCCCCTCGTCCCTGCCCATCGACATCGTCTTCCGCGAGAACCTCGCCTGACGCGCCAGGCCCCCTGAAGTCCCAGCCCCCCTGGCGCGTCCGACGTCCCCGGCCCTTCAACGGCCTGCGTCCCCAACCAGACCCCCTGGCGGCCTGACGCCCCCTCCCGGCGCTCTCCCGCCCACCTCGCCTCGCCCTCGTTCGTATGCAAAAAGGCCTCTTTTTGCCCACGAGTCGCGCCTTCACCCTCGTTCGTATGCAAAAAGGCCTCTTTTTGCCCACGAGTCGCGCCTTCGCCCCCGTTCGTATGCAAAATTGCCCGTTTTTGCCTACGAGTCGCACCAGCGCCCCGTTCGTATGCAAAACTGCCCGTTTTTGCCTACGGGATGGGGTTCTTGGCGGTGAGGGGGAAGATGGCGTCGATTTCGGACTGGGGGCGGTTGAGGACGCGGGCGATTTGGCCGTTGGAAGAGGCGAGGTCGTATTTCATATATTTCAGGACTTCCGTACGGTCTTTAGGTGACAGTGTCTGGAAGTCAGTTGCCCCGTATTTATCATTGATCCGGGAGCGAATGAGCCGGAACATTTCTTCATCTTTCAGAAAAGGTCGCTCTCCCATCCTTTGGGCGACCTCAATCTGAGCCTCGACATTTCTAAAGCACATTGCCAGAAATTCCTGGGGACTCCGGAACAGTTTCTCGACCAGCTTGTAATCTACGAAACAGGCCGGATTGATGGCGCCGTCGGTAATCCGCACCCATCCGGGGAGGGAGGTGTCCCGGCTCTTCGTTATCGGGCGAAGTTCCCGATACGACATCCCGGCCGCGCTCCGCGAGGGAATCAAGTCGATCAGGCTGTTGAAATACAAATACCCCGAGCACCAAGGGTACGATAGAAGATTTACTTCCGGACTCACTACATACGGGTTTCTGATAACATAGACCAACTCGTTGCAGAACTGTTTCAAGCTGTTGATTTCCGTCTCTTTCGGGAAGACTTTTTTCATAAGACCTTGCCTGCCGTGACGGGAAAGATAAGTGGAAAACCTTTCCTTGAAGATGAGGAAAAACTCCATTCCTCTTTCACCGAGTACGATGAAATGGAAATGGTTGGTCATAATGGCATAAGCCAGGATTGTCACGCCAGCATCGGCTGCCGCCAGCGCGATAAGCAGAAGTGCGAATTTCCGCTCTTCGTCGTTGTCGAAGTAGAAACCGGATTCAAGGGGAGTGCTGTAGACGTGGCGGCAGGTCCCCGACGAATTGAAAATGCGCTCCGCCTCGCGCCAGGAAATAATAACCATTTTTGTTTTCAAGTTAGGTACTATTCACTTCCCCCGCAAGCCTTTCCCGCCACACCCCTGCAGATATTTATGTTTTTTTAACTGATTTAATGTTTTTTTATACTGTGATGGAGGAGGGGTGATGGAGGAGGGGTGATGGAGAAGGTACCGGAGAAAGGCAGGACCAGAAGCAGGAGAAGAAACAGGAGGTCGGGCGGGGGTGGAAGCGGGAGTTGGAATGGTAGGAGGGGAGAGAAAATAGGGGTAAAATATTGGAATTATAATATTATTTTGTATCTTTGTGTTGTGTGCGCACACACGAGGCGCAACAATCACAGAAAGAAGCAAGTCACTTATATGAGAAAAATTGCAGTACAACTCGTTCTGGGCTTTCTGCTGGTCCTTGCGGGACCGGCGCTGAGGGCGCAGAACACGGTAACGGTCAGCGGCGTCGTCGTAGAAGCCGCGACGGGGGAGCCCCTGATAGGCGCCTCCGTCCTGGTCAAGGGCACGACCAAAGGGGCCGTGACCGGTCTCGACGGCGATTTCACCCTCACCGTCCCTGCCGGCTCCACCCTCGTCGCCAGCTCCATCGGCTTCGAGGACTACACGATGGTCGCCTCCCAGAACGTGAAGGATCTCAAGATTATGCTTGAGACCTCTTCAGAGTTCCTGAAGGAAGTCGTTGTCGTGGGCTACGGCACCGTCAAGAAGGAGAACCTTACGGGCGCGGTCGACCAGGTCAGCTCCGAGGTCTTCGAAGGCCGTCCGGTTGCCAATGCGACCCAGATGCTCCAGGGCGTCGTCCCCAACCTCAACATCGAACTTATCGACGGCAAGCCAGGCCGCTCGGCTGACTACAACATCCGCGGCGCCACCTCCATCGGCGCCGGCGGTTCGGCCCTTATCCTCATCGACGGCGTCGAAGGCGACCCCACGACCCTCAACCCCAACGACATCGAGAGCGTCTCAGTCCTTAAGGACGCCGCCTCGGCCGCGGTCTATGGATCCAGGGCCCCCTACGGCGTGGTCATCATCACGACCAAGAACCCCGACACCAGCGCCAAGGCCAAGATCAACTACTCGGGCAGCGTCTCCATTATGGATCCTACGGCCGTCCCTGATGTCGTCACGGACGGCTACGTCTATGCCTGCCTGTTCGACGAGGCCTACTATGCCGTCTCCGGCAAGCATCATAACACGATGAACAAGGTGCAGCCCTTTTCGCTGGCCTGGCTCGAGGACTTCCGCCAGCGTCAGCTGGCCGGCAACAAGCGCACGACCGAGCTCGGCCCCGACGGCAAGTACGTCTACTACGGCAACACCGACTACTACGATTTCCTCTACAAGAAATACACTCTTGCCCACACCCACAACATCTCCGTCAGCGGCGGCGGCAAGGTTTTCAGCTACTATGTCTCGGGACGTCTCTACTGGTACGACGGCCTCTTCAAGCTGAGTACGGACAAATACTACACCCTCAACCTCCGCGCCAAGATGAGCGCCAACGTCCGCCCCTGGCTCAAGATTTCCGAGAACATCACCTTCAACAACGAGTTCTACCACATCCCGAGTACTTCCAACCAGCAGAGCTCCGGCAACTTCTGGACTGCCATCAACATGGCAGGCTGTCCCAGTTCGCCAATCTTCAACCCGGACGGCACGATGACAATGTCCGGCGCCTACGCCGTCGGCGGCCTCGTGACGGGCAACAACTACACCGACCGCAAGGTCCGCAACTACAAGACGACGACCTCGATCAACACCAACTTCTTCAAGAACACCTTCCGCATCAACGCCGACTTCACCTACGCCGACCGCGGCAAGACCGAGCTTCGCAAGCGCACCGTCGTTCCCTACAGCGTAGCTCCGGATGAGATAAGCTATCTCGGCACCCCCGGCCTCGACGACTACCTGCAGGAATATTCCTCCCGCACCGACTACATAGCCGTCAACGCCTACGCCGAGTATGAGAACACCTTCAAGAAGAAGCACTACTTCAAGGCGATGGCCGGCTACAACTACGAGCAGGAGAAGTGGAAGGCCGTCACCTCCAAACGTTACGACCTGCTCACCTACGACACCGACTGTATAAACCTCGCCGTCGGCGACGATATGAGCATATCCTCCAACGAAAGTCGCTGGAGGGTCGCGGGTTTCATGTTCCGTCTCAATTACTCCTACGACGACCGCTACCTCTTTGAGGTCAACGGCCGTTACGACGGTTCCTCCAAGTTCCCGACTAGTAGCCAGTGGGGCTTTTTCCCTTCCGCTTCCGCCGCGTGGCGTATATCCAAGGAGCACTGGTTCAAGGTGGATCCGAAGTGGATCACAAGCCTCAAGATCCGCGGCTCCTTCGGCGAGCTCGGCAACGGTAGCGTCGGCACCTACGCCTTTATGGAGAAATTTTCCTATAGCACTATGGGCAAGGGCGTCAGCGAATGGAGCCGCTGCCTCGACGGCGTAAGCGGAATGCGCTACACCGGCACTCCCAGCCAGGTCCCGGACAACCTCACCTGGGAGACCTCCCAGACGGTCGATGCCGGCCTCGACCTGAGTATGTTCTCCGGCCGGCTGGAGTTCACCTTCGACTGGTACCAGAGGCGTACCTATAATATGTATACCACCGGTCCCACCCTCCCGGACACCTATGGCGCCGACGCCCCTAAGGGTAACTACGCCGACATGCGCACCCGAGGATGGGAACTTTCGCTGTCCTGGCATGACTCCGTGGAGCTCCTCGGCAAGCCGTTCTCCTATGGCATCAAGGCGACCCTCGCCGACAGTCGTTCCTTCATCACCAAGTACTACAACCCCACATTCACATTCAAGGACTACTACGAGGGCTACGAGATTGGTGACGTCTGGGGCTGGAGAGTCGAGGGTCTGTTCCGCGACCAGGAGCAGATCGACACCTACTGGACCGACATCAACACCGGCCTGCCCATCCCTTACGAGCAGACCCGTATCAGGATGCACGACGACGGCCTCACCTACCCGGGCGACGTCATCTTCGCCGACCTCAACCACAACAATATGATCGACTCCGGCTCCGACACCCTCGCCGACCCGGGCGACCAGACCATCATCGGCAACACCCATCCCCGCTTCCCGTATTCGTTCACCCTCGACCTGAGCTGGTACGGCGTCTATGTCTCGGCCTTCTTCCAGGGTATCGGCAAGCGCCTGTGGAACCCCACGAAGGAAGGTCCGTTCTGGGGGCAGTACTGCCGCCCTTACGCGCAGGCCTACAAGTGGCAGCTCGACAACTGCTGGACCCCGGAGAATCCGGATGCCCTGCTTCCTAAATACACCGGCTACTGCGGCGTCTCCTGGCAGAACAAGAAGATCGACCGCTATATGATGGACGTCTCCTACATCCGCCTCAAGAACCTGCAGGTCGGCTACAACTTCCCCAAGAAGGTCACCGACAAACTCAAGATGAGCCAGCTCTCGGTCTATTTCTCGGCCGAGAACCTCTGGACCTGGTCTCCTATGCACAAGTACACAAAGGACTTCGACGTAGTGACCGTCTGCTACGGCTCCGACGACGACCTTGGCGGCACCCAGGGCGACGGCTACAACTACCCGACTATGCGTACGTTCTCCTTCGGACTACAAATCAGTTTCTAAAAGGATGATGCTATGAAAAAGAACATTTTCAAATATTGTTTCGCGTTGTTTCTTGCCGGAGCAACCTCTCTTTCCTGCTCCCTTGATGAACCGCTGATCTCCAGTGCCGACCGCAAGACCGTTTTCGGTTCCGAGACCGGTATTCAGTCCTATTCGTACTCCCTCTATTCGCTCCTTCCTTCGCTTGACGATGTGTTCTATCAGGAGCACGGAGCCTCCGACTACTGTATGACTCCGTCCCCGACGTCTTTCTATCTCGCCGGCACCTACAATCCCGAGCAGCAAACCTCGTGGGGCTGGGGCGGCCTCAGGAGGATCAACTACTTCCTGGACGCCCTGCAAAGCGAAGACTGCACTGTCGACGAGGAGACCAAGGCTCACTACCTTGCTCTCGGAAAATGGTTCCGCGCCTGGTACTACTTCACCACCAAACTCTGCGATTACGGCGAGGTGCCGTGGTTCGAGCACCTGGTCGAATCTTCTGACGAAGCCACCCTCTACAAGGGCCGCGATTCCCGTGACGTCATCGTGGACCATATGATCAAGGACCTTGACTACTGCGCGGAGCACCTGAGGACCGTCTCATCAGTGGGCAATTCGCTGGTATCCAAATATGCCGCGCTGCTTCTCAAGGCGCGTATCTGCCTCTATGAGGCCTCCTGGAAGAAATACCACCACCTGCCTGATGAGCTTTACACGGCTGACGACCTCTACAGGATGGCCGCTTCCACTGCGGATGCCATTATGAAATCCGGCGAGTTCTCCATCCACACCGATCCCGGCAGCAAGGGCGCCTACAGGAGCCTGTTCTACAGCACAGAGATTCAGACCGACGAGGTCATCCTCGGTCTCTGCACGGATCTCGACTACGGCATCTACAACTCCGCCAACAGGCATTTCAACACCAACTACGGCAACGGCGACTGTATGTCGCGCGCGTTCCTTTTCACTTACCTCAAGCTGGACGGCACGCCGGTCACCTCCCAGGCCAACTACACCACCACCTTGTTCAAGGATGAGTTCACCGGCCGCGACCTCCGTCTGGCCCAGACGCTCAGGACGCCCGACTATACGATGGCCGGCGCCACTGACTCGGAGTTGCTCCCCGACATCAGGGGCCAGGAAGCGATTTCGGGCTACCATATCATTAAGTTCTGCATCGACGACGTGGCCTACAACAAGGATTCGAAGGGTATTAATTCCTTACCGCTGATGCGCTATGCCGAAGTCCTTCTGATCTATGCTGAAGCCAGGGCCGAGCTCGGCGAGATCACTGCTTCCGACTGGGCCAAGACCATAGGCAAGCTTCGCTCGAGGGCCGGCATTTCCGGAGGCCTCAACCAGCTCCCGACGACTGTCGATCCGTATCTCCAGGAGACCTTCTATCCGGATATCACCGATCCCGTAATCCTCGAAATCCGCCGCGAAAGGGCCATCGAACTCTTCTTTGAAGGCTTCCGCAACACGGATCTCGACCGCTGGGCCGAAGGACACCTCCACGAAGACCTTCCCTGGACCGGTATCCATATCCCCGCGCTGGACACCAAGATCGACCTCAGAGGCAAAGGCAAGGACGAGTTCTACTTCTCGATGAAGCCTATGAGCCAGATTCCTGCCGCCTACAGGGACATCTACGTCCAGATATTCCCGGAGGACTCCTCAGAGATGGGGCTCAGGGCCATCCCCAACCCGGCCGGCGGCTACGATCTCGAACTCAGGCTCGTCGTTCCGAGGATCTGGTATCCCGACGGCAGGCAGTATCTTATACCCATTCCTCCTCAGATTATCCGCGAATATAGGGATAAGGGCTACACCTTGACACAGAACCCCGGATGGTAATAAAAGGACTATGAATATGAAAAACAATATCAAAATAGTTTTGGGTCTGGTCTTTATGGCGGTCTGCCTCGCCGGCTGCCATAAGAAGATGGACTACGACTACTCCCGCTGGTATAAGGACCCGGAAGGCACTGCCGGCGGCAGGCCAGTCCACGTGATGTCTTTCAACCTCAGAACCATCGATCTTGACGAGGGGACCGAGAACGCGTGGGAGCATCGTCGCCCGGCGGTAAAAGCTATGCTCAGCGACAGGAAGCCCCTTCTGATGGGCGCGCAGGAATGCGATATTGAAATACGCAAAAACATTCTTGCAGATCATCCCGAATATGACGCAATAGGTATCAACCTTAACGGCCCTGACGAGGAGTGCGAAGAATGTGCCGTCTTCTATCTCAAGGATTCGATTGAAGTTTTGGAACACGCAACATTCTATCTTACCACCACCCCCGACACTCCGAGCCGCCTTCCAGGCGCGAAACACTACCGCAACTGCACCTGGGGCAGGATGAAGCTCAAGAAGGACGGGCGCGAGTTCTACCATTTCAACACCCACCTCGAGTATATCAACTTGAACACCAATCCTGAAGGTATAGCTCTCCTCCAGACCGAAATGGATGCGCTCCGTGCCAAAATCAGGACCATCAACACCGACAACCTCCCCATCGTGCTCACTGCCGACTGGAATGTCGAGGAGAATTCCGTGATTTTCACAGGCATCAAAGGCGACGGATTCAAAAGCGCCCGCCAGAACGCCCTCATCGGCGACTCCTACAAGACATTCAACGGCTTCGGTAAATACGGAGGACAGACTCTCGACCACGCCTGGTTCAAGTTTTTTTCCGGAGTCAGCCGCTTTACGACCGTCCGTGACAAGTACGCGGGTGTGACCTACATTTCCGACCACTATCCCATCAGTATCATCCTGACCTTCTGATTGCGCTATGAGGAAACTGATTATTATAACATTGACGCTTGTTGCGGCCATCGCCTGCAGCAAGGAGCCGGCAGTCAAAGTTATTGCCGGATTCACTACCAATAAAGACGTCTATCACGTGGGTGAGGAGCTGCTGATCGAGAACACTTCCGTCGTCGAGAACGACATCCTCGCCTTCTGCAGGTGGGAATATGGCGTTGTCGGCGCCACGAAGAAGTCTTATGGCCTGGAACTCGAAGGCCTTTCCTTCGACGAGCCCGGCCTCTACACCATAACCCTTACGGCCTACGCCGAGCAGGGCGCCGGAGAGGACAAATATTCCCACAAGGTGCTTGTAATCGACGAAAACGACATTCCCTGGGCCGATTTCGACTGTCCCGCGACCGCCAAAGTCGGCGACGAGGTCGTCTTTGAAGACAAGTCGGTCGACAATATCGGCGGCATAGTCGGATGGCTATGGAATATCGGTGGGACCGAGTATAACTTCGACTCGCCGCTTGTCGTCTTCGACGCTCCCGCCCTCGGCGTTGAGGTCACCCTCACCGTCACGGACGCCTACGGCCTCACCGGCACCGTCACCAAGACCATAGACATAATAGAATAACCGGATATGAAGATGAAAAGAATACTACCGCTTCTGCTTGTCCTTGTACCGCTGCTTTCCTGCAATAAGGAGAGCGCGGCTCCATCGCCGGAGAAGGACCTCGCCTTTGTCACCATCCGGCCGTTCGAAACCAGGTCCCAGATAGGGACCAACACCCTCACCGCCTGGAGCAAGGGCGACGCCATCGCCATCGTCAGCGACCTTGAGGACACCCCTTCGGTCTTCACCCTGCGTTCGGGGGCCGGCTATTCCTCGGCCTCGTTCGAGGGCGTCAAGCCTGAAGGCAACATCTATGTGGCCTGCTACCCCGCCACCGCAAGGTGCAACGGCATCACCTACAGGGGCCTTCTCGACACGAAGGTTACCCATTCGATGCCATCGCAGACTCTCGGTGCCCTCCCGATGTGGGGCCGCGGCAGCGACCTGTCCTCGCTCACTCTCAGCCCCATATGCGGCATCTTCCAGCTCAACCTCACCGGCACAGGCAAGCTGAGCTCCATCCTGCTCGACGCGGGCCGTCCGGTCTCGGGAGAGTACCTTTGCAGCCTTTCCGACGGGTTGTTCGCTATGATCAACGGCTCGGACATCATCCTTATGGATGTCCAGGGCACCGAACTCTCCTCTAACAGGGATACTCCATTCTACTTCATACTCCCACCGGGAGAATATGACGGTCTCCGTCTGACCCTCACGGCCGAAGACGGCACTGTCAAGGAGCAAGTCCTAGACGAGACGCTCGTCATCGAGGCCGGCCTCTTCAGCCTTGTGTACTATGACTTTGACGAAATTGAGACATTAACCGATGATAACGACTAAAGATATGAACCGCATTTGTTTTGTTTCACTCATCGCTCTGGCGGCTTTCGCGGCCGTCACGGCCTGCGAAAAGGGCAAGGAGCCGCAGAAACTCGCGACTCCGGAGCCCGTGCTGGTCAAGGCCGGCGTCGACAATGCCACCTTCCTCTGGGAGAGCGTTTCTCACGCCGACTCTTATGAACTGGTCCTTGACGACGGCGCCCCTGTCCCCGTAAAGGGCGTAAGTTTCACATTCCACGATCTTACATCGGGCAATGAATATTCCTTGAAAATCAAGGCGGTAGCCCCGAAGGACAGCGAAGACTGGATCGATTCCGATTTCAGCGAGCCTCTGGTCTTCAAGACTGCCGGCAAGACGGTGCTCGCAAAGCCCGTCCTATCCGTCGCAGACCGTTCTTCCGGTGAATTCACCGTCACGTGGGATGAAGTCAGGAATGCCGGCAAATATATCTGCAAGGTCAATGACGGCGCCGAGGTCGAGACAGGTGCGACCAGCTTCACCGCCACCGGCCTTACGCATTCCACAGAATATACTCTGAAGGTCAAGTCCGCCCCCGCGGAAGACCAGCTCAACCTGTTCGTCGAGAGCGACTGGGCTGAGATCAAGGTGACCACGACAGGCATCACCAAACTCGACGCCCCTATGCTCTCTTACGGCGACGTCACTCCCAACGGCTTCACCGTGACCTGGCCTGCCGTCAACTACGCCGGCAAGTACAACTACAAGCTCGACGGCGGCGCTCTCCAGTCCACGACGGAGCCTTCGGCGGTAATCACCGGCCTGACGGCCAACACAACCCACACGGTCGAGGTCCAGGCCGCCCCTTCGGACGCCCAGACGACCAACTACGAGGCCAGCGAGTGGGCGAGCGTTGAGGTAACCACCCTGGATCTCATCGCCCTGGGCGCTCCGACCCTCAGGGCCACCAGCGTTCTGGGTGTCGAATTCACCATCGCCTGGGATGCGGTGCCTCACGCGGCGCGCTATATGTGCTCGATCAACGACGGCGCCTATGCTCCCGTGACGGGCACTTCCAAGAAGTTTGAGGGCCTCACCCCCGAGACGGCCTACACCGTCAAGGTCTACGCCGAACCGGCCGATGCCGAGAGGATCACCTACAAGGACGGCCCGGCATCGTCCATCTCCGTCACGACCAAGCGCGGCCCGAGCGACGACGACAAGGACGGCGACCTTTCCGATTTCGAAGAAAAGCCCATTTTCTAAACAGGAGGAATGAATATGAAAAAGTATATATACATCATCATAGCAGCGGCTGCGGCCACCCTTGCACTTTCCTGCAACAAGGAGATCGATGCTCCCGAAAGCGTGGACGGAGCCGGTAAGGTGACGTTCACCGCGACGGCGGCCCAGACCAAGACCGAACTTCTCGACGGCCACACCGTCTGGTCCGCCAACGACCAGATCAAGGTCTTCCACGGCAACGGCGGCGAAAGCGTCACGGCCGACATTAAGACCGGCGAAGGCACCTCCCACGCGACCTACGAGGCCGCAGTGCCCATCGGCGAGGACTACTACGCGGTCTATCCGGCTTCCGTGACTTCGTCGCTCGTGGCCGCAGGGCAGTTCAGTATAACCATCCCTGCTGTCCAGGACGGCGTCTTCGGCGCAGGCCACATTGCTGTGGCCAAGGGCATCGAAAAGGCCTTCACTTTCACCAATGCCAACTCTTTCCTTAAAATCACTGTCCCGGCCGGCTACAAGCGCATAGAGATTGAGAGCGTTGCCGGAGAGCCTCTCTCCGGTCCTATAAGCGTCGATCTCCGCGCCGATGACCCTGTCATCATCCCTGGAGAGGGAGTATCGAATAAAGTCGAGATTTCCTCCGATTCCGGATTGCCTGCAGGCAATGTCTATATCAGCGTCATCGCCGGCGTCACCCACTCCGGCGGCCTGCTCCTGAAGTATTACGACGCTATAGGCCTCCTGGGGACCTTCTTCCTCGACAAGCCGCTCGAGACCGAAGCCTCCTGCATCCATTCATTCGGCGAGTTTGAGGCCACCGGCGAATACTTCGCCACCCTCGAAGGCGCGGGCAACAAGACAGGCATCAACCCCGACAATGCAATGGACCTCGATGCCCTCAAGGCCCTGATCTCAATGCCCGAGGATCCTGACAAGGTTGCTGCGCTCGCAGAAGCCCTCAACGGAGCCACCATCCATATGGGCCCCGGCACCTGGAATTTCCAGGATTCCCTCCTTCTCGCGTTCCCCGATGCGTCACGTGAGATCGTCGTCAATATCGAAGGTTCGTTACGCTCCGGCGGGAAGAACACCACAATCATCACCGGCGCAGAAAGCCACCGCCTTCTAAATCTCGGTGCAAATGCGAACGTCTCTTTCTTGAACATCACCTTCGAGAAGGGCCGCGCCAACGTGTCACGTAATTCCCCGATCCTGATGTCGGACGATGCCAAGGCAAGGTTCACGGGCTGCGTGTTCTCCGACTGCAAGAACAAGAAGGCTAACGGCACCGGATCCGTCGGCGGCTGTTTCTACGCCAATGCAGGCACCAATCTCTATCTTGACAACTGCGAATTCTTCAACAACTGGGGCTCATATTCCGCCTCGCTGACGGCAAATGGAGAGTCTACGATCAAGGACTGCCATTTCCACGACAATGAGGGGACAGCCCCGGGAAGTGCCCTTTACATTGATGAAGGCACTGCCGAATGTTCAGCTGAAAACTGCATTTTTGAAGACAACACGGCAACCACCTCCGACAAAGGCGGCGGAGCCATAGTAGTCGCCAACGGAAATCTTACCCTGACTTCCTGCACGCTGAAGAACAATTCGATAGCCAACCTGAACACCGACGGCTCAATAAAGGACCGCAGAAGGGGAGCGGCTCTGCGTGTATTCAACCACGGCTATGCCAAACTCCTTGACTGCACCGTTACAGGGAACGTAGCATCTTGGGGCGGCGCATTGAATGTGGCCGATAATGCCACATTGGAGATTCAGGGGGGACTGTACGAAAACAACCACGTCATAAAAGGCGGTGTCGGCGGAGTCATCCTTGTCACGGAAACTTCCCATCTTATTATCAAGGATGCCGTTTTCAAGGGCAACTATGTCGATAAGGATGGAACATATGGAGGAGCAATCCGCACGGAAAGCACGGGAGGCAGCATCACCATCACAGGGACCACCTTCGAGGGTAATCACACGGACAGGACTAACGATAGCGAAGCCTTTGGTGGTGCGATTTCCATCGCTGGAAGTCAGAGCGACGTGGAAGTCATAATCGATGACTGCCTCTTCAAAGAAAACTACGGAGCGTCCGGCGGCGCTTCGGCCTTGAGTTATCAATCCTACGGCGACGCCGGGAACCACACCGGATTTATGAAGGTGAGCAACACCCGCTTCGAAGGCAATTACAACACGTATAACGGCACCGGGGCAAACTATGGACGGCACGGCGGAGCGGTCCGAATCGGACACGACGGCACATCCAGCTACTTCGACAACTGTACTTTCGTGGACAATTACACAATGGCCACAAACAATGATGTCGTCAGTGCCTACGGCGGAGCCGTTACAATGTACTCCGACCAAATGGCCTATTTCAACAACTGCCGCTTCGAGAACAACCGCGCAATCCGCGGCGGAGCAATTTCCGCCTGTAAAACCCCGGCCACAAGCGGTATATTCCTGAACGGATGCTCATTCTCGGGCAACTGGATAGGCTACCAGGACGGCACGACCATTTTTGCCCAGGATATCGGTTTCCTGTGTATGAACAACTGCACTATTGCGGATGACACCTATGCGGCTTCCGCAGGAGGCAATGCATCCTGGATCTATGTTGACAATCTCTCCACGGGATTGATTATCAGCAACTGCACCCTCATCGGCTCGGCCCGTTATTCGAGCGCCAAGACCGTCGACGGCACTTCGACCCCTCTGGTGAAAATGGCGACTCTCGCAAATAATAATAACTATCTCATCAACAACATTATCATAGGCGAGGATGCCCATTACTCCTTCGGCCTTGTTTCCGGCGATGCCCACACGGTCAACCTCAACTGCACCAAGTACGGCACGGCGGATATGGAGGTCGGCTCCATATCCGGTACCTATGACGAGGGGCACTCAAAGGGCGACTTCGGCGCCATCGCCTGGGACGCCAACGACCTGGTCTGGAAGTGGAACGGCACCGTCACCGGCGCCAACGCCCACCAGACTACCGCATCCGACTTCACTGCGGCGCTTAATTCGGCCAACGCCGACTTCAAAGCCTGGCTCCAGGAGATCGAGTGCATAAACAAGGACCAGCTCGGCACCTCCCGTCCCGGCAGCGGCGTCTGGATGCCCGGCGCCTATCAACAGTAATAATGTTTTGTAAATCGGAAAAGGGTTGAAGATAAAATCTCAACCCCTTTTTTTATCCAGTTCAATTAATTTTGTCCGTTTTTGCAATTTATTTTTGGCATAGAAATTTGGAAAAAAGATTGGAAAAAGTTGGAATTATTGAGAAAACTATGTTGAAAAAAAGGAAGAAATGGCTTAATTTTGCGTTGGAAAAAAGGAATAACGATGATTACACGCAAACTCGACGCATTCCTGGATGAGTTCTACAGGACACAGAATAAGGCTTTGCTCCTTACTGGTGCGAGGCAAGTTGGAAAAACTGAAGCTTTCAGGAGACTGGCGGCACGGACTTACGAGCACTTTATCGAAATCAACTTCATCAAAACTCCCAAAGCCATTGGCATCTTTGACGGAGTGCAGAGCGCAAGCGATATCCTGTTGAGGCTGTCTACTTTTACCGATGTGCCTATGGTCCCCGGGAAGACCTTCATCCTGTTTGACGAGATTCAGGACTGCAAGGAGTGCGTGACCCAGATTAAGTTCCTGGTAGATGAAGGCAGCTTCAGATATGGTCTGACGGGTTCGCTATTAGGCGTGGAATTGAACGATGTCCGCTCGGAACCTGTCGGCTATATGGATGTGGTGGATGTCTTCCCGCTGGATTTCGAAGAATTCGCACTGGCGATCGGGGTGGCGCCAAAGGTCATCGATGCGCTCCGCAATTCATATGAGGGCAGAACACCTGTCGATCCTGTGGTACACAGCCAGATGATGTCTGTATTCAATCTGTATCTGATTGTCGGCGGAATGCCCGCAGCCGTGTGGAAATATATCCAAACCAAGAACATGCAGCACGTGGCGGCCGAAC